>CAKSXW010000092.1 GCA_934518555.1 uncultured Faecalibacterium sp. | reverse complement strand
ACTGGTGGATACCTTCATCAATGCGATTTACCTGTATGACGATAAGGTTTTGATAACCTTTAACTATAAAGAAGGCACACAGACCGTCACCTTTGGAGAAGCGACAGAAGTTGCATCCGAGGGAAATGGTTCGGATTTGGATTGCTTTACTGCACCAAAGACACCCGATACACATTTGTGTATCGGGTGTCTTTTTTTACACGACCGGGAGGATTCGAACAACACGGCCCCACCCGAAGGGTGGGGTGAGCAATCAGCCCAGTGGGCTGTTGCTCAGTGTGGGGTTCCCAACGGCTAGGAATGTCTACCAAGAGGCTGGAGACATCTGTGTATCGGGTGTCTTTTTTTACACGACCGGGAGGATTCGAACAACACGGCCCCACCGCAGGTGGGGCAACAAAAGCCCCAGTGGGGCTTTTGTTAGTGTGGGGTTCCCAACGGCTAGGAATGTCTACCAAGAGGCTGGAGACATCTGTGCATCGGGTGTCTTTTTTACACGACCGGGAGGATTCGAACAGCAACGACGACGACCGCTGCCAGCACCCCCCTGACTTAGCCGCCCTTCCGGTTCCGGTGCCAGATGTGGTACAAACCATCGGTGATCAGGGTCTCCCGGTAGCGGATGGGCACCTTGCAGGCCTCCCGGATGGCAAGGGGCAGGTTTCCGGTGGCATAAAAGGCGGTCTGGGGGCCCAGCTCGGCGCAGAACCGCTGTGCCAGGCCCTCCAGCTGGCTGGCGGTGCCAAGCACAAAGCCGTTTTGCAGGCAGGCGGAGGTGCTTTTGCCCAGGATGGAGGCCGGGGTGCTGGCAGCCAGGTCGATCTGGGGCAGCTGGGCGGTGTTCCGGACCAGAGCATCCAGGGACAGCTGGGGCCCCGGCAGGATCACGCCGCCTACTAGCTCCTGCCGGGCATTGACGGCCATCATGGAAATGGCGGTGTCGGCAGAGATCACCACCAACGGCCCGGGGCTCTCTGCCAGGGCTGCTACGGCGCCGCACAGCAGCTCGGCTCCCAGCTGGGCCGGGTTGTCCAGCCGCAGCTTGATGCCGCTTTTCAGCCCAGGGCCTACCGTCAGGAAGCGAGCTTTGCACAAGAGCTGCAGGGCGGAAAGCACCCGTCCGCTGAGCACCGGCACCACGCTGCCCAGAATGCCCCCTTCGATCTGGTCCGGGGCAGAACCGTGGAGGGTCAGCAGACTGGACAGCCAGATGGCGTATTCGTCCACGGTGGCAGCCGGGTCGGAATGCAGCCGACCGCAGAACCGCAGCATGTCCTGTTCGTAGCCCCCTACGGTGATGTGGGTGTTGCCGATGTTGACGGTGAGGATCATGGTCAGGGCCCCTTTCGCAGTGCTCTATAATGTATATAATATATAATAGCGCACCCTCTGCCGATACGCAAGAGGCGGCAGAGGTGAACCCTCTCAGGCGCTGTGCGCCAGCTCCCCCGAAAGGGGGAGCTTTATTCGTGCTGACCGGAAAATGCGTAAAAGCTCCCCCCTCGGGGGAGCTGGCATCGCCGCAGGCGATGACTGAGAGGGTTTACCCCAAAGCCTCCTCCGCAAAGAATTTGGAAAAAAGATGTCAAAAAGTGTTGACAAGGGCGCCGGGGTGTGGTATTATACTTGAGCGCCAAGTGCTGAGACAAAGAATGACTTCTGAAACCTCAGCCGGAAGCCTTTGAAAAGAACCAATAGACGCTGAAAAGTTCCGGTTAGCACCGAGAAACACGAAGCGATCCAAGTTCAGAAAGTTCAAAAGATTCCGAAAAAAAAGCTTGACAAAAAACCACTTCTGTGGTAAAATAATTGAGTCGTCAGCCGCAAGGCTGGGGCGCACAGGACCTTGAAAATTGAACAATATCGAAAAACTTGTAACGGAACCTATTTTCGTGTTGGAAAAACACGTA
>CAKSXW010000091.1 GCA_934518555.1 uncultured Faecalibacterium sp. | reverse complement strand
CAAGAAACGTTTTATGAAGTTCAGTCGTGGGGGTGCGTGAGCGCACTGCTTGGGCTCCCAGCTGAGCTAATCCCCCATGCTGGCTTGTCGTTGGCGTTGTGTTCCTGACGACGTGTGTAATTATACCAGCCCAAAGGGAGATTGTCAACAGGTTTTTTGAAATTTTGCAACAAAATTCCCCTGCAGAGCTTTTGGCCCGGCAGGGGAGCAGAGGATGTACGAAAGTGCGTCTTTTTAGGCCTTGACGCTCTGGCGGTCAAAGATCTGGGGTGCCACACGGCACAGCAGCACAGCGGCCACCATGGTCAGCAGGGTCTCCGGCAGCATATAGCTGCCGTTGTAGGTCAGGCTGTAGGTCCATGCGGACAGGCCGTCGGTCAGGTTGCCCCACACCAGCACGCCGGACAAGAAACTGCACATAAAGCGCAAAAAGCCTGCGGCAAAGGTGCCCACGGCCACGCCTACGGTGCGGTTTTTGAAGGGACGGGCAAACAGCTCGGCCAGGCCCAGCACCATAAAGGCCAGCACATAGTCCAGCAGCACCTCACCCAGGAAGTACAGGAAGGTAGGGGTGGGAGGTGCCCAGAAGCCCAGCAGCATCTGGAGGCAGGCGTTGACAAGGCCGGTAAACAGGCCCCACTTTGCGCCGTGGCGGAAGGACACCAGCACAAAGGGCAGCATACTCAGCAGGGTAACGCTGCCGCCGTTGGGCATGGTGAAGAACTTGATGTTGGAGAGCACGGTGCCCATGGCGATCATCAGGGCGCACTCTACCAAGATCCGGGTCTTGGAATAAGTCTTGGACATGGGAATGATTCCTCGCTTTGCGTCAATAGTACACAAAAACAAAATGCGCCTGCCGGTAGCAGACGCATGGAGGTTTGTTGATGGTGCCGGACAGCTCCGCAAACTCCCTACGCCGGCATTGCCCGGATCAGGTAAAGGGTACTCCGCCCAGTGCGGATCTCAGCCTTACGGCGCCCCTGTTTTTATGTCCGTGGTCAGTATAGCGCAACCCGGGGGCCAAAGTCAAGCCCCGGCATAAGCGGCGGCGGCCCTGCATAGGCTGTAGCAGCACAGGGCAGGGGGAATGGCCATGACAGGGGATCCGGAGCGGCGAGCCGTCCAGTTGGGGGAGTATATCGTGGAGCAGGGGGCCACCGTGCGTGGGGCCGCTGCGGCCTTTGGGTGCAGCAAATCCACGGTGCACAAGGATGTGACGGGCCGCTTGCAGGCCATCAGCCCCCAGCTGGCTGGCCAGGTGCAAAGGGTGCTGGCCCGGAACAAGGCGGAACGCCACCTGCGAGGCGGTGCAGCCACCCGGCGCAAATATCACGGGGAGTAAGCCCCCAGCCCTCTCGGGGCCCTTACAGAGGCTCTGAGAGGGCTTTTTGCGGTTATCCCTGGGTGCGGAACTGGTCCAGGGCCCCTTTTTCCAGCCGGGACACCTGGGCCTGGCTGATGCCGATCTCCCGGGCCACCTCCATCTGGGTCTTGCCCCCCAGATACCGCAGCTCCATGATCCGCTTTTCCCGGGGGGACAGGCCTGCCACGGTCTGCCGGAACTGCAGGCCGCTGATCCAGCTGTCCTCCCCGTCCGGGTCCCGGACCTGGTCGATGAGGTACATGGCGTCGCCGCTGTCGGTGTACACCGGCTCCTCCAGGCTCACAGGCTCCACCACCGATTCCAGGGCCGCCGTCACCTCCCGGCGGCTCAGGCCTGCCCCGGCGGCGATCTCCGCCAGGGTGGGCTCCCGGCCCAGCTGCTTTTCCAGGGCCTCCCGGGTCTGCATGGCCCGGTAGGCGGTGTCCCGGAGGCTGCGGCTCACACGCAGGGCGTTGTTGTCCCGTAAAAACCGCCGGATCTCCCCGATGATCATAGGCACCCCATAGGTGGAGAACCGCACCGGCTGGTCCGGGTCAAAGTTGTCGATGGCTTTGATGAGGCCGATGCACCCCACCTGGAACAGGTCGTCCAGGTTCTGGCCCCGCTGGGCGAACCGCTGCACCACGCTGAGCACCAGCCGCAGGTTGCCCTCCACCATCCGCTCCCGGGCGGCCTTGTCCCCCTGGTGGGCCAGGGCCAGCAGCCTGCGCTTTTCCGCCTCCGACAGCACCGGCAGCTGGGCCGTGTTCACGCCGCATAGTTCCACCTTGTTGTACATCCAAACGCCCCCGGTCTGTTTTGAAGTTCACCGGGAGTATGGCCGCAGGGGCAAACCACTATGCGTGGA
>CAKSXW010000090.1 GCA_934518555.1 uncultured Faecalibacterium sp. | reverse complement strand
CAGCTGCGCCACATGGACAAGGTGCTGGACCTGCCCTTCCGGGATGACGTGGCAAAGCCCAACCGGGACAACGCCATCGACGTGTACATCGGGGACACCCCTGAGGACGTTATCGGAGATGATGTCTGGGCTGAGACCTTCACCCGTCAGCCGGAGCCTCTGACTGCTGAGGAAAAGAAGGCTTACCTGAGCAAGGTGTCCGGCGTGTGCCTGGGTTCCGACGCCTTCTTCCCCTTTGGGGATAACATCGAGCGGGCCCGCCGTTCCGGCGTCACCGCCATCGTGCAGCCCGGCGGCTCCATCCGGGACCAGCAGGTCATCGACACCTGCAACAAGTATGGCATCGCCATGGCCTTCTGCGGCCTGCGGCTGTTCCATCACTGAGGGGGAACGTCCTAGCCCTCTCCGTCATTGCTTCGCAATGCCACCTCTCCCAAGGGGAGAGGCTTTGGCAGTACGGCAAAGTTTCTGGTTTTGCCAAGGGCTCTCCCCTTGGGAGAGCTGGACGCAAAGCGGACTGAGAGGGCGAGGCAGCTGACGGAAAGAACGAAAGTTTAGGAGAAAACGATATGGCTGAAAAAATTCTGGTAGTGGGCGGCGGCGGCCGTGAGCACGCCATCATCAAGGCCCTGAAAAAGAGCCCCGACTGCGGCGAGATCTGGTGTGCACCGGGCAACGGCGGCATCAGCTACGACGCCAAGTGCAAGAACATCAAGGCTACCGACGTGGATACCATGGTGGCCTTTGCAGTGGAAGAAAAGTTCGATTATGTGGTGGTGGCCCAGGATGACCCCCTGGCTCTGGGCATGGTGGATGCCCTGGCTGCTGTGGGCATCCCGGCCTTTGGCCCGGATAAGGCTGCTGCCCGCATCGAGGCCTCCAAGGTATTCTCCAAGGACCTGATGAAAAAATACGGCATCCCCACCGCAAAGTATGCGACCTTCGATGACCCGGCCAAGGTCATGGATTACATCCGTGCCGAGGGCAAGTACCCGGTGGTCATCAAGGCCGACGGCCTGGCCCTGGGCAAGGGCGTGCTGATCTGCGAAAACGAGCAGCAGGCCGCTGAGGGCGTCAAGGAGATCATGCTGGACAAAAAGTTCGGCACCTCTGGCAACCATGTGGTGGTGGAGGAGTTCCTCACCGGGCCGGAGGTCAGTGTGCTGAGCTTTACCGACGGCAAGGTGGTCAAGCCCATGGTGTCCAGCATGGACCACAAGCGGGCCAACGACCACGACACCGGCCTGAACACCGGCGGCATGGGCACCATCGCCCCCAACCCCTACTACACCCCGGAAGTGGCCGCCCAGTGCATGGAGACCATCTTCCTGCCCACCATCCGGGCCATGAACGCCGAGGGCTGCCCCTTCAAGGGCTGCCTGTACTTCGGCCTGATGCTGACCCCGGATGGCCCCAAGGTCATCGAGTACAACTGCCGCTTTGGAGACCCTGAGACCCAGGTGGTGCTGCCTCTGCTGGAAAGTGACCTGCTGCACATCATGGAGGCCTGCACCAACGGCACCCTGGCCGACGAGGAGGTCAAGTTCTCGGACGGCGCAGCCGCCTGCGTCATTCTGGCCTCCGGCGGCTACCCGGTAGCCTACGAGAAGGGCAAGCCCATCTCCGGCCTGGTGGAGGGCCAGCTGCCCGGGGAGGAGAACGTGACGGTGTACCACTCCGGCACGGCTCTCACCGAGGAGGGCCAGCTGGTGACCAACGGCGGCCGTGTGTTGGGCGTTACCGCCACCGGCCCCCGGCTGACCAATGCCCTGAGCCACGCCTATGAGGCAGCAGAGAAGATCAGCTTTGAAAAGCTGCACAAGCGCAGCGATATCGGCCTGCGGGCTCTGAAGGCCTTGGCAGAGAAGCAGTAAAAAAACGTAAACGACCCCTTCAGTCATCTCACTTTGTTCGATGCCAGCTCCCCCAAGGGGGCGCCTTTCCGCAGAAGGGAAACTTTGCGGCATGACAAAAGCCTCCCCCTTGGGGGAGGTGGCACGGCGCAGCCGTGACGGAAGGGGTTATTCAGTACGACCCATCATACATAATAGGATCGAAAAACAATAACAAGGGGGATTTCACCCAATGGTCTATCGTATTTATGTGGAAAAAAAGCCCGGCTTTGATGTGGAGGCTACGGGCCTGAAAAATGAGCTCACCAGCCTGCTGGGCATCCAGGACCTTACCGGTCTGCGGCTGCTGAACCGCTACGATGTGGAAGGCATCGACCAGGCTCTGTTTGACCAGTGCGTCAGCACCGTGTTCAGCGAGCCCCCGGTGGATAACACCTACGCCCAGCTGCCGGTCAGCGATGGCGTGTCCTTTGCTGTGGAGTATCTGCCGGGCCAGTTTGACCAGCGTGCAGCCTCTGCCGCAGAGTGCATCCAGCTTATCAGCCAGGGCGAGCGTCCTCTGGTGCGCTCTGCCCGGGTGTACCTGCTGGAAGGTGCTTTGACCAACGAGCAGGTGGCCGAGATCAAAAAGTATGTTATCAACCCTGTGGAGGCCCGGGAGGCATCTCTGGAGCCCAAGGAGACCCTGAAGATGGAGTACCCCATCCCCACCGCTGTGGCGGTGCTGGAGGGCTTCAACCAGCTGGACGAGGCAGGCCTTGCCAAGTTCATTGAGGAAAAGGGCCTGGCCATGGACCTGGGAGACATCAAGTTCTGCCAGGAGTACTTCCGCTCTGAGCAGCGGGACCCCACCATCACCGAGATCAAGATGATCGACACCTACTGGTCCGATCACTGCCGCCACACCACCTT
>CAKSXW010000089.1 GCA_934518555.1 uncultured Faecalibacterium sp. | reverse complement strand
TTGCTGATGGCAGAGTGGATGATGCGGCGCTCGTAGGGGTTCATGGGCTCCATGGCAAAGCTGCGGCCGGTCTTGCGGACCTTGGCACCAATGCGCTGTGCCAGGGCGGTCAGGTCGCTTTCCCGCTTGTCACGGTAGCCAGCCACGTCCAGGCCCAGCTTGATGTAATCCCCTTCCAACCGGTTTGCCACCAGGCTGGCCAGGTACGAAAGGCTCTCCATGGTCTCGCCACGGCGGCCGATGAGGGCACCCAGGTGCTCACCATCCAAGCGGATGATGGTGGCCTCCCCCTTCTGCACGGCACTGAAGGTCACGTTCTCCACGCCCATCTTGGCAATGACTTCCTGCAGGTACTCCACAGCAGCCTTCACCTTGGGAGTGTCCTGGATCACCAGAGGCACCTCTACTTCTTCTTCCTCTGCAGCGGCAGCCTCAGCCGGGGCCGCAGCCGGGGTTTCCGGCTCCTGGACAGGGGCCGGGGCCGGGGCAGCTTCTTCCACGGGGGCAGCCACAGTCTCCGGCTCCACCGGGGCAGCAGCCGGGGCCGGGGTCTCCACAGCGGCAGGGGCGTCAGCCTCCTCCACGGTGACCCGGACCTTGGCAGGGGTGGTCTTCAGGCCCAGAAATCCGGTCTTTTGGGGATACTCCAGCACCTCACGGCTGACATTTTCGTCCTCTGCCTGGACGCCCAGCTGGGCGCAGGCCTTGGCAAAGGCTTCTTCGACCGTCTTACCAGTCGCTTCCTGTGTACGGATCATAACCGTTTACCTCCCTTGTTTTACTGTTTGTCCTGCTGGTTCAGCTCACTCAGCGGCACGGTGCGCTCGTCCTTGTAACGCTCAGCGTCCAGCTGACGGGCATACTCCAGGCGGCGCTTGTTCATCTCGCTGGCAGACAGGTTCTTTTCCACGGTCTTGCCGGTCTTGGGGTCGGTGACCTGGACGGTGGTGCTCTTTACGCCACGCTTCTGCTGCTTGCGCTTTTCCTCGATCTGAGCTTCCACTTCTTTCCGCATCTTTTCGGGGTCATAGACCTTCCGCATGGCCTGGGTCTGCACGGTCATGACGATGTTGGAGATCACATAGTACAGAGAGAATGCCAGAGGATAGGTAAAGCAGAAGAACAGGTACATCAGGGGCATCAGGTACATGGTCACCTTCATGCTGCCCTGCATCTGCTGGCCGGAGGCCTTCATGCTGATGTGGGTGGACAGGAACATTGTGACCACCGACAGCAGGGGCAGCACCAGATCCAGGGACAGGCCGATCTGGGGCACCCGGGTCAGGTCGATGCCCAAAAAGCTCATGTGCTGGCTGAACTCGGTGATGGTGGCGATCTGTGCCTCGGTAAAGCACTGCAGCAGGCCGCTGTTGCCGGCCAGCACCTGGGCAATGATGGTGGTGTCCCGGGTAATGGCGGTAAAGGCCACGCCGGAGGCAGTCAGGGCCTCACCGGCGGCGGTCAGGGCAGCGGCACTGATGTGAAAGATCCGCTCCAGGGGGTTATACACCACGCCGATAACGCCGAACATCACCAGGAAGTTCAGCAGCATGGGCAGGCAGCCGGCAGTGGGCTTGTAGCCGTAGTCCTGCTGCAGCTTCATCAGCTCTTCCTGCTGCTTTTCCGGCTTATCCTTGTACTTGGTCTGGATGTCCATGATCATGGGCTGGAAAGCAGACATTTTGGCCATGCTCTTCTGCTGGCTCAACTGCAGGGGGATCTTGACGATGTTGATCAGCAGGGTAAAGAGGATGATGTCCCAGCCATAGTTGGGGAGCAGCTTGTAGATCCACTCCATGACATAGCCCAGGGGCCCGCTTAGGATGTAAAAGAAGTTCATACCTTTGTCCATTCTGCCCCGCCTGTGGCACGGGACGTGTTATTTTTTATCGTAGGACACGTTGCCCACAGTGCAGCGCGTCACAAGAAGCTCGTTAACTGCCCTATCCCCTATGCCGCTTTTCAAAGAGCCGGGCAGGCTCCAGGTGCCGGGCAGGGCTTTGCCACCGCCCCGGGGGCGGCACCGGGTCGTAGCCCCATTTGCCCAGGGGGTTGCACCGGCCGATGCGCCAGGCCCCCAGCAGGATGCCTTTCAGGCAGCCGTGGGTCATAATGGCCTGGATGGTATAGTTGCTGCAGCTGGGGGCAAACCGGCAGCTGCGGCCGATCCAGGGGCTGAGGGTGTGCTGGTAGATGCGGATGGGTACGCACAGGGCCCTGCGGCAGGCCTGCTGAAAAGGGCTCACGGCTTGGGGGCCGGGGGGTCTTTCCGGGCCGGGGGCACCGTGGCAGGGGCCTTGGCATGGGGGCCCTTGGCCTTATCCGGCAGCCCTGCCTGGGCAAACAGCTTTGCCACCACACTGCTGACCTGCCAGCTCTTCAGCTTAGGGGTCATGGCCCGGGCCACGAACACCAGATCGTAGCCCCCGATGTTATAATCCAGGTGCTCGTCGATGGCGGCCTTCATCACCCGGCGGGCCCGGTTGCGCTGTACGGCATGGCCCACCTTTTTGGTGGCGGTAAGGCCCACCCGGGTCTTTTTGCCCCGGGTCTTGAGTACATACAGCACCAGGGCCGGGTTCACATAGGACTTGCCCCGGGCATACACCCGGCCAAACTCGCTGTTGCGGCGGATGGGACGATAGCGCATCGCTTCGGTGCCTCCTTTTTCTTCGTCCGGGTGCACCAAGGGTACACTCTTTAGCCAGTATATCAAAATTTTTTGCACTTTAAAAGGCCCAGGGGGGCTTTTTGCGAAAAAACTTTCACGCCCCAGGCCCCCTGGGTATAAAATAAGACCGCTAATCCAATATCAGCGGTCTTTTGTGCGCCTATTCACTTGTGCGCCGGATCCCATGTGCAAAACAGGGGGATCAGACGGTCAGGCTCTTGCGGCCCTTTGCACGGCGAGCGTTGATGACCTTACGGCCGTTCTTGGTGCTCATGCGGGTCAGAAAGCCATGAACTTCCTTGCGCTGACGCTTCTTGGG
>CAKSXW010000088.1 GCA_934518555.1 uncultured Faecalibacterium sp. | reverse complement strand
TTGTACATCCAAACGCCCCCGGTCTGTTTTGAAGTTCACCGGGAGTATGGCCGCAGGGGCAAACCACTATGCGTGGAAAAAATTACACGCCCACCCGGCAGCCGGATGAGCGTGCAAAAAAAGCCGCAATTGCAATTGGCACATAATTATGGTATGCTTTAAACGCAGCCGCAAGGCTGCCACGAGGCGCTGCGTCCCACAAATGCAGGCGGCTGAGCTCCTTACCGGCACCTGGGTACCCGGTGGAGCGAATTTTTCTTGAAATCTCGGCCTCCCCCGGACGCCCAAGGGCGGAAAGGGGGGATGCACCATGACGTTTGAACAGGTCGTAATGCTGCTTTCGCTGCTTGGCGGAGCAATCTACGTTACATTTCAGATCACATGGACTGTCTCGCACAGGGATGATAAAAAGAAAAAATGACCGCCTTCAAGTTCCCAAGCCTGAACGGTCATTTTTTCTGACAATCTGGTAAGGAGCTAGTCGTTTGTATGGGCCAGCGCCTTTTGTATTTTCAGTATAGACGATTCCACGCAGTTTGTCAAGGACAAGGCTGCGCTTTTTTATTGCCCTTCCAATTGCAGCTTTAAGGTTTGCAGGATGCGCTTTTCCAGCCGGGAGATGTAGCTCTGGCTGATGCCCAGGGCGTCGGCGGCTTCCTTTTGGGTCCGCTCCACCCCGTCGGTGAGGCCGAACCGCAGCTCCATGATCTGCCGCTCCCGGGGGGATAAGGCCCCTACCGCCCGGCGCAGCCCGGCTCGTTCGGCGGCCTGCTCCAGCTGCTGGCCCACCATGTTCTCGTCGCTGCCCAGAATGTCCGAAAGCAGCAGCTCGTTGCCGTCCCCGTCCACGTTCAGGGGTTCGTCCAGGCTGGCCTCCTGGCGGCGGTTGGAGCTTTTGCGTAAGTACATCAGGATCTCGTTGCCAATGCAGCGGCTGGCGTAGGTGGCCAGCTTGATGCACCGCTCCGGGGTAAAGGTGTTGACGGCCTTGATGAGCCCAATGGTGCCAATGCTCACCAGGTCCTCCGAGGGCACACCGCTGTTCTCGTACTTTTTGGCCAGGTACACCACCAGCCGCAGGTTGTGGGTGATCAGCTCATCCCGGGCCAGGGCCTCCCCGGCGGCCATCCGGGCCAGCAGGGCCTTTTCCTGCTCCGGGTCCAGGGGTGGGGGCAGGCTGCCGCTGGCCAGGTAGTGGGCCCCACCCCGATACCGCAGCCCCTGCCACCAGCAAACGATCCAACGCCAAAGGTTTTGCAACATGGCAATGCCTCCTCTATTTATATAAAATGTCCTCCCAGCTGCCGGGCGGTGTCCTGGCCAAACAGCAGGGTCCAGCCGGGTTCCGGGGGCTCCGGGCAGCAAAAGGCCGCCAAAAACCCCTGGGCCCGGCCTTTGCCCACCTGCAGGGCCTGGGCAGGCACCGCAGGCAATACCCCGGGGCCCGTAACGGTGCGGCAGGGCACCAGGCACATCTCCAGCTCCGGGGCCGGGGCGGTGCCTTGCCGGAACCACCCCTCCAGCCCCTGCTGCAAGGCCGGGGGCAGGCTGGGCCCCACTGCCGGATACTGCACCAGCACCACCGCCCGGCCGCTGATGGGTTCCTGCAGGGCAAAGCCTGTATCATAAAAGGTCTGCACCGGAATGGCCGCCCCGGCTACCGTAAGCACCCCCGGGCGGCTGGGGGCCCCGGCCCGGCCAAAGCAATACAATAGCCCCCGGAGCCCGGCGTACACCCCGGCGCAGCTGGCCAGCAGCCGCCCGGGGGACAGGGGCAGGGCCACGCTGAGGTTCCGGCTCTGGACCCCCGGTAGCACCACGGCACCGCACAGCAGCAGGTTCAGCAGGGCATACCAGCCCCACAGCCGCCAAAAATTCCGGCCCGGCACCCCGTAGGCCGCCGCCACCACTCCCCAACCTGTGAAAATTTGGTAGCACACCGCCCACCCCGGGGGCAGCTCCGGGGCCAGCAGCACCAGGGCCGTCAGAGCTGCCGCCCCGGCCCCGGCCCACAGCCGCCAGCGGCTGCACAGCTGGCCGCTCAGCAGCCCGGCTGCCAGCAAAAATAACGCCCCAATGACAAAGTTTGTCAGCAGCAATTGGTCCACATATACCACACTTTTCAACGGCAGACCCCCCTTGGTGCCAGTGTACCGCCCCGGGGCAAAAAAACCTGTCAAAACCGAAAAACAGGCTCCGGACCTGGGCAAAAGTGCTACTTTTACAGACCGGGTTTCACAATTCTTACACTTTTTGTGAAAAAGAGCTTGAACAATTCTGGAAAGTGTGGTATATTGTTACCATCCTAGTAAGGATAAAGCAAGCCTACGCAAGTGGGTTTGTGAAATATCTTTTCTACATTTTGAAGGGAGTAATTCATTATGATGATGCCTGCAAACTTTTCCGCTATCTCTGAGAATGAGCTGACCTACGTCAACGGCGGCGCAACCCTGGCTGACATCCTGGCACCCGCACTGACTGTCTCCAACTGGCAGACCTTCAACAAGAACATGGTTACCCTGATCGGCAACCACTTCGTTCAGGAGTACGTTGACAACACCATCGGTGTTCTGTTTGGCGGCTCTTACCGTCCCGGTGCTATGGCTGGTGCTACCCGTGACACCCTGCAGGACTACTTCTTGAGCGGCTACCGTGCTGGCTTCGGCAAGGATAAGGACATGGGCTTCGCTTCTGCCGGCGACAACTTCCTGAACGGCGCTAACGGCGCTCTGAACGTTGGCCTGCGTATGGTCGGTTCCGCTGCTGCCATCTACAACCTGGCTACCGGCACTGTTGGTAACGTTGTCGGCAGCGACAAGTTTGGCTTCTAATTGATCCACTGGATCAAATGGCTTGCCTGATGAAGGGCAGACCAAAGAGCAGCTAAGAGCACGCCCGGAGGTTTACGCCTCCGGGCGTGTTTTTGTGCGCCCCCAATCCCCTAAAACAACACCACCCTCTAACCTGTGAAAATTTGGTAGCACACTGCCCACCCCGGGCAAAAAACCTGTCAAAACCGAAAAACAGGCTCCAGACCAGGGGAAAAGTGCTACTTTTACAGACTGGGTTTCACATTTCTTACACTTTTTGTGAAAAAGACCTTGAACATTTCTGGAAAGTGTGGTATATTGTTACCATCCTAGTAAGGATAAAGCAAGCCTACGCAAGTAGGGTTGTGAAATATCTTTTCTACATTTTGAAGGGAGTAATTCATTATGATGATGCCTGCAAACTTTTCCGCTATCTCTGA
>CAKSXW010000087.1 GCA_934518555.1 uncultured Faecalibacterium sp. | reverse complement strand
CTGCCGTTCTGTGGATGAGGAAGGCATCTATCATTATTGCCTTGAAAAACACCTCATCTAAAGGAGCTGTTTTCTGGGTTTTCGTATTCGTCTACAGCAGGGTTTGGGGCTCCCCACGCCCCAACAAGAAGCTGTCCCAAGGGGTAAGAATTTTCAAAAATTGAAAATTTGTGGCCACGGTATCATCGTGGCAATGGTATCCTGCTCTTTGCTTTAGAAAAACTTGCTGCCGGGGGAGTGTGCCTGTATAGAAAAATATGATATACTTGGCACAGAAAACCGGGATCAAAAGGAGGCGTTCTCATGAACAAAAAGACAGTGCTGGCGGTGGGGCTTTGTGTGGTGCTGCTTGTGTGCAGCGTGATCTATTTTCGGCCGCTGCCCTTATCGGACTGCATCCCCGAAAACAGCTCTTTGCTTTTGTACAGCAACACTTTTGGTGTCCAGAACGGGGAACCCTATGTCCACTCCGAAGCCTACGACAACATGACAGAGGAACAGAAAGAAAAGATCGTCCAACTGGCGCAGGGGTACACCTATAACCGGACCCTGAAAACCTACCTTTCCGACGGTGCCATGGAAACGAGCGGCAGCAAGGTCCTGTCTATTTACATGATCGATAAGGATGCTGTGGCAGGGTCCATTTTTGTGTCGGAGGCAGGGCAGATTTCCATAAATGACCGACCCTACAAGATGAAAAACGCAAAGCAATTCCAGGAGCAGCTGGAAGCCATCCTGAAGGAATGACCTGGACGTCACGCCATGGGATGCACTCGACCCTGAAACAAAACAGCCGAACCTTTCTTTACAGGAGAGGTTCGGCTGTTTCTATTTTCTGGCTGACGCAGTATTGATTTTCTCGCTCACCGGCTCCGGTATTCCACCCGGGGTCTGCCGCCGGTGGAATAATCCACCTGGCTTTCGGCCTCGCTGGTGCCGATGAGGTAGTTCAGGTACCGCCGCACCGTCACCTTGGAAAGGCCGGTGTCTGCGGCGATCTGTTCGGCGGTGCGGTATACCCCGGTGTTTTTGCGGAGGTCGCCCCGGATGTGGTCCAGGGTCTGCCGCTGGATGCCCTTTTGCAACTCGGCGGTGCGGCTTTCCGGGTTGGGGCGGCTGGTGCGGATCATCTCGTCGATGTCGGCCTGGGTAAACTCCAGCCCACTTTCAATGACCTTGCGGCGCACCACCACCTTGTCCAGGGCCTCCTCAAACCGTTCGTACCGGAAGGGTTTGATCAGGTAATCCACCACCCCCAGCTGCAACGCCTCCTGAATGTGAGGGGCGTCGTTGGCAGCGGTGATAAAGATGACCTCGGCATTGCAGCCCCGGCGGCGCAGCTCTGCCACCAGCTCAACACCGGACATCTCCGGCATATACAGGTCTGTCAGCAGCAGATCCACAGGAGTCTGTTCCAGAAAGGCCAGAGCGTCCCGGCCGTTGTGAAAGGTGGCTACCACCTGTACTCCGGGGGTCTTTTCAGCAAACTGGGCGTTGATGGCCGCCACCATGCGGTCGTCCTCTACAATGACAGTTTTCAGCATCCCTCGGTCACCTCACGCTTCTCGGTAAAATTTACGGTAAAAGAGCTGCCCTCCCCGGGCTCCGACTCGATCTCCAGATAGCCCTTGCGGCTGGCCACGATCTGCTGGATCAGCCGCAGACCAAAGCCGTGGCCCTCCCCCTTGGTGGTGTACTGCCGCTGCCGGAGGGTGGCGATCTGCTCCTCTGTCATGCCGTGGCCGGTGTCGTCCACCGTAATGGTCAGGCCCTGGGCATCCTCCCCGATAAACAGGCCCACCTGCTTGAGGGAAGCGGCTTTTACGGCTTCAAAGGCGTTTTCTACCAGGTTGCCTACAATGGTCACCAGCTCCCGGCTGGACAGATACAGGCTGTGGGCAGGCAGGGTGCTGTCCCGCCGGAGGGAAAACTGGATGTCCAGCTCCCGGGCGTGGCTGGCCTTGCCCAGCACCAGCGCCGCCACGGTGCGGTTGTGCAGCTGACGGATGATGCCCTGGTAGTTGTTCTCCACATCTTCGCTTACGCCGTTGATGAACTCAATGGCTTTTTGGGTCTCACCGATCTGCAGTAGGCCGGAGATCACATGGAGCTTGTTCAAAAACTCGTGGGTATTGGCCCGCAGAGCCTCAATGACATGGTTGGTGCCGGTAAGCTGCTGGTCGATGCGAGTGTACTCGGTGTGGTCTCGCAGGATCACCAGCACACCGGCCTTGTCCAGGGGCACCGTCTTTGCCAAAAAGATATAATCTGCCCACTCGATGAGCCGATCCGAGCAGGGGGTGCCTGGGGCAAAGGCGGCCTGTACCTCCGGCCAGAGGGGGAAATCCCCAGGCAGCCGGGGGGCCGGCAGCAGCTTTTTGGCCTGTGCGTTGGCAAACAGCAGTCTGCCGTCCGGGGCCACCGCCAGCAGACACTCGCTGAGGTGGTCCAGTACCTCCTCACGCTGTAAGTACATCTGAGCAAAGGTGCCGGGTTCGTGGCCCAGCAGGGCATCCCGGACACTGCGGGCCAGCAGCCAGGAGGAGGCCAGCCCTACCGCCAGTGCCGGGGCAAACACCAGCAGAAAGCTGCGGAGCAGCTCCTGCTTTTTGTGCTGGATGGTGGCCACAGAGGAGCTGACCATCACAAAGCCCAGGGGCTGGCCGGCATTGTCGTAAACAGTCTGGAAGGCCCGGCGCTGGACCTCCGCTGTGCCGATGCCGGTGGTGATGTAGGGCTGGCTGCCCAGCTCTGCTGCGGTCTCGTCTCCGCCTACGAACTGCTGGCCGATGAGCTCGTGTCTTGGGTGGTAGATGCGCTTGCCGGTGCAGTCTGCCACCACCACATAGTCGATGCCCACGGTTTGTGCAGACAGGGCATCCAGACGTGCCATCCACGCAGCCGGGGCAGCCCCGGCGGCCAGGGCGTTGGCGGCGTCGCTGCTCTCGGCCACCAGCCGGGCGGTCAGGGCAATGCGGTCGTCCAGCTCCGTATGAAAGCTGTGGAGCCGCTGGGGGATGATGGTGCTGCCCAACAGCAGCAGGACCCCTACCAGCAGGGCAGAACAGCCCAGCATCAGCTTTTGCTGCAGGGTCAGATGCTTTTTCATATCCGGCACTCCTTTCTTCTTTTTATAGTATAACGTGTTTTAGTGCTGGTTTCCAGTTTGTTTACTTACAAAAGCAAGAGTGATATTTTAACGACTTTTCTTTATGTTCCAAATGATATCGTTTAGTTTCCAAAACTTCTTTTTTGGCAAGGGCAGTGGTATCCTCAGACCAAAGCAAGGGCGCAGCCCCCCACACAGCCCAAGATGCAGAAAGAGGAGAAACTACCCGGTGGAATCTGCCATCACTGCTGGTCTGTGCACCACCAACATGGGCGGCACCGGTGATATCGCCGTGCTGTCTGCCGCCAAGCGTATGGAACTGCTGCCCTTTGCACAGATCGCCACCCGTATCTGCGGTGCCCTGATCCTTATCGTGGCCAGCATCCTGACCAAGGTCCTTCTGTAAGCGTTTCTTCTCTCTTGATATAGCCATATTTCTCCTGATGCAGAGCCCACGCCCTTTTTTGCCGGACTTCTTCCCGGTGGGTGTGGGCTTTGCACCTTTTTGGAGGAGAAAGCCGTTTTCTTTACTTTCTAAAGATTGTGAAAGTTCTGCGTATCTGGTATCATCAAAGACGCCCGAGTTCGTAGTATCGTTGCTTTGCATCCTTTGCGGTGCAAACGCTCCGGGCTCGTTGATATGATCCAAAAAGGAGAAGGAACCATGAAGAAAAAGAAGAATATTCTGGCTTCGCTGGTCCTGGCCGGTGCGCTGTTCCTGTCCGCCTGCGGCGGCAGCGCATCCACCAGCACCGGGAGCAACGGCGTTTCCGGCGAGTTCACCGGCACCGCCAAGGGCATGGGCGGCGATGTTACCGTTACCCTGACCCTCACCGACAGCAAGATCACCGG
>CAKSXW010000086.1 GCA_934518555.1 uncultured Faecalibacterium sp. | reverse complement strand
GAACCTCCGATAAACAAAAAACGTACCCGAACCCTTTTTCGTAAAGAATTGGGTTCGAGTACGAACTGTATGGTGGAGAATTAGGGACTCGAACCCCAGACCCCCTGCGTGTGATGCAGGTGCTCTAACCAGCTGAGCTAATCCTCCATATTCTGTTCCGCTTCAGCTCTTTGCTGTGGGCTCCGAACTGGAACGTGATTATTATAGCACGGGCTGTGCGGAAATGCAAGCCCCAATTTCAAAAAATATCAACTTTTTTCAAAAAAGGTTTTTGGTTGCTCTTTGGGGCAAAATCGTGTATACTGAGTGCAGACTTCCGCAACGGAAAAGAGGTTTTGAAAATGTTGACTCTGCGTGGAATTATTACGTTGCTGGTGCTGGCTGGCCTGTTTGCACTGGCGGTGGTCTGGATCTCCAAGCACGGCGGCTGGAAGGGCGAGGGCTGCGGCGGCAACTGCGCCTCCTGCCACAATCACTGCGAGGACCCCTCCCAGAAAAAGCAGTGACCTTTCCCCGAACCCTCAACGAGCCCCCGGACCAACTGGTCCGGGGGCTCGTTTCAGTTAAAGGCTCCCTGCCGGGCTGCATAGATGGCCACGGTGCTCAACAGGTCCAGGTCCGCCTTTTGGTAGGTGGTGCGGCCAATGTGGAGGGCCTCGATAACGTCCTCCTCCCGGCGGTTTTGCAGGTACCGCAGCCGCAGCAGTTCTGACCGCACCGGGTCCTTTGCCTGATAGTAGGCCACGCTCTCCTCAATGGCACTCTGCCACATCCGGTTGATGGGGGACCGGGCCCAGCGGCGTCGGCCGTAGGCACGCAGGGCCTTCCGGGTCATGGTGCGCTGTTCATCGGTCATTGCGCCGCCTCCCCTCCTGCCCCGGCCGGGGGGTACAGCACTCGGCACGGTGCTGCACCTCGAAAAAGCAGGCGTCCCGTTCCGGCATGGTCAGCCCCAGCACCGCCGCCAGCATTCCTGCCTCGTCTACCTTGAACTGGGTCTGGCCCACCAGCTTGCTGTGCAGGGCGTTGCTGCTGATCTGCAGCACCTGAGCGATGTACTGCAGCTTAAAGCCGCTGTCCCGGATGTATTGGTCGATCAATTGAATGTTCGCCATGGTCCTCACTCCTTTTTTGTCGGTTTTGTCTCTTGCAACAATCTTTGGTTGTATTATAATCCGCAGTTGATTTTGTGTCAACTGATTTTCTTATTTTGTCTGAAAAAAGTTGATTTACGTCCACTTTTCAGGTATACTGAAAGGGAGATAGCCCCTTCCAGGGCACAACCATTCGTTTTGATAGGAGGCATTCCATGTCTGAGCTGTCCACTCGTATCCGCCTGCGGCGTGAGGCCCTGGGCCTTTCCCAGGAGGCATTGGCCCAGCGCATGGGCTACCGGTCCAAGTCCTCCATCACCAAGCTGGAAAAAGGGGTCAACGACCTGCCCCAGGCCAAGCTCCAGGAGCTGGCCCAGGCCCTGGAGACCACCCCGGCCTATCTGCTGGGGCTGGATCTGCCCAGTCCGCCGCCGGGGTTTGAGCCTATGCCCGCCCTGGTCCAGGTGCCTCTGGTAGGGTCCATCGCCTGCGGCACCCCCATTACCGCCCAGCAGAACATTGAGGACTATATCGGGGTCCCGGCAGCCTGGCACGCCGACTTTGCCCTGACCTGCCACGGGGACAGTATGGCCCCCACCATCCAGGACGGGGACATCGTGTGCATCCGCTGCCAGCCGGAGGTTGAGCAGGGAGAGATCGCTGCGGTGCGTGTGGGGGAGGAGGCAACCCTCAAGCACTTCCACCGGCAGGGCGACGCCGTGATGCTGCTGGCAGACAATGCAGCGGTGTGCCCTCCCATGTTCTATGCCGGAGCGCAGCTGTCGGAGCTGCACATTGAGGGCAAGGCCGTAGGCATCTGCCGGGGCTTATAAAAAGGAGGGCTGCCTATGTTTGGCCGAAAGAAACCATCTGCCTCTTATGACCCTGCCGCCCAGCGTCCGGTGCTGCGATGCAGCATCTGCACCGGAGAACAGACCGCCGGGTTCCAGGACCTGCACACCGGAAAGTTTACGGAGGTGCAGCTGATCCGCAGCCCCCAGGATTTGCAGGCGTTCCGCCGCCAATACGGCATCCCGGACCACTGCCCCATTGAAAAGATCTATTGAGCAAGGAGTTCATCATGCAGCAGGCACCCGAAGAAATGACCCTGAAGGTCATCGCCCATATCCACACCGCCTTTCCCACCAAGTTCGGCATCCCCCGGCAAAGCGGCCTGGTGGACAGCCTCCGGGGGGAGATCGTGTTCACCCCGGAATACCGCAACGCCGACGCTCTGCGTGGGCTGGAGGAGTTCAGCCACCTGTGGCTGGTGTGGCAGTTTTCCGGAGCTGTACGGGATAGCTGGTCCCCCACGGTACGGCCCCCTCGGCTGGGCGGCAACACCCGGATCGGGGTCTTTGCCACCCGGTCCCCTTTCCGGCCCAATCCCCTGGGGCTTTCCAGCGTAAAGCTGGAGGCCATTGAGCAGCGGCCGGACCTGGGGCCGGTGCTGGTGGTCCGGGGAGCCGACCTGATGGACGGCACCCCCATCTATGACATCAAGCCCTACATCCCCTATGCCGACTGCCACCCGGAGGCCACCGAGGGCTACACAGGCCAGACCCGGCAGTACAGCCTCCAGGTGGAGTGCGCCCCGGCGCTGTGGGCCCGGGTGCCGGAGGCTCACCGGGACGCCCTGCAGGGGGTACTGGCCAACGACCCCCGGCCCTCCTACCAGCACGACCCCCAGCGAGTGTACGGCATGGAATTTGCCGGGCTGGAAGTGCACTTTACGGTGGACGGCCAGGTGCTGACAGTGCAGGACATTGCCAGCCGCTGAGGAGGACGCCATGGAACTGCGGAATATCAACACCTTTTTGCACATTGCAGAGCTCCACAGCTTTTCCCGGACAGCACGGCAGCTGGGCTACTCCCAGTCGGCGGTGTCCTCCCAGATCGCCCAGCTGGAAGCAGAGCTGGGCACCCCCCTGTTTGACCGGGTGGGCAAGACTGTGCGGCTGACGGTGGCCGGAGAGACCTTTCTGGGCTACGCCCGTACCCTGTTGACCACCGCCCAGCAGGCTCAGAACGCCTTGCGGCCTGCCCAGCAGGTCCAGGGCTCCCTGCGGATCGCTCTGGCGGATTCGGTGTGCAGCACCTTTCTGCCGGGGCTGCTGCAGCAATACCACCGCCGGTTCCCCCAGGTGGAGCTGATCCTCTGCACCGCCACGGACCACGGGATGCTGCAGCTGCTGAGCACCAACCAGGTGGATCTGGCCTATACCCTGGACCAGCCCCTGCTGCAGCCCACCCTGGTACGGGCTGTGGACGTGCCGGAGCCGGTGTGCTTTTTAGCCCCGGCAGACCACCCCCTGGCCGCCCGGGAGGCGGTAACCCTGGAAGAGCTGGTGCAGCAGGAGTTTTTGCTGACGGAACGGGGCATGAGCTACCGGGACGCCCTGGACCAGTGCCTGGCTGCCCGGGGGCTGCACTTGCAGCCCTATCTGGAGCTGGGCAGTGCTGCCCTGCTGTGCCAGATGGTGGAGCAAGGCATGGGCCTTTCCTTTTTGCCGGAATACATTGCCCGGGCCGCTTTGGCCAAGGGCACCCTGGCCCGGCTCCAGGTGCCGGACTGCCAGGTGGAGATGCACCGGCAGCTGTTCTACCACCGGGACAAATGGCTGACCCCCCAGATGAAGGGCTTTATCGACCTGGTACAGGAGAGTGCCCTGGGCAGCCTGTGATCTTTTTCTCCCTACAACAAAACGAAGAACCGCCGGAGGTTTCCCTTCGGCGGTTCTTCGTTCATAGGAGGATCAAAAATGATCTCACTTTATTGTTTTGATCAGTTCAGGATGGTCAGCTCGGTCTCCACGTCGAACAGGTGGACCTTGTGGGGATCGAAGGCCACACGGACGGTATCTCCGTTGCGAGCCTTGGAGGTGGGAGCCACACGAGCGGTCATCTTGTTGCCCTTGTACTCCAGGTACAGGTAGATCTCAGCACCCATCATCTCAGACACATCCACCTTAGCATCCAGCTGGCAGTCGGTGTGCTTTGCCATAAACTCGGGCTCGTCGTCGATATCCTCGGGACGGATGCCCATCT
>CAKSXW010000085.1 GCA_934518555.1 uncultured Faecalibacterium sp. | reverse complement strand
GCCTTGGCGATCAGGTCTGCCAGCTTGCTGTTGGAAGCCGGGTTGGGGCCGCCGTCACGGACGGCAACGCTGATCTCACGGCCGATCTTGGTAAAGACCTTGGCACGGGCACCATCGGTCTTTTCCTTCTTGCGCTTAATGTTGTTCCATTTGCTATGTCCAGACATGGGAAAGAGCCTCCTAAGTTTCTCATTTCTATCCACGCCCTCCGGTGGGAAAGCGTGTTGATCTCCGCCTGTGGGCAGACGGGCTGTGGTCGCCCACATGTGGCAGCACACAATCTCTAACTGTAATAGTTTAACACAATCGCCGGGTAGGTTCAAGCCTTATCCGGCCAGTTTTCCGGCAAAAACATGGAAAAACCTGCTGCTTCACGCTTCTTACAGCAGCCGCAGGGCCTTGGGGTAGTGGTTTTTCACCCGTCCCCCGGACACCTTGCCGCCCCCCAGGGGCCAGCCGTCCACGGTCACGCAGCACCAGCCGTCGGCTGCGGTGTGGGCCTCCACCTCCCGGCCGGAAAGGTACTCTGTGCACCGGGGGTCGGCCAGGGTCAAGGCTTCCTGGTTGGCACACAGGCTGCCAAAGGCCGTGAACAGGTGGTGCTCCGGCACAAAGCGGCCCTTTTGCACACTGCCCACAAACACACCAGCCCGCAGCACATGGAGGTTTGTCCGAGGGAAGGCCACCGGCAGCAGCACGGCTCCTCCGTGGACCACGGCGGTACGCTGGGCCAGGGCCGGGAAATACTGCCGGGCAAACTCCTGCCAGGCTGCCAGACTCTGGGCCGGGGTGGCCTCCCCTGCCCCGGTATCCCGGCTGCGGCTGCGGCCCCCCTGCACGGCATCCCGGCAGGCCCGGGCGTTCTCCCGACGGGCACCCCGGGCGTCCGGCCCCTTGGGGGCCTTGCCCCCCTTGGCTTTACCAGCTTTTTTGCCGATATCGGCGGCGGCTTCCAGCCACAGCAGCTCCTCAGGGGTGTACTCCCCCGGTGCCGGCAGGGTCCGGGGGGTGCCAGCCTTTACCAGCCGGGCCATAAAGTGGCCCTCCCCTCCCTGGCAGGGCCAGATGCGGCGGACCTTGCTTACATCCAGGGGCAGGCCTCCGGTGCGGTTGGCCTCCCCGGGGCTGCCAAAGCTGTAGTCCACGTTGCCCAGGGCCTCTGCCAGCTCAAATTCCGGGTGACGCTGCAAAAAGGCGGCCACCTGGCCCTCGTCCTCCTCCGGGGCAAAGGTACAGGTGGAATACACCAGCTGTCCCCCCGGGGCCAGCACCGCTGCGGCGCAGTCCAGGATGTGGGCCCCCAGGTCGGCGCACTGCTTTACCAGGGCCTGACAGTGCTGCTGCCGGGCCACCGGCTCCTTGCGGAACATTCCCTCGCCGGAGCAGGGGGCATCCACCAGCACCCGGTCAAAAAACTCCGGCAGTGCCTCGGCAATGCGGGCAGGGGTCTCGTTGAGCACCACCGCATTGGGCACCCCCATGCGCTCCAGGTTGCTTTTCAGGATCTCGGCCCGGGCCGCCACATATTCGTTGCTTACCAGCAGGCCCTGCCCCTGGAGGGCGGCGGCCAGCTGGCTGCTTTTGCCTCCGGGGGCGGCACACAGGTCCAGCACACGCATCCCCGGCTGCACCCCCAGCAGCGGTGCTGCAGAGGAGGCCGAGGGCTCCTGGGAGTAGAACACGCCCCCATGGTAGTAGGGGTGGCGGCCGGGGCGGAACTCTGCCCCCTCCGGCAGGTGCACCACAAAGGCCGCCTTGCAGAAAGGGGACGCCTCCAGGGGGAAATCTGCCTTTTGGGCAAACTGCTCCGGTGTGGCCCGGAGGCCCGACACCGTTACCCCTCGCTCTGCCGTCTCCTGGGGGGCGGCGTACAGCTGCTGGAACCGCTGCCCCAGGAGGCTGCGCTCCCGCTGCTCAAAATATTCCAAAGACATGGTTTGTTTCCTCCTGTGGGATGCATAAAGCCGCCCTGAGCGGCCACACTAGTAGCTGTGAGGGCGGTCAACGCCCCACGCTGAAAACCGAAAGGAGATCGTTTACGATGGAAAACCGCAGCGAGAACCGCAGCACCAACTGCAAGAACCAGACGTCCAACCGCACCACCCAGAGCACCAACAGTGCCACCAACGAGCACAAGCGCCCCAACCAGTACACCAAGGGTGCCGATGACGAAAGTGCCAAAAACTCCACCGGCCGGGGTGCCAGCAACGCCAAAAACAGCCGCTAAGGCCCCGGGCACCTGACAGGCCCCAGGTGCCACAAGCAAAGCCCGCCGCTCTCCGGCACTGTTTTCCAGTGCGGAAAGCAGCGGGCTTTCGCAGTTTTATTTCTGGTTGGGGTCAAACTGCTGCCACAGCACCTCAAACAGCTCCTGGACCCGGGGCAGCTGACCGTTCAGGTACAGCCAGCCCAGCAGGCACTCGAAGCCGGTGGAGGCACGGTACTCCTCCGGGGAGGCGTGTTTGGCCACGCTGGCCTTGCTGGCGTTGCGTCCACGCTTGAACACCGCCAGCTCCTCCTCGGTAAACAAAGGTTCCAGCAGCTGCTGCTCCCGGAACTGGGCCCGGGCAGATACATACTTGACCTTTTCGGCGTTGAGCTTGCCGGCAGAGAGCCGGTGGTGCTCCACCAGACGCTGCCGTACCAGCAGCTCCAGCACACTGTCCCCCACAAAGGCCAAAGCCAGGGGGCTCAGCTCCCGGGGGTCGATCTTTTCCGCTTCGTTCATGATGCCCTATCCTTAGAAGATATAGTCGAACTGATACTCGCCAATGAGGATGGTATCGTTCTCCTGGACGCCCTTTTCCACCAGAGCATCCAGGATGCCGCTTTCGCCCAGCTGACGCTGGAAGAACTGCAGGCTCTCGTAGTCGTCCACATTGCTGCCGGCCAGAATGTACTCCAGCCAGGGGGCATCCACGTTCCACACATGGGCTTCCATGCGCTGAATGGTAAAGGCCCGGTCGTTCTTTTTGGCCTCCGGCTTTTTGTACTCGGCGGTGAACACCGGCACCGGGGGGATATCCTTCAGGCGGTTGTACACCAGGCCCGGCAGCTGCTTGACCCCCTGCATGGTGGCGGCAGAGATGGCCACGAAGGTCAGGCCCTTGCCCTCCACATAGGTGCGGAAGGCCTCGATCTGCTCCTCGGTGGCCAGGTCGCACTTGTTGCCCACCACGATCTGGGGCCGCTGGGCCAGCTCCGGGCTGAACTTTGCCAGCTCCTGGTTAATGAGCTCAAAGTCCTCCTTGGGGTCCCGGCACTCGCTGCCGGAGATATCCACCACATGGAGCAGCAGGCGGCAGCGTTCCACATGACGCAAAAAGTCGTGGCCCAGGCCGACGCCCTCGCTGGCACCCTCGATCAGGCCGGGGATGTCGGCGCAGACAAAGCTGGCCCCCTCCCCCACCGACACCACGCCCAGGGTGGGCACCAGAGTGGTAAAGTGGTAGTTGGCGATCTTGGGTTTTGCGGCACTGATGGTGGAGATGAGGGTGGACTTGCCCACATTGGGGAAGCCGATGAGGCCCACATCTGCAATGAGCTTCAGCTCCAGGGTCACACGCAGATCCTCGCCGGGCATACCGGGCTTGGCAAACTTGGGGATCTGACGGGTGGGGGTGGCAAAGTGTGCGTTGCCGTAGCCGCCCCGGCCGCCCTTGGCAATGGTCACCGGGGTGTGGTCCGACAGGTCGGCAATGACCAGGCCGCTTTCAGCGTCCTTGATCACGGTGCCCAGGGGCACTTTGATCACCAGGTCCTCGGCGTTTTTGCCGTGGCAGAGGCTGGCACCGCCCTTGCCCCCCTCCGGGGCTGCATACTTGCGCTTGTAGCGGAAGTCCATCAGGGTGCTCAGGTGGTCGTCCGCCACAAAGATGATGTCGCCGCCCCGGCCGCCGTCGCCGCCGTCCGGGCCGCCAGCGGCCACGAATTTTTCACGGTGAAAACTCACCGCACCGTCGCCGCCTTTGCCCGCATGGAGCCATATCGTGGCGATGTCGATAAAGTTAGTCTGTGCTGCCATACAGCCCCTCCTTGGTTTTATAGGCTTTTGCGTTCTGGCGCCCTCATCCGGCACTTCGTGCCACCTTCCCCCGGCCGGGGGAAGGCTTACAGACGCCAGGCAAACGCATAGCCCTTTTCATCAAAAAGAGCCGGGCCACGAGGGTCCGGCTCTGCGGTTGCAGTTATTCAGAAAGAAGTTACTGCTTAACGCTGCACTTCTTGCCGTTCTTGCCCACGCGCTCAAAACGGACGGTGCCGTCCACCAGAGCAAACAGGGTGTCATC
>CAKSXW010000084.1 GCA_934518555.1 uncultured Faecalibacterium sp. | reverse complement strand
CTGGAAGAAACCAAGCGTGAGCTTGAAGCCCGCATTGCGGAAGAAAAGCTGGCGAAGCCGAAAGTGACCGAAGAATTCATTCGATTTTGGCTGCTGCGGTTCCGCAAGCTGGACATGAGCCTGAAAGACCAGCGGCAGGCACTGGTGGATACCTTCATCAATGCGATTTACCTGTATGATGATAAGGTTTTGATAACCTTCAACTATAAAGAAGGGACACAGACCGTCACCTTTGGAGAAGCGACAGAAGTTGCATCCGAGGGAAATGGTTCGGATTTGGATTGCTTTCCTGCACCACAAGAAAGACAGTTTTTGTTAGCTGTCTTTTTTGCTTTATCTGGAAATTTCCCTATCGCAGCAACAGCGGATAAGGGGACTTGAAAAGGGCGGCGGCGCACAGCGCCGTAAGCAAAGCCCCAGTGGGGCTTTGCTTAGCCTGCGGTTCCCAACCTGTAGGAATGTCTACCGGGAGGACTGCCGCAAAAATAGAAAATCCGAACCTTTTCTCGATAGGAGAAGGGTTCGGATTTTTCGTTTTCTTCGGAAATGAGAACTCCGGCTCGTTCCAAACGGCTGTGTGTCCAAAACCTTATAGTCATCCTCTTTGCAGAGGATGACTTGGCTGTTGAGAGCCGATACCGGCTCTCAATGCGGTAGGCACCCAAAACTTCGTTTTGCGTGCGATCAGCATCAAAAGAACCGTGTAACGAAAGTCACAACTGTAAAGGTGCCGTACAATGACCCGCTGGGCTATGCGGATTTGATTCTGAATGGTGACCCGAAGGAATATTTAAGGAATGTAACCGGAAGCCATGGGTTAGAAGATTGATCTTCCCATAAAATTGTATTGAAAAAACGCCGCCCAGCTGCGTAACGGAACGCAGGTGGGCGGTGTTTTGCTCTATTGGCTTAGGACTTGCATCGGATGCAGTTCAGGCAAGACTTTCAATGACCTTGGCACACCTTTCGATGCCGATGACCCCGCTATCCAGCGCAATATGATAGTTGGCGGCATCGCCCCATTTCATGTCGGTGTAGAAGCGGTAATAGGCGGCACGGCGTTTGTCCTTCTCTTTCAGCCGGGCTTCGGGAGATTTTTCCCGTTCCCCGTAGACACGCACGATGCGGTCTGCCCGGAACTTTATGTCGGCGTGGACAAAGACCTTCAGGCAGTCGGTGCGGTCCTGCAGGATGAAGTCGGCGCAGCGTCCCACAATGACGCAGGGCTCCTTTTCCGCAAGCTCCCGGATGATCCGGTACTGCAGCTTCCAGAGCAGGTCCTCGTTGGTGGGGCCGAAGCTGCGGTCGGTGAAGGCAGAGGCGAGAAAGCCGCCGGGGGTGTACTCTCCGGCCTCCTGGATGTAGCTTTCGTCAAAGCCACTTTCGGCCGCCAGCTTCTGGATCAGCTCAGCGTCGTAGCACTGGATGCCCAGATGCTCGGCCACCAGCTTGCCGATGGTCCTGCCGCCGCTGCCAAATTCCCGGCTGATGGTAATGATGCGCTTTTTCATTAGAGTTCTCCTTTCCCGTTCAGTTCACGGTATGTTTTGCAGATCAGATAGCCTGCGATCAGGAAGGTCAGGATATCCGACACGGGCATGGAGTACAGCACGCCGTCCAGCCCGAAGAACTGGGGCAGCAGCAGGGCAAAGCCCACGCCGAACACCACCTCACGGACCATGGACAGGGCGGTGGATTCTGCGGCCTTGCCCATGGCCTGCAAAAAGATGAAACAGGCCTTGTTGACACAGGCCAGAATGATCATGCACAGGTAGATGCGGAAGGACTTCACGGCAAAATCCGTGTAGTAGACACTCTCGTTGGCGGCACCAAACAGGGCGATGAGCTGCCGGGGGAGCAGCTCCACCAGCACCAGTGCAACGGCACCCACGGCGGCCTCTGCCAGCAGCAGCTTTGTGAACAGTTCCTTCACACGGGTGGGCTTTTTAGCCCCCATGTTGAAGCCTACCACAGGGATGCAGCCAGCCGCCATGCCCACCACGATGGAGATGACGATTTGGAAGAACTTCATCACGATGCCCACCACGGCCATGGGGATCTGGGCGTACTGCTCCTGCCCGAACACGGCGTCCAGTGCGCCGTATTTGCGGATCATGTTGTTGATGGCTGCCATGGCTGCCACCAGGCTGATCTGGGACAGAAAGCTGGTAATGCCCAGGGTCAGGGTGCGGCCGCAGATGGAGCCTTTCAGGCGGTAGTCACCCTTTTCCGGACGGATGATCTTCATGTGCAGCAGATACCACACCGCCAGCACCGCCGTGACCAGCTGACCAATGACAGTGGCCACGGCTGCGCCCATCATGCCCCAGCGAAGGCCGAAAATGAAGATGGGGTCCAGAATGATGTTCAGCACTGCACCCGCCAGGGTGGAGATCATGGCAAACCGGGGGTTGCCATCCGCACGGATGATGGGGTTCATGGCCTGGCCGAACATATAAAAGGGTACGCCCAGGGTGATGTAAAAGAAGTATTCCTGGGAGTGGTGGTAGGTCTCGGCGTTCACCGTTCCGCCGAACATGGCCAGAATGGTGTCTGTAAAAATCAGATAGAGAGCCGCCAGCACAATGCTGCTGACCAGACACATCATCACCGCATTGCCCACGCTCCGTTTTGCCTTGGGAACTTCGTTCTGTCCAAGGCTGATGCTGACGAATGCACAGCAGCCGTCACCGATCATCACCGCAATAGCCAGTGCCACCACCGTCAGAGGAAATACAACGGTATTGGCGGCGTTACCGTAAGAGCCCAGATAGCTGGCGTTGGCAATAAAGATCTGGTCCACGATGTTGTACAGTGCACCCACCAGCAGCGAAATAATGCACGGGATCGCGTATTTCTGCATAAGCCTGCCGATGCGCTCCGTGCCAAGAAATTGATTGGAACTTTCCATGGGATTCACCTTTACCTTTCCATTTTAAGGTGTATCTGAAAACAAAGAAAATGACGAATATTTCGCAAACACAAGCGGGATTTAAGGCAAATAGCCGCAGGAATCCTTTGTGGATTTCAAGGCTGTTTAACGCAAAATCCAGCTGTGTTTGTAGAAATAGGCTAAATTTTCGACTTTTCAGATACACCCTAGGACAAAAAAACAACGGGCAGCCCTCATGCAACCGGTTTTACGCATGAGTGCTACTCGTTGTACGAAATTATTATAGCCTGGCCGCCGGGAATTTTCAAAGGTGGTTTTGCACAAGAATTGCCCTGGGCATTCTGTGCAGATTGTACGGCGCAAACTTTGTGGAAGATGTCCTTTGAAGCCTGCTGCCCCACCGTGGTACAATAATAGAGGAGATGAAAGTACGCTGAAAAGTCTGTTTTTGCAGGCTTTTCATACAAGGGAAAGAGGCAATACCATGGCACGGTTTCAAGTGGGAGCACTGGTGGTCTACGGAAATCTGGGAGTGCATGAGGTGGAGGGCGTTGGGCTGCGGCGTTTTTGCGACGAGCCTGCCAGAGAATACTATACCCTTCGGCCCTATTTTTCGGATTCCCACGACCGCAGCTATATCCCCACCGCAAAAGAAGATGCCTTGCGCCCGGTGATCTCGGCACAGCAGGCGGCAGCGAACCTGGAACGCATCAAAAAGGATGACCTGGCCATCCCGGCAGGGGTCCAGACGGCACTGGCAGAGCACTATCAGGCCCTGCTTCACACCAACGATTTTTACCAGTACCTGACCCTGTTCAAAGAGCTGGGGCAAAAGCAGACCCAGCAGCAAAACCGTGGCCGGAAGATCAACGGCATGGATGCCTATTTTCACCAGATGGTGGAGCGTGTCCTCCGGGGGGAACTGGCAGTGGCCTTTGGAGAGACCCCAGAGGAAGCCGACAAGCGGCTGGCAGGCGTGTTGCACTAAGGCTGCATGGTGATTTTACCCAACAAATGCCAGGGCTCTTTTTGTGAAGAATCGCCTTTGCATTTATTTTTTGCAACGAAAAGACCGCCTCCGTTTTGAACGGAGGCGGTCTTTTTTATCCATAGGATCAGCAACCGCAGCAGGGCAGCCCCTGCAGGCAGCTATCTTTTTTACTGTGCGCTGACGTAAGCAGCAGCACTGTCACCAGCAATGCGGCCAAAGACGGTAAAGTCGGCCACAGCGTTGCCGCCCAGACGGTTTGCACCGTGGACACCGCCGGTGACCTCGCCTGCTGCAAACAGGCCGGGGATGGCGGTGCCGTCGGCCTTCAGCACCTCAGTGTTGGTGTTGATCTTCAGGCCGCCCATGGTGTGGTGAACACCAGCGGTGACCTTGATGGCGTAGTAGGGAGCAGTATCCAGAGCCTTTGCAAAGCTGGTACGGCCAAAGTCGGGGTCATTCTTGGCCTCCACGTAGCCGTTCCAGGTCTTCATGGTCTCGGCAAAAGCAGCCTCGTCCACGCCCATGGCCTTAGCCAGTTCCTCGTAGGTCTGGCCGGTGACGGTGTAGCCCTTCTTGATGTAACCCTGGATGACGCTGGAGGCGTCGGCCATAGCCTGGTCCACCACCAGCCAGCTGTAGCTGCCGGTCTGAGCGATCTCGGCAGCGGAGACCACGTCACGGGTGCCCAC
>CAKSXW010000083.1 GCA_934518555.1 uncultured Faecalibacterium sp. | reverse complement strand
GTCGATGTTGTCCGGGGTCAGGTTGCGGAACATTCCGGTGACCATGCTGTTGGCCAGCTTTTCACTTTTCCAGTTGGTAGCCTCGCCCAGAGCCACGATGGTGCGGATCAGGGCGTCGTTGGCACCGATCTGCAAGGTGATGAGGTCCGCTTTCTGGATGTACTCCTTCAGCTCCGGCACCGAGGTGTACTGCACGCCGGAATACTGGTTCATGGCAGGCATGGCACCGGTCTCGATCAGGTCTGCCAGGTCCTTGGCCATAACGGCAGGCAGGCCCAGGTTCACGGCATGGTCCCGGTCCAGGCCCAGCTGGTCGGCTACATAGCCCACAAAGCACTGGCCGTCGTAGCCCTTGTAGTTGCCGGACATATCGTAGCCGTTCTGGATCAGCTTGAACTGCAGGCCTTTCAGGCCCACGCCAGCGGTAACGCTGTCACCGAGGGCTACGTACATAAAGTCCTTGTCAGAGGCCTCCTGGGCCGTTTCAGCGGTCTGGGAGGCTTTGGTGGTCTCCGGGGCCTCGGCGGTTTCCTGGGCGGCAGAGGCAGCATCAGCCTCCTCCGGGGCAGTTTCCGGGGTGGAAGCTGCTTCCGACGCTGCTTTTTCCTCCGGTTCGGTCTCCTGGACAGCGGCAGGCAGGGTGTCGGCCTCAGGGGCCAGCGGAGCCTGGGCAGCAAAGGCCGGCACCGCCATGGAAAGCAGCAGCCCGGCGGAAACCAGCAGACTTGCAATGCGTTTCTTCATCATGATTTTTTCCCTCTTTCCCCGCAGCATCCCAAGGCTGCGGAACTGCTTCCATGATAAGGAAATGGAGGGGAATTGTCAATTGACAAAACGTGGAAAATCGCAGGAAAAAGTTGTCAAAATGGAGGTTTTTGAAGCTGAATGCCGGAAATAAACGCAGGAAAGCAAAAAAAGACCCTGCCGGGCAGGCAGGGCCTTGAAAAACGAAACGTTTACTTGCGAACAGCCTTCAGGATCTGGCGAGCGATGTACTTGTGGCCGCACACCGTGGGGTGGCCGTCGTTGGCAATGGAGGTGTAGGGGATGGGCACATAATCTGCGCCGTACTGCTGGGCCAGGGCTTTGACAGAGCGGTTCAGCAGGCGGAAGTGTTTGCCGTAGGTGGGCAGGAAGGGCAGGGGATTATAGTAGCCCACCAGAATGATCTGGGCGTCGGGGTTCAGGGCTCTCAGCTCCTGGAGGATCTGTTCCACGTTGGCCACAGTCTGGCCCCGGGTCTGGTCACAGATCTCCTCCATGCCGGAATCCAGCAGCTTCAGGGCGGCCTTCAGCTCTTCCGGGGTCAGGTCCAGGTTTTCCAGGCCCTTTCTCAGGGTCTGGAGGTTCTGGAGATTCATCTCTCGCATGGTGCCCGTCAGCAGGGGGATCAGCAGCTTGGTGGCCTTGCCGTTGGTGGCTCTGCCCATGGCACCCATGAGCTGGAGCACGGTGTCGTTGGAGCCGATAAGCAGGGTGATCAGGTCGGCGTCTGCCAGTTCCTGCCGCAGGGTGGGCAGGTCGTAGTAGGCGGAACCGGAGGCGGTGGAGCCGGTCCTGACCAGGTCCAGGATGTTGCTGCTCATGGCAGCAGGCATCCCGTAGTTCACGGCATGGTCCCGGTCCAGGCCCAGGGCGTCGGCCACCCGGGCCACATAGCAGTCTTTGGAGTAATCATGGTAGTTTTCCTGCACATCATAGCTCTTGGCGGTGCTGGAAAAGTGGGTGTCCTTCAGGCCCACGCCGGTGGTGATGCTGTCACCCAGGGCAACGTAGGTGTAGGAATCTTCTTCTGCTGCAAAGGCAGGCAGCACTGGCAGCACCAGCAGTGCCAGGGTCAGCAGCAGGCTGACAATACGTTTTTTCATAAAGAACCTCCTTATATTGCAAACTCAGGAAAGGATCACTTTCCCAGAGCTTTCAGGATCTGGCGTGCCAGATATTTGTGGCCGCAGGCGGTGGGGTGGGCATCGTTGGCCACCAGGGTGTAGGTGGCAGAGGCAAAGGCCACGTCGTACTGCTGGGCCAGCTTCTGCACCGAGCGGTTCAGGGTGCGGAAGTGCTTGACAAAGGGGTTGGCAGGGGCCGGCAGCAGGGGAACGGGGTTGTAGTAGCCCACCAGAACGATCTGAGCGTCGGGGTTCAGGGCCTTCAACTCCTGCAGCAGAGCCTCAAGGTTGGCCAGGGTAGAAGCCTGGCTCTGGGTGCAGATCTCTGCAATGCCGCTGTCCAGCAGCTTCAGCAGGGCTTTGCGCTGCTGGGCCGTGATGTTCAAAGAGTCCAGGTTCTCTCGCAGGGCGGCAAAGGAGGAGCCATCCATCTGGCGGAAGTCTCCCTCCAGCATAGGCAGCAGAGCCTCAAAGACCTGGGGGCCGCCCATGGCAGAAGCAATGCCGTACATGATGGGCACCAGCACATCGTTGGCACCGATCTCCACCGTGATCACCTGGGCCTGCTTCAGCTCCTCCCGCAGGTCAGGCAGAGAAAAACTGATGCTGGCACTCTGGCAGGAGCCTGTCCGCACCAGCTCCAGCAGGTCACCGCTCATCAGGGCAGGCATCCCGTAGTTGGCGGTCTGGTCCCGGCTCAGGCCCAGGCCCTGGGCTACCCGGGCTACATAGCAATCCTTGGAGTAGCCCTGGTAGTTGCCGGTCACATCGTAGTACCGGCCGTTCCGCTGGTAAACAGCATCCGGCAGGCCGATGCCGGCTACGATGCTGTCGCCTAGGGCAATGTAGGAATACTGGTGCTGGGCGGCTTCCGCAGTTTCCGTCTGGGTCTGCGCCGGGGTGGGGTCTGCAGCGGCAGGCTGGGCAGCCCCGGCAGAGACCACCGGCAGCACCAGCAATGCCAGGGTCAGCAGCAGGCTGACAATACGTTTTTTCATAATGCTCCTCCTTTTTGATCAATGGGGCTTTCTTCTATCATAAAAAGAGAACCCGGCAATGTCAAGGCACGTTTTTCAAAAAATGTCGGGTAAATCAAAAAACGGCCGTGCACAGGGCACGGCCGTAACAGGCAGAGCTTAATAATCCCGGGGGCTGATCTCTTCTTCCAGCTTGCGGTAATCGATCTTACCCACAGGGGTCAGGGGCATCTCACTGATAAACTTGTAGGCCACCGGCTGCACATACTCCGGCAGTTCCTCCACGCAGAGCTGCCGCAGCTCTCGCAGGATCTGACGCTTTTTGTCAGCGGCAGCAGGGTCCAGCACCACGAACACAAAGGGCAGGCGGCCCTGGGCTTGGTCCTTGGCTACGCAGCCCACCACAGAGCACTGCCGCACGGCAGGGTGATGGCTGATGGCGTTCTCGATCATGGAGGGGAACACCTTGAAGCCGTCGGGGCGGATGATCAGCCGCTTGATCCGGGAGCCCACGAACACAAAGCCGTCCTCGTCCATGTAGCCCACGTCTCCGGTGTGCACCCAGGTGCGGCCGTCCGGGTGGACCTGCTTGACGGCGGCGGTCTCCTCCGGCTTGTGGTAGTAGCCCTTCATGATGGACTCGCTGCAGATGCAGATCTCACCCTGCTCCCCAATGGGCAGCTCCTTGGTGGTGCCCGGCTCAAACACCGACACGATGGTGTCCACCAGGGGGATGCCGGCACTGCCGGGCTTGGTGATGGGGCCGGCGGCGGCAGTGGCAGCAGAGGAGACCTCGGTCATGCCGTAGCCCTTGGCCATGGGGAACTCCACGTTGTGGGCGGCCAGGAACTCGTTGACATTCTCCTCAGCGCCCACCGAGATGGCGTCGCCGCCGGCGGCGTACATCCGGATGAAGGACAGGTCCTTTTTCCGGAGCCGGATGTCGGTAGCCATCTGCTGGTAGTGGGTGGGCACACCAAACATAAGCTGGGGCTTATACTTCAGCACCAGGCTGCCCAGCTTGGCGGCGTCAAGGTTGGGGATGATGGTCACCTTGATGCCCAGGGTCAGGGGCAGATGGATGCCGCAGGCAAAGCCGTAGGCAATAAAGGGAGGCATGATGTTCATAAGGGTCTGGCCCCGGTGGCACAGGAACTCGTAGGTCTTGAACTGCTTGGCAATGGCGTTAAAGTTCCGGTCCGTGAGCATCACGCCCTTGGGGGAACCAGTGGTACCGCCGGTGTGGACCACCACGCAGGCATGGTCCATGGGGTCCACCGGATCGGCAGCGGTGCTCTGGCCCTGGCCCCCGGCAATAAAGCCCTTCCAGTGGAGGACGTTGGAGGAGTAGTGGTTCTTGTCCGAGTTCTTCAGCTTATAACCTATGGCCATGGGCAGGGACAAGGAGTCGGCAGGGGACACCACCAGGATGCGCTCCACATGGGTGCGCTTGGCAGCCTGGATACAGCGGTCGTAGGTCACGTTCAGGCAGATCAGCAGGTGAGAGTCCACCTCAGTGATGTAGTCGTGGATGCCCTCCACGCTGTACCGGGGGTCCACCAGGTTCAAGGTGGCACCGATCATGTCCGCAGCGTAAAAGGCGTAGATGATCTCCGGGGTCATAACGCTGACCACCGTGGCAATGTCGCCCTTCTTCAGGCCAATGGCACGGAAGGCGGCAGCGGTCTTTTTGATGTTGACAAAAAGGTCGGCATAGGTGATCTTGCGGCCAAAGTACTCCAGAGCAGGCTCGTTCAGGTGCTGTTTGTTCTGCTGGAACAGGTACTCATAGGTGGTGCAGTCCGGCAGGGGCTGGCCGATGTAACTGGCGTCGTAGTACTTCAGCCAGGGCTTTGCGACGGATGCGTAAACTGCCTCATGTGCTGTAGTTGACATAGGATCAAACCCTTTCTCT
>CAKSXW010000082.1 GCA_934518555.1 uncultured Faecalibacterium sp. | reverse complement strand
CTTCTTTCCTCGATGGCACGTTTCACTTGGGCGTTGTAGGCCTCGGTGCGCTCCACAAACAGCTGGCGAGGGCTGGAGGCCAGCAGCTGGGTGCTGGCACCCGCAAAGGCGATGGGGCCGTCCAGCTTCTTCATGGCGGCCTTGTTCTCCGCCGTCATCGCCAGCGGCACCATCAGGGGCTTGCCCTTGAACTTGCGGGTGAAGTAGATCTCCGCCGCCACACCGGCTACCACAGCGATGCCGGCCAGCAGCTGGGAGGCTCGGAGCCCGATGGAGGGCACCAGCATCAGGCTGTCGGTCCGCAGGGCTTCGATCCAGAACCGGCCTGCGCCGTACCACACCAGATACCGCAGGGTGATATCCCCGTTGAACTTGCGCTTTTTGACATAGCAGAACAGCATAAGAAAGCCTGCAAAGCACCAGAGGCTCTCGTACAAAAAGGTGGGGTGCACCGGCAGGTTGGGGTCGATGATCACCCCATTCTGGGCGGTAACGGTGCCGCCCATCAGGTAGGCCCGGGTAGCCTCGCTGTACATGCCCCAGGGCAGAGTGGTGTTGCAGCCAAAGGCCTCCTGGTTGAAAAAGTTGCCCCAGCGGCCGCAGCCCTGGCCGATCAAAAAGCCCATGGCAGTCAGGTCGAACATGGGCAGCACCGGCACGCCACGCCACTTGCAGGCCAGGCCGCCGAACAAAAAGCCGCCGATGATGCCGCCGTAGATGGCAAGACCCCCGTCCCGGATGGCGATCATCTCCCAGATGCTCTGGTATTTGAAGGGTGCCATGGCCACATAGTAGGCCCGGGCACTGACGATGCCCAGCACCACGCCGATGAGGATCACGTCCACCATGCCGTCCGGGTCCACCCCGAACTCGATGCTGTGGCGGAAGGCGAACACCAAGGCCAGGCACAGGCCCACTGCGATGCACACGCCGTACCAATAGATATGGACCCCACCGATGGAAAAGGCCACCCGGTTCAGATGAAAGCTAAGGCCCAGGCCCGGGAACTGCACCAGATTTGTCAATTGCGTCATTCTTCTTCCTCCTCGTCATCCTCCCCGGGGGCGGTGCCGTCGGGCTGGATGTACACGGTGGCCATGCGGTGCTCCTGCAGCAGGTGCTGCAGAGCGGCATCGGCGTCCTCGGCAGTAAGGCCGGCCAGCATGGCGATCTGCTGGGCCACGGTCTGGCCGCTGAGGGCAAAATCGGCCATCTGGCTGGCGGAATCCTCCACGTTTTCCAGATTTTCGATGAGCTGGCCGTATTTTTCGTTTTTGCACAGGGTAAAGATCTCCCGGTCCACCCCCTGGGTGCGTACCCGGCGGATCTCCTCCAGCAGCAGCTGCCGCACGGTGTCGGGGTCGTCGCTTTCCCCGGTGAACAGGATGCAGCAGCAGCCGTCCACCCGCAGCACCTCCCCCCCAAAGCCCGGGTTCACCAGGCCCTGGTCGTAGAGACGGCGGTACAGGGGGGACATTCCTCCGGTGATGCAGCTGAGGATCAGATCATACAAAGCCTCGGTCCGCAGGTCCCCGGGGGCCAGAGGCTCCTCTTTAAAGCCCACCCCAAAGCAGGGCTTGGACACCGGCATGGTCAGGGTCTTTTCCGTAGCAGCCAGGGTCATGGGCTCCGGGGGGCACAGCCGCTGCACCTGCTCCGGGGCCCAGGGCTCCATCAGGCCGTGCCGCTGGCAGGCCGCCAGGATCTGTTCCATGGTGGTGTCACCAGCGGCGGCCAGCACCATGTTGCCCGGGGCATAAAAGGCTTTGCAGCTGTCGTAGAGCATTTCCGGGGTGATGCCGGCAATGCTGTCCACCGTGCCTGCAATGTCGCTGCGGATGGGGTGGTTGTGGTACAGGCACTCGAACAGGCCGGTAATGAGCCGCCAATCCGGGCTGTCATCGTACATTTTGATCTCCTGGCCGATGATGCCCTGCTCCTTGGCAATGGTCTGGGTGGTAAAGTAGGGGTGGGTCACCATACCCAGCAGCACATCCAGGCTCTCGTCCAGCTGCTGGGTGGCTGTGAACAGGTAGCAGGTGCGGTCAAAGCTGGTAAAGGCGTTGGCGTTGGCCCCGGTCTTGGCGTACTTGGCAAAGGCGTCTCCGTCCTGGTCCTCGAACATCTTGTGCTCCAGGAAGTGGGCCACGCCTGCCGGCAGATGCACCTCTCGCTGGCCCAGCCGGAAATCCCGGTCGATGGAGCCAAACTTTGTGGCAAAGATCACATGGGTGCTGGAATAGCCCGGCATGGGCCGCACCAGCACCGTCAGGCCGGAGGGCAGCACCTTCCACTGGTCTGCCACCGCCTGTTCCAGCACGGTCTGTTTATTCTCCAACCTTGGCACCTTCTTTCGTCAGCAGATAGCTCACCGACAAGGTCAGCTGGCGCAGGATGTCCTGCACCTCCTCCTGGGTCACCGCCTCCAGGGCGGCCCGGGCCTGGGCAGGGGTCTGGATGGGGGCGGTGCTGTTGGCACCGGCTCGCAGCACCTCGATGTAATACCAGGTCTCGATGCTGCCCAGGGTGTCCTCCACCCCGTTCATGCCGCTGAGCAGGCCCCGGCGGCAATCCTCCAGCTCCTCCCGGGTGATGGGGCCCTGCCGCAGCAGGTCCAGTTCCCGGAGGATGGCCTGCTGGGCCCGGGCGGCGTCGGCGTGCTCCACACCGCTGTTTACCGCCATGCTGCCCGTAAAGCTCTGGAAGGCGGCGGAGCAGTAGTAGCACAGGTGGTCCCGTTCCCGGACGTTCAAAAACAGGCGGCTGGTAACGCTGCCGCCGTACAGGGCCATGGCCAGCCGCACAGCTGCCAGCTCCCGGGGCTCCATGGGGCGGCCCAGGGTAAACAGCATACAGAGCTTGGCCTGGACCATATCAAAGGTCTCGGTTTTGTACACCGGCTGCCGCCGGGGCATGGCCATGTTCTCCACCAGAGGCACCGGAGCCCGGTCCACTCGGGCCAGCTCTGCCAGCAGGGCGTCCCGGATGGCGGCGGTCTGCTGGGCATCGCAGCCCAGCACCATCAGCTCGATGGCGGCGGTCCGCAGCATCTCCTGGTAGGCAGCCGTCAGAGCACCGGGGGTCAGGCCCTCCACTTCCTCCAGGTACCCCTCCTGCCGCACCCCGGCAGGGCTGTCCCCAAAGAACTCCCGGTTGGCCTGCCGGGTGCAGTACAGACGTTTTTCGTTGACCTCGTCCTCCAGGGCCTTTTTCAGCATCTGCTTTTCGATGTCCACTGCCTGGGGGTCAAACTGTCCCTCCACAAAATAGGGGTGGAAGGCGGCCCCCAGGGCGATGGCGGCATATTCCTGAGTCAGGGGCTCCCCCTCCAGGGCAAACCGGTCCTTGATGCCGGTAACGCTGACGCAGAGGTTGTGGTTGCAGCCCATGGGCCGGGCGTCCACCGTCAGGTCGGCACCGTAGAGCTTTGCCAGCTTTTTGGTCAGCAGGGTCATGTCCGGGCAATCGGCATAGCCCCGTTCCATTACCAGGGGCAGTAGGGCATGGGCCGTGGCGGTGGCCCGCTGGGCCGGAAAGGCAAAATGGATGCTGACACGGCAGCGGTTGAATTTTTCCGCCGGGTCCCAGGAAAGATGCACGCCCGGCGCAATGAGAGTACGTTCCAATTTCAGTTCCTCCGTCTCCGCACTGTGGGTGCGGAACGTTTTTTCATGGTCAGTAGGTGGTCTGCCCGGCCAGGAATTCCTCCAGGCACAGGCCGCTGGCCCGGATGGCCAGGGCGTTTTCCACCCCCACATAACGCCAGTGCCAGGGCTCATACACCACCCCGGTAATGGCCTGCCGATCCTCCGGGTACCGCAGGATAAAGCCGTACTCGGCGGCGTAGGCCGTAAGCCACTCATAAGCCCGGGTCTCTGCAAAGCCGGTGTCCAGGGTATCGTAGCCCTGGCACAGCAGGTCCAGCCCGTAGCCGGTGCCGTGCTCGTTGTGCTGGGCCTCCGGCTGGATGGTGACAGCCAGGGCGGCGGCCTCCTCCTCAGAGCGGCGGCTGCCCTGACACTGCTGCTTGCAGGCCTGATAGGCGGCGGTCCGGGCATCGGCGTCCTGATAGCCTGTTACCAGGGTCAGGGTGACCCCATCGGCCTGGGCGGCGGCAGCCATGCTGCGGTACTGCATGGCCGCCTCGGCCTCCAGCTGCTGGGCTGTGGCCTCATCGGCGGTGTCCAGCAAGGGGCTGGGCTCCTGGTCAAAGGGCAGGTTCCGATTCACCAGCACCAGCCGGGGGTCCTCCGGGTCAAAGGCGTAGTCCGTCCCTTCGTAAACACTGGCTGCAAAGGCCCGGGGCCCGGCCACCAGGCCGTGGACCTTGGGCAGCAGCCACAGGATGCCGTTGGTCAGCAGGGCCACCACGGCACCGCATCCTGCCAGAAAAAGCACCCAGTTGCGAGCCAGCCGCAGCTGTTTGCGGCGCTTCCATTCCCGGTAGGTCAGGGGCTGGGTCCGGTTTCCGGCAGAGGCCGGTCGTTGTTGTTCCATGATGCAGTGGGCTCCTTTTTTACGATTTGCAGCGCACTGCGCCGCACAGATACCATTTTATTATACACCCCTTTCCTTTGGGTGTAAACGCCGGAAGTGTAAAATAAGTATGACCGTCCCCGGACCAACAAAAAAGCCGCACCGCCCCCAAAGGAGCCGTGCGGCGCAAAAAGTGCTTAGATCAATCAAACAGCATATCGTGGATGGCGCTTACCGCCTTGTCGGCGTCGGCCCGGTTGATGATGCAGGAGATCTTGATCTCGCTGGTGGAGATCATCTTGATGTTGATGTTGTTGTTGGACAGAGCCTCGAACATCTTGGAGGCAACGCCGCTGTGGCTCTGCATACCGGCACCCACGATGGAGACCTTGGCGCAGGTGGT
>CAKSXW010000081.1 GCA_934518555.1 uncultured Faecalibacterium sp. | reverse complement strand
AGAACTGCAGCTCTGCCATGCTCTTCTCGAGCTTTTCACACTTGATGAGATTCATTTGTTTTTCCTCCACTCAAAAATTCTATTGCTCAGGGCAGCAAGTTTTTGCCCCGTGCAACCGCGCACTGCGTCCTGGATATTCCTGTATTTGCGAAATGCGGGGACGCGCGCGCTCAATTGGGTGCAACAGTCGCGTCAAGACTCATTATATCACGCTCTGGACACAATTGCCAGACCAAATTGTTAATTTTTATCGGTTTTGCCCTTCTCCCGGCCCTCAATTGATCCGGTAGGGGCAGAACCGCAGCCCGTCGGCACTTACCAGCTTATAGCGGATGCCGTCCACATCCCCCTGCACCGCATAGCGGATGGCATTGCCGTGCAGGTGGCCGTAGTAGCAGGTGCGGATGCCGTAGTCCTTCAGGGTGGACACGATCTCCGGGGCACTGGTGCCGGTATACACCGGCGGATAGTGCAGGAACACCAGCTTTTCCAGCCCCGGCTCTGCCGCCTCCAGGCTCATCCGCAGGCGGCCGATCTCCCGGTTCATGACCTTTTCGTCATGGGGCTCCCCCACATCGAACAGCCAGCCCCGGGTGCCGCAGATGGCGTAGCCCTCTACGCTGTAGGAGTTGTTGTGCAGGATGTGCAGGGTATCAAAGCCCTCTGCCTTAAGGTAGGCATTCATCTTGTTGGCAGTGGACCACCAGTAATCGTGGTTGCCCTTCATGATGATCTTCTGCCCGGGCAGCTGCTGCAAAAAGGAAAAGTCCTTCCGGGTATCCGTCAGGCGCATGGCCCAGCTGATATCCCCTGCCAGCACGATGGTATCCTGGGGGGTCACCAGCTTGCGCCAGTTCTTTTCCAGACGCTCTACATAGTTATCCCAACCGGGGAAGATGTCCATGGGTTTGGAAGCCCCCAGAGAAAGATGGGGGTCACCAAGCACAAAAAGTGCCATGTTGTTACTCCTGTTCTAATGCAGCAGGGAGGTTATGCCTGATAGCCCAGGGCCACCTCAGCGATCTGAGCCGGGTCGATGACGGCACTGAACCGCTCGGCCTTCTGGTGCAGGGCAGCCAGGCTTGCAGGGGCGGCATGGCCAGTGGCAGTTTCCAGCTGCTGCATGGCTTCAAAATCATTTTCCGGTGCAGGACGGCCCAAAGCCTCCAGCACACTGCGAGGGAACTTGAAGGGCGATGCAGTGGACAGCACCACCATGGGCACGCCTTCCCTCTTTTTCTGCGCTGCTACGTGGAAGGCCACTGCCGTGTGGGTATCGCACAGGTAGCCGTCCTTTTCGTAACGGGCACGGATCTCCTGGGCCACCTGGGCCTCGCTGCTCCAGCCGCAGGAGAAGGTCTCCTGGATGGCGGCCAGGGTCTCGGGCCGAACCGTGTAGCGGCCAGTGTCTGCCAGGTCCTTCATAAAGCCTGCCACTTCGGCATCGCTGCCGGTCACATGGTACAGCAGCCGCTCCAGGTTGGAGGACACCAGGATGTCCATGCTGGGAGAGGTGGTTTTAAAGAACTCTCGCTTGGCGGTATAGGTGCCGGTGGTGAGGAAGTCGGTGAGGACGTTGTTCTCGTTGGAAGCACAGACCAGCTTGCCCACCGGCAGGCCCATGCGCTTGGCATAGTAGCCAGCCAGGATGTCGCCAAAGTTGCCCGTAGGCACGCAGAAATCCACGGCGTCGCCAAAAGCGATCTTCCCGGCCTTCAGCAGCTGGGCGTAGGCGGCAAAGTAGTAGACGATCTGGGGCACCAGACGGCCCCAGTTGATGGAGTTGGCACTGGACAGCCGGATGTTCCGCTTTTCCAGTTCGGCGGCAATGGCCTTGTTGCCAAACACCTTCTTCACGCCGGTCTGGGCATCGTCAAAATTGCCACGCACGGCGTACACGGCCACGTTGGCACCCTCCTGGGTGGCCATCTGCAGACGCTGGATCTCACTGGTGCCCCCTGTGGGGTAGAACACAGCGATCTCCACACCGGGGATATCGTGGTAGCCGTCCAGGGCAGCCTTGCCGGTGTCACCGCTGGTGGCCACCAGGATCAGGGTCTTTTCAGTACGGCCCAGGTTCTTTTTAGCCTCCACCAGCAGACGGGGCATCAGCTGCAGGGCGTAGTCCTTAAAGGCGCAGGTGGGGCCGTGCCACAGCTCCAGGGCATAGGTGTCCCCTTCCACCGGGGCCAGATAGCCGGCCTTGCCCCCAAAGGCATCCCCGTAGGTCTCCCGGGCAGCCTGTGCCAGGAACTCCGGGGCGTAATCCGTCAGATATTCCCGGATGACGGCAGCGGCCAGCGCCGGATACTCCAGCTGGCACAAAGCCTGCACATTCACCTGGGGAAAGGACTCGGGGACAAACAGGCCCCCTTCATCCGACAAGCCCTGGGCGATAGCCTGGGACGAGGTGACCTTGCGATTCGTGTCTCTGGTACTAAAGAACTGCATAATGTCGCTCCTTTTTCGGTGCAGAGCCCCCTATCTTGGGCCTGCGCTGCTGTGGCAGAGCCTGGCTCTGCCCGTACATTTCCCACCGGGCGGCTCTTCAGGAAAGAAAAGCACCCCTTATAATATGTACCATCCAGCGTCCGCTGTCAAGAGGGTTCACCTCTGCTACGTCAAAACGTACCGGAGCATCGCTCAGCCCGGTCTGTTGCAGATAGACCTGGGCCGCCCGGATCAGGCGGCGCTGCTTGGGCCCATCCACGGCCTGGGCCGGGCTGGTAAGGGAGCCTTTTGCCCGGGTCTTGACCTCGCAGATCACCACGGTGCCGTCTGGCTCCTGCACCACCAGGTCCAGCTCCCCCATCCGGGTGCGAAAATTGTGGGCCAGAAGCTGGCAGCCCTGGTCCAGATAAAATTTTGCGGCGGCAGCTTCCCCACGCTGGCCCGTCTGGGCCCGGTTCACCGCTGGTTCTCCGGCCAGTAGCCCTGCTTTTTTAAAAAGCTGCGGCGGTAAAAGGGCTGGATGCCGTACTGGGCGATCAGCTCATAGTGCAGCTTGGTGGGGTAGCCCTTGTGCTTGGCCAGCTGATACTGGGGGAACTGCTTATCCAGCTCCAGCATATAGCGGTCCCGGCTGACCTTGGCCAGAATGGACGCTGCGCCGATGCTGGCACTGGTGGCGTCCCCTTTTACCACCGGCTGGGCCGGGATCTGCAGCCCTGCAGGGGTCCGGTTGCCATCCACCAGCACCAGGTTGGGCACCAGGTCCAGTTCTTCCACAGCCTGCCGCATACCACCCATGGTAGCCTGGAGGATGTTGTCCCGGTCGATGATCTCCGGCCCCACAAAGACGATCCGATAGGCCAGAGCCTTTTCCCGGATCTCGTCAAACAGGGCGTCTCGCTTTTTTTCGGTGAGCTTTTTGGAGTCGTTGATGCCGTACACCGGGTTTTCCGGGTCCAGGATGCAGGCAGCCACGCACACCGGGCCGCATAAGGGGCCCCGGCCTGCCTCGTCTACCCCGGCAAAGCAGCCGTAGCTTGCCCGGACCTGGGCGTCGTAGGCGTAGAGCGGGGCAGAGATCTCCTCATCAGACCGCCGCTTCATTCCTCGTCCTCCTGTGCAAACTCTGCCAGGTCCTCACGCTGGGGCGGACGCTCCAGGGAGATGCGGCCCCACTTGCAGGCACGGAACTCGTCCACCAGCATAATGGCGCAGCGTTCGGTGTTCACCTCGCCGCCCCGGACCAGCAGGCCACGCTTGCGGCCAATGGCCTCCAGCAGCTCATAGGGCGGCAGGGCCAAGGTCTCAGCGTCCAGCTTGTACCGCTGGGCCACCAGGTCCGGGTAGTTCCGGCGCACCTCATCCAGCAGATTCATGGCCAGCTCCTCTACATCCAGGATGTCGTCCTTGATGGAGCCGATAAAAGCCAGGTTGGAGGCAGTGGCCTTGGAATCGAACTTTTTCCACAGCACGCCGGGCATATCCAGCAGGTCGAAGGTCTCGGTGCTGACCCACTGCTTGCCCTTGGTAACGCCGGGGCGGTCTGCCGCCTTGGCCCGGGCGGACCCGGCAAAGGTGTTGATAAAGGTGGATTTGCCCACGTTGGGGATGCCGCAGAGCATCACCTGGGTCTTGGCGCCGCCCATGCCACGGACCTGGCGGCGTTCCAGCAGGCCGGCCAGCTCCCTTTCAATGGCGTTTTTGACGGCGGCGGCGCCGCCCTTCTGCTTGGCGCTGATGGCCACGCAGCCGGCATCTGCTGCCCGGAAATACCGGATCCATTCCTCGGTCACTGCCGGGTCTGCCAGGTCTGCCTTGTTCAGGGCGTAGAGCTTGGGTTTACGGGCGGTGATGCGCTCGATCTCCGGGTTCAGGCTGGAAAGAGGGATGCGAGCATCCAGCAGCACCAGGCTGGCGTCCACGTGCTGGATCTCCTGCTCCATCATTCGCAGGGTCTTGGTCATGTGGCCCGGGAACCACTGAATATTGTATTGGTTTGCAAACCGTGTATCCATTTCGTTCATTTTACCACTCCAAAATCCGAAACAGGCAAGAAGCACAGCAGCACCTTGCCCAAAATATCCCGTTCGTCGATGCAGCCCACAGAGGAGGAGCGGCTGTCCAGCGACCCGTTGCGGTTATCCCCCATCAGGAACACTGTGCCCTCCGGCACCGTGTAGGGAAACTCCACATCATAGCTCAGATGGGTGGGCTCGGCAATATAGTCCTCCTGCAGCAGCTGGCCGTTGACCTCCACTGTGCCCTCGGCGTAATCAATGGAGATGGTGTCCCCTCCCTTGGCAATGACCCGCTTGACCAGGGGCTTGCCGTAAGAGGTGTAGCTGTCCACGATCACCACATCCCCTCGCTGAGGGGTATAGCCTGCCCCCCAGACGATGAGCTTGTCCCCATGGGTCAGGGTAGGCACCATGGAACTGCCGTCCACCTGAATGATGCGGAAAAAGAACGAGAACACCAGCACCAGCACCAAGGCTGCTGAGATGAGCGCCTCATACCACTCCAGCACGCTCTGCCCACGGACCGGCCGGGCCTGCTGCCCGGGCTGCATTTTTTCATCTTTCATATCCGATGCACCTCACCTTCCGGTTTTGCATTACCGACCCGATAATAGCGCAAAAACGCCTGGTTTGCAATGCATTCCACCAAATTTTGATAAAGAAAAAAGGGACAACAAGTTGTCCCTTTTCTCCCGGTTGCAAATCGGGGATGATCAAATATCGCTCTTGACCTTGGCAGCCTTGCCCGTACGGCCACGCAGGTAGAACAGCTTTGCGCGGCGGACCTTGCCCTTGCGGACAACGGTGACCTTCTCAACGAAGGG
>CAKSXW010000080.1 GCA_934518555.1 uncultured Faecalibacterium sp. | reverse complement strand
AGCGTCGAGCAGGTACCACTTACGCTCGACTTCAGCGGGCTTTACGAGAGTAGTGCTCATATCTATTTCCTCCTGATTAGCTTTTTGTACGGTTCAGGCGCCTTTTCGGGGCGCAGGTGTCAGTATACATCAGAAAAAGGTGCCTGTCAACAGCATTTTTTGATTTTTTCGGTGCAATTTTTCAAATCTCTTGAAATCGCTTGTTTTCTTGCAAAATCTCTTGATTTCAAACTTTCGATTTTCGCAAAATTTTTTTGGCCTCCGGGGCCGGTTTTCTCCCTGTGGCCGCTACAATTTTGGATGCGGTTGTGGTATACTATAAAGGATATGGGCAGCACCCGCTGCACCGCTTACACAAGGAGAACCATCCATGCCACACGACATCGACTACCATACCGCCGCCCAGCGCCGCACCTCCAAGCTGCTGGCCGCCATGGGCATTTTTATCTGCCTGGGCATCCTGGCTTACATGGGGCTGACCCTGCTGGTAAACCGCAGCACCCCCACCAACCCCGACACCCACTACACCGGCTCCAACGGCGTAGCGGTGTACTACGACAGCAGCATCTGGACTGTGTGCCAGATGACAGAGGACCCCACCCTGGGCACGGTGCTGGAGCTGGCCACCGCCGACTCTGCCGATAGCGAGGACTACCAGGCTGTGCTGCTGCAGCGTGGCACCGCCGACACCTACGAGGATTTTATCGACGCCTCGGAAAAGGACCTGAAGCAGGCCTACGGCGTCATCAAGCCCCGGAAGGTGAACCTGACGGTGGAGGGGGCCCAGGTAGAGGCCGTGCGCTGTGACATCCAGACCTATTACGCCGTGCTGGCCACCCTCACCTACCCGGAGGGGGACGTGGTATATGTTTCGGCCCTGACCAAGCTGGCCTCCATCAACGATGTAGTGAACCTGCTGGAAAGTGTGAGCTTGTCATGAGTGAACCAAAAGCGATGCAGCGGCTTTGCGGATTGATGCGGAAAGCCGTACAAGATTACGAGATGCTGGCCCCCGGGGACCGGGTCATGGTGGGGGTCTCCGGCGGCAAGGACAGCGTGGCCCTGACCGTGGGCCTGGCCCTGCTGCGGCAGTACATCGGCTTTGACTATGAGGTGGTGGCGGTGACCCTGGACCCCCAGTTCGACCACCAACCCATGGATTATTCTGCCCTGGAGGCGCTGTTTGCCCGGTACGGCATCCCCTACCAGGTCCGCCGCACCGAGATCGGCCCGGTGGTGTTTGAGTACCGGCAGGAAAAGAACCCCTGCTCCCTCTGCGCCAAGCTGCGCCGGGGTGCCCTCCACACTGCCGCCCAGGAGCTGGGCTGCAACAAGGTGGCCCTGGGGCATCACCTGGACGACGCCGTAGAGACCTTTTATATGAACCTGTGGCGAGAGGGCCGCATCGGCTGCTTCTCGCCGGTGACCTACCTGTCCCGTCGGGACCTGACCCTGATCCGCCCCATGCTGCTGGCCACTGAGTACGAGGTGCAGTGTGCTGTACGGGAGGAAGGCCTGCCCATCGTCAAGAGCCGTTGCCCTGCCGACGGGGTCACGGTGCGAGAACAGACCAAGGACTTTGTCCGGGAGCGCTGCCGCACCGACCACGCCTTCCGGCAAAAGACCCTCCATGCCCTGCAGGAAAGCGGCATCGACGGCTGGGCCCCCGTTCACACCGGCCGGGGCAGCTTTTGCCCCACTACAAAGAAGGAAGAATCATAATGCAGCCTTTTGAAAAGCATGTATGGGCCGAGATCGATCTGGAGGCCCTTCGCCATAATTTCCGTGCGGTCAAGGCCCGGGCCGGGGATCTGCCCCTGTGCGCCGTGGTCAAGGCCGACAGCTACGGCCACGGTGCCGTGCAGTGCGCCCGGGTGTTTGCAGAGGAAGGGGCCGCCTGGCTGGCAGTCAGCTGCCTTACCGAGGCGGTACAGCTCCGCAAAGCCGGTCAAACCCTGCCCATCCTGGTGCTGGGCCATGTGCAGCCGGCCTACGCTGCCGCCCTGATCCAAAACCACATCACTGTGGCCTGCTACTCCCTGCCCCAGGCCCGGGCCCTGAGCCAGGCGGCAGTGGCCGCCGGAGGCCGGGTGCAGATCCACCTGAAGGCCGACACCGGCATGGGCCGCATCGGCTTTGCCCTGCGGACAGACTTTGATGCCTCCATTCAGGAGATGCTGGCCGCCTGCGCCCTGCCGGGGCTAGAGATGACCGGCCTGTTCCAGCACTTCTCGGTGGCAGACGACACCCAGGAAGAAAACGTGGCCTACACCGCCGCCCAGCACGCCCTGTTCCTGCAGACCTACCAGGCCCTGAAGGCAGCCGGGCAGGAGCCGCCTCTGGTCCACTGCGACAACTCTGCCGGGGTGATGCTGCACCCGGACTGGCCCCAGGGCCTGCCCCGGCAGCACTGCATGGCCCGGCCCGGCATCATCCTCTACGGCTACGACCCCAGCGACGAGGTGCGCTTTGGCCAGTTCCGGCCGGTGATGACCTTAAAGACGGTGGTGAGCCAGATCAAGGAGATGCAGCCCGGCCAGTGCGCCAGCTACGGCCGCCGCTTTACCGCCCAAAAACCCACCAAGGTAGCCACCCTGTGCACCGGCTACGCCGACGGCTACCCCCGGCTTCTGAGCTGCGGCAAGGGCGTGGTGGAGATCCACGGCACACCCTGCCCGGTGCTGGGCCGGGTGTGCATGGACCAGATGCTGGTGGACGTGACCAACGTGCCCCAGGTGCAGGAGGACGACGAGGCCACCCTGTGGGGCGGCACCGTCAGCGACACCGCCGAGACCATCGCTCGCAAGACCGATACCATCCCTTACGAGGTACTGTGCGGCGTTTCACGCCGTGTGCCCCGTGTCTACCGTGACCACGGCCAGGTCGTGGCCGTGGAGGACTGGATCTTAGAAGCATAAATCTGCCCGGAGGAACCACATGGCAAGAGACAACATCCGCAATTTTTGCATCATCGCCCACATCGACCACGGCAAATCCACCCTGTCGGACCGGATCCTGGAGCTGACCAAGAGCGTGGACGAGCGCACCATGGAGGACCAGATCCTGGACAACATGGACATTGAACGGGAGCGTGGCATCACCATCAAGGCCCGTGCCGTGACCCTGAACTACACTGCCCAGAACGGCAAGCGCTACGTGTTCAACCTCATCGACACCCCGGGCCACGTGGACTTTGCCTACGAGGTGAGCCGCAGCCTGGCCGCCTGCGAGGGTGCCATCCTGGTGGTGGACGCCACCCAGGGCGTGGAGGCCCAGACCCTGGCCAACACCTACATGGCCCTGGAGCACGACCTGGAGCTGGTGCCCATCCTGAACAAGATCGACCTGCCCAGTGCCCACCCGGAGGAGGTGGCCCAGGAGGTGGAGGACGTCATCGGCCTGCCCTGCCTGGATGCCCCCCGGGTGTCTGCCAAGACCGGCCTCAACGTGGAGCAGGTGCTGGAACGGGTGGTCACCGACATCCCTGCCCCCACCGGGGACCCGGACGCCCCCCTGAAGGCCCTGATCTTTGACAGCATCTACGACAGCTACAAGGGCGTCATCGTGTACATCCGTGTGTTTGAGGGCACCGTAAAGCCCGGCGACACCATCCGCCTGATGGCCACCGGGGCCCAGTTCACCCTGGTGGAGGTGGGCCACATGGGTGCCACCAGCCTGACCCCCTGCAGCCAGCTGGAGGCTGGCGAGGTAGGCTACCTGACCGCCAGCATCAAGACAGTGCAGGACACCCGGGTAGGCGACACCATCACCCTGGCCGACCGCCCCACTTCGGAGGCCCTGCCCGGTTACCGGCAGGTAAAGCCCATGGTGTTCTGCGGCATCTACCCTGCCGACGGTGCCAAGTACCCGGACCTGAAGGACGCCCTGGAAAAGCTGCAGCTGAACGACGCCTCCCTGACCTTTGAGCTGGAGACCAGTGCCGCCCTGGGCTTTGGCTTCCGGTGCGGCTTTTTGGGTCTGCTGCACATGGAGATCATCACCGAGCGTCTGGAACGGGAATTTGACCTGGACATCATCACCACTACCCCCAGCGTGCGCTACCGCCTGACCCTTACCGACGGCACCGTGGAGATGATCGACAACCCCTCCAACTACCCGGACCCCACCAACATCGTCAAGCAGGAAGAACCCTTTGTGGATGTGCACCTGTACACCCCCAACGACTATGTGGGCGGTCTGATGGACCTGTGCCAGAGCAAGCGCGGCGTGCTCATCGACATGAAGTATCTGGACGACGTGCGTGTGGACCTGCATTATGCTTTGCCTCTGGGCGAGATCGTGTACGACTTCTTTGACGCCATCAAGAGCCGCAGCCGGGGCTACGCCAGCTACGACTACGAGTTCAAGGAGTACCGGGAGAGCGACCTGGTGAAGCTGGACTTCCTGCTGAACGGCGACCCGGTGGACGCCTTGTCCATGATCGTGTTCCGGGACAACGCCTACGCCAAGGGCCGCCGCATCTGCGAAAAGCTCCGGGACAACATCCCCCGCAACCTGTTCGAGATCCCGGTGCAGGCCGCTGTAGGCGGCAAGATCATTGCCCGTGAGACCGTGAAGGCTATGCGGAAGGACGTGCTGGCCAAGTGCTACGGCGGCGATATCTCCCGTAAAAAGAAGCTGCTGGAAAAGCAGAAGGAAGGCAAAAAGAAGATGCGCCAGCTGGGCAGCGTCTCCCTGCCCAGCGAGGCCTTTACCGCCGTGCTGAAGCTGGACAGCGACGACGATTGATCCTCCCAGCTTTCCCTGAAACAGCAACCGGGCCCGTTTCCCTGTACATCACAGGGACGGGCCCGGTTTTTAGTTTGAAATTCGGTAATGACCCACGATGTCGGTGCGTTTTTCCAGAATGTCCTGTTCGTAAGCTGTCTGCCAGGGGGCGTTGTGGTGGATGATATAGGGCACGCCCTTTTTATTCCGCCGGTCGGACACGATGCCGATATGGTTTTCAAAGATTACCAGATCGCCGCCCTGCCATTCCTCTGTTTCCGAGACCTCTGTGGTCAGAGCCACCGCTGTGTGGGAAAAGAACACCTTCAGGTTCCGCACCCGTCGGAAGTCGATGTTTGCATCCGGTTCCGCCACCCTATAATCCTGTGGATGCTCCCGAATATCTGCGTCCACAAGCACCTGCAGATCATATCCGGCACCTTTCAATGCGAAAGCGACCACATCGGTGCACACCCCATAACCATCGTCCGGGTATCCGGTCTCATAATAGCGGCTTTTGTATTTTGGATGGGTGCTCACATAGGCCAGTGCGCCCTTCAGAATATCCAGCTGGTCATCCACCCCATCACCATCTGCATCCACCGTGCTGTGAAATTGCGGAACCTGCACCCCACAGCAGTTTTCCGGACGGGATGCGGAGGTATTCTGGTAACGAGACAAAGCCAGAAGCAGTACAGTGCCCAGCACCAGGACCCCAGCCCATCCAGCCATTGCTTTTCGTTTCACAATAGATCCCCCCTCTTTCCTGAATACGATCCACCCGGCCGTTTTCTTGCATTTTTTTGCAACAAAAAAGCCCTGAGACTTTCATCTCAGAGCTTTCAGTTCAAGTCGGCGACTACCTATTTTCACAAGCCGTTTCCAGCTAACTATCTTCGGCACAAGTGAGCTTAACTTCTG
>CAKSXW010000079.1 GCA_934518555.1 uncultured Faecalibacterium sp. | reverse complement strand
CCCGTGCACCGGGCAGAAGGAGGGCTTCTATGTACGGAGTTACCAAAATCAACATTGAACCCAGCCTGATGATGATCAGCGTACAGGATGTGGAGTTCAAGAGCAACAGCCTGGCTCGCTATCTGCAGATCTTTGCAAACAACGGCGTGGTGGTGGATATGATCAGCCAGAGTGCTCCCCACGGCACCACCATAGATTTCAGCTTTACTGCTTCCAGCAGCGACCTGCCCCTGGTGATGAAGGCGATCTCTGCCGCCAACCTGGACAAGGACGCCAAGGCTGCTCCTTTGATCAGCGTCGGCTACTCCAAGCTGAACCTGTTTGGCGAAGAAATGGTTGCCAGCTGCGGTGTGGCGGCCCGTGCACTGAGTGCCCTGGCTGACGCAGACATTGAAGTACTGCTGATCACCACCAGCGATCTGGACATTTCCCTGCTGGTCCACGCAGAAAACGAGGATGCCGCTTACGATGTCCTGAAAAAGGCCTACGAGCTCTGAGTTCCCGGTCTTTTTTCCGTAAGATGCAGCTTTGACCCAAACGCAAAAAAGGCGTTGTCTGAAGTTCAGACAACGCCTTTTTCTGTATCAAGGGATCAGAGGGTGACCTTGTGGTAGATCTTTTTACCCTTCTTGATTACAACGCCCTGTTTCAGCTGCTCAGCCGTAAAGCTGACGGTGGGGGCTGCAACCTTCTCGCCATCGGCCAGAACGCCGCCCTGCACCACCAGACGGCGTGCCTCACCATTAGAGGCGGCCAGGCCAGCCTTTACCATCAGGGTCAGGATGCCGATGCTGCCGTCGGTCAGGTCGGCCTCAGTCAGCTGGGTGCTGGGCATGTGCTCCGTATCTGCTGCGCCGCTAAAGAGGGCACGGGCTGCATTCTGAGCCTTTTCGGCTTCTTCCTTGCCGTGGACCATGCTGGTCAGCTCGTAGGCCAGGATCTCCTTGGCTTCGTTCAGCCGCTGATCCTTCCAGGTGCTCATTTCGTCGATCTGCTCCAGGGGCAGGAAGGTGAGCATCCGGATGCACTTCATCACATCGGCATCACCCACGTTGCGCCAGTACTGGTAGAACTCGAAGGGGCTGGTCTTGTTGGGGTCCAGCCACACCGCATTGCCGGCGGTCTTGCCCATCTTTTTGCCCTGAGAGTCGGTCAGCAGGGTGATGGTCATGGCGTATGCATCCTTGCCCAGCTTGCGGCGGATCAGCTCGGTGCCGCCCAGCATATTGCTCCACTGGTCGTCGCCGCCAAACTGCATATTGCAGCCGTAGTGCTGGAACATGTAGTAGAAGTCGTAGCTCTGCATGATCATGTAGTTGAATTCCAGGAAGGACAGGCCTTTCTCCATGCGCTGCTTGTAGCACTCAGCACGCAGCATATTGTTCACAGAGAAGCAGGCACCCACCTCACGCAGCAGCTCCACATAGTTCAGGTCCAGCAGCCAGTCGGCATTGTTCAGCATAAGAGCCTTGCCTTCCGAGAAGTCGATGAAGTTTTCCATCTGCTTCTTGAAGCAGGCTGCGTTGTGGGCAATGTCCTCCTTGGTCAGCATCTTACGCATATCGGTGCGGCCGGAGGGGTCGCCGATCATGGTGGTGCCGCCGCCGATCAGGGCGATGGGCTTGTTGCCTGCCATCTGCAGACGCTTCATCAGGGTCAGGGCCATAAAGTGACCGGCGGTAAGGCTGTCGGCAGTGCAGTCAAAGCCGATGTAAAAGGTTGCCTTGCCGTTGTTGATCAGGTCGATGATCTCCTCATCGGTGATCTGTGCCACCAGGCCACGGGCCTTCAGTTCTTCGTACAGAGTCATAGTCAGTTCCTCCTGTTTTGTGTGGGCAGAGGGTAAAAAACGCCCCCTGCCAAAAATAATTTGGCAGAGGGCGAGAAAGTTCGCGGTACCACCTCTGTTTGCCGCTTCCTCACAGAAACGACCTCACGAGTGCACACCCCAGAGTAGAGTGACACTCCTGCGTTTGTAACGCTCGCATGCGGCACAGCCTACTAGCCAGAAGCATTCAGCCTGCAGCTCCGGGAGGTATTTCGCCTGCTGCTCTGCGGCCCCTTGCACCAACCGGGGCTTCTCTGGGCAGAGCGCATCAGGGTACTTGTTCCCTTCAACGCCATTGACGTTATTACTGTATCACAGCTTTCCGGCCTTGTCAAGCCTTGCTCAGGCTCTTCCGACCCCAAGCATCTCCCGGGCATTGGCCCGAGAAATTTCGGTCACATGATCCCCGGAGATCAGCCGGGCCAACGCTTCCACCCTGCCCTCCTGGTCCAAGGGGTGGATCTCGGTGTAGGTGCGCTCATTGGTCACATTTTTCTGGATCTGCAGGTGGCAGTCGGCCAGTGCGGCGATCTGCGCCGTGTGGGTAATGCAAAGGATCTGATGGCCTTGTGCGCTTTGCCGCAGCACCTCACCGATGCGCCCGGCGGCCTTGCCGGAAACACCGCTGTCGATCTCATCATAGATGACCGTAGGCACCGAGTCCCGGTCTGCCATGGCATTTTTGATGGCAAGGGTAATGCGGCTCAACTCACCGCCGGAAGCGATCCGGGCCAGAGGCTTCGGGGCCTCACCGGGGTTGGTGGAAATGTAGAACTCTACGCTGTCCTGCCCGTGGCTGGCCAGGGGCCCCCGGGTGTGCTGCAGGGTCATGCGGACCCCGGGCATATTCAAAAAGTCCAAGGTGCCGGAGATCCGGCTGTTGAGAGCCTCAAAGGCCTTCAGCCGTGTCTGGGTCAGGGCCTCGGCCTTTTCCCGGGCAAGGCCGTAGAGCCGCAGCTTTTCAGCCTGCAGCTGGTCGTGCCGCTCCTGGGAAAACTGGATCTCCTCCAGTTCTGCCCGGGCTTTTTCCCCAAAGGCCATCACGTCCTCTACGGTATCACCGTATTTGCGCTTCAGGCGGTACAACAGGTCCAGCCGCTGCTCCACAGCATCCAGCTCTGCATCATTGACCTCATAGCTGTCCAGTCGGCCAGCCAGATCGGCGGCTACGTCCTTGGCGGTATAATAGAGATCCATCAGCTGACCGGCGGCCCCGGAAAGCCCCTCGTCCAGCTGCGCTGCTGCCTCTGCTGCGTGGGAGGCTTCTCCCAGAAGATCCACTGCACCGGAGGCGTCGTCGCCACCGGAAAGCAGCCCGTAGGCCTGCGCGATCCGGTCCCGGATGGTGGAGGCATTGGCCAAGACCTTGCGCCGTGCCTCCAGCGTCTGCTCCTCGCCGGCGGTGAGAGCGGCATCCTCGATCTCCTGGATCTGATAGGTCAGCAGATCGATCCGACGCTGTTTTTCGTTCTCGTCGGTGATCATGGCATCCAATTCTCTTTTTACCTTTACCAGCCGACGGTACAGGGCATAATATTCCTGGTAAACGCCGCTGTTCTGTGCATAATCATCCAAAAGCCCCAGGTGATGGGCCGGGTTCAGCAGCCCCACAGAATCGTGCTGCCCATTGATGTTGATCAAACCGCCGCACAGTTCCCGCAGCATCGCCGCCGTGGTGGGCATCCCGTTGATCCGGCAGCTGCTTTTGCCCTCCGCAGTGATCTCCCGGCTCAGCAGCAGTTCCTCCGAGCGTTCATACCCGGCCTGCTCCAGATTGTCCAGCACCGACGTTGGCAGATCCTCAAAGGAGGCACGAATCACTGCCTTGGCAGCGCCGGTGCGTACCAGGTCCTTGGAGGTGCGGTTGCCCAGAATGGCATTGATGGAATCAATAAGGATGGATTTGCCAGCACCGGTCTCGCCGGTAAGGACATTGAGCCCCGGCTGAAAGTGGACCTCTGCCTTTTGGATCACAGCAACATTTTCAATTTGCAGGCTGCTTAACATGGCTATCGTTCTCCCACATTCGTTTTACCCCAGATGCCGGGTCAGCTCCGCACAAATGGTTTTGGCATCCCGTTCCGACCGTGCAACCACCAAAAAGGTATCGTCTCCCGACAAGGTGCCCACCACATTTTTCCACTGCAGAGCGTCAAATACCTCACAGGCGGCGTTGGCCATGCCGGAGTAGCACTTTACCAGAACAACGTGCCCGGCATAATCTACAGCCAGCACCGATTCGTGGAAGATGGTCTCAAACCGGCTCTGGGTCTTGGGGTTGAGCCCCTCGTTCCGGCTGGCCACATAGCGGTACCCTTCTGCCGTGGCTGCCTTCACAAGGCACAGCTCCCGGATATCCCGGGAGATGGTTGCCTGAGTGACCTCATAGCCTTCCTGCCGCAGATAATCCAGCAGCACCTCCTGTCGGCTGATGGGGTGCTCCTGCACCAGGCGAAGGATGGTCTGCAGGCGGTCGCCTTTGCTTTTTGCTTCTTCTTTCCGGACACGTGCCATAACTGTTTTGTCTCCTTCTTATCGTCTGTGGCGCAGTTTCTGATCAATGGCCTGGAACTGGTCTGCCTTGCCAAAGGTAATGAGCTTTACCACCTGGTCCGAGAGCCGGATCTCAGCGGTGGCACCGGCCTTCAGGGGAAAGCCCGTTCCACCGTCGCAGCTGATGAACACCTCGTCATCTGCCACCTGCCCTACGCAGACATTCAGCTTTCGTTCCTGGGCAAACACCATAGCCGGGCTTGCCAGGCTGTGGGGGCAGATGGGAGTGACCACCACGCCCTTGGTCTGAGAGTCCAGGATAGGCCCCCCTGCTGCCAGAGAATAGGCTGTGGAACCGGTGGGAGTGGCAACGATGACGCCGTCCCCCCGGTAGTGCTCCACCAGGATATCGTCACAATAGATACTGAACTCAATGGCCTGCTGGAGGCGGCCTTTGGTCACCACCACGTCGTTCAGGGCGTGGCCCTCCCAGCCGTCATGGCCCAGCACCCGGGCGTACAGCAGCATTCGGTTGTCCAACTGGAACTCTCCCCGGGCTACTGCAGGCAATTTGAACTCCATCTCGCTGACCTCGCAGGTGGCCAAAAAACCACAGCGGCCCAGGTTGATGCCCAGGATGGGCTTGGAGTTCCGGAGGGAAAGGTTGGCTTCATGGAGGATGGTCCCGTCACCGCCAATGGTCAGGATCACATCCGCACGGTCCAGGCACTGCTCCAGGGGGAGATACTGTACCCCCATGGCACTGCAGCTTTCCCGCAAAGCATCACACATTAAGACCTCCGCCCCATGATTCAACAGGATCTGGGCGGCACGCAGTGCCACTTCACTGGCCGAAATTTTACCGGGGTTCGGTGAGATATAGATCGTCATGCCGGCATCTCCCATTCACGCTTGAGCCAATTTTTAACGGTCCAGAGTGGCATGGCTGGCGGCAACCACCTGCTCTGCCGCCGCATCCTCCAGGGCACAGGGCTCCGTGCTTTTCTGCACGAACATCAGGTATTCAATGTTGCCTTCCGGCCCCTTGACCGGGCTGAAATCCAGCCCACGGACGGCAAACCCATTGGCTGCTGCATAGCCCATGGCGTTGTGCAGCACCTCCCGATGGGTGGCAGGGTCCCGGACTACGCCGTTTTTGCCCACCTTTTCCCGTCCGGCTTCAAACTGAGGCTTGACCAGGCAGACGCCCATGGCATCCGGAGTGGTAATGGCCTGGGCCACCGGGAAAATATGATGCAAGGAGATAAAAGACACATCCACGCTGAAAAATTCGATGGGCTCTGCCAGATCTTCCGGCGTTACGTTGCGAATGTTGGTGCGCTCCATGTTGACCACACGCTCATCGGTGCGGAGCTTCCAGGCCAGCTGACCATATCCCACATCCACGGCGTAGACCTTAACGGCACCGTTCTGCAGCATACAATCCGTAAAGCCGCCAGTAGAGGCACCAATGTCCATACAGACCTTCCCGTTGGGGGTCAGTGGGAAGCACTGCATGGCCTTTTCCAGTTTCAGGCCGCCCCGGCTCACATAGCCGATGTCATGGCCCCGGACCTCCACCTTGGCGTCCTCTTTGATCATCTCACCGGCCTTGTCCACCTTTTGCTCGTTGACGAACACCACGCCGGCCATGATCATGGC
>CAKSXW010000078.1 GCA_934518555.1 uncultured Faecalibacterium sp. | reverse complement strand
TGGGCCTGGAAGACCAAGTACGGCAACCGCATCGTCAGCCAGCTGAAAAAGCTGGGCAGCAGCTGCGACTGGGACCGGGAGCGGTTCACCATGGACGAGGGCTGCTCCGACGCCGTGAAGGAAGTGTTCGTGCGGCTGTACGACCAGGGCCTGATCTACCGGGGCAACCGTATGGTGAACTGGTGCCCCCACTGCAACACCTCCATTTCTGACGCCGAGGTGGAGTACGAGGAAAAGGACGGCAATTTCTGGCATCTGCTGTACCCCGTCAAGGAGACCGGCGAGATGCTGGAGCTGGCCACCACTCGCCCCGAGACCATGCTGGGTGATACCGCTGTGGCCATCAACGGTGACGACCCCCGGTATGCCCATCTCCACGGCTGCCATGTGGTGCTGCCCCTGCTGAACAAGGAGATCCCCATCGTCTGCGACGAGCACGCCGACATGACCAAGGGCACCGGCGTGGTCAAGATCACCCCTGCCCACGACCCCAACGACTTTGAGGTGGGCCTGCGCCACGACCTGCCCATCGTCCGGGTGTTTACCTACGACGGTCACATGACCGGTGCTGCCGACAAGGCTGCCGCCGATGCCCTGTTTGCCGCTGGCAAGAACACTGTCAACGAGCCCCAGGTGCTGGATTGCGGCAAGTACGCCGGCATGACCACTCTGGAGGCCCGTAAGGCCATTCTGGCGGACCTGAAGGAGGGCGGTTTCCTGAAGGAGATCGAGCCCCTGAAGCACGAGGTGGGCACCTGCTACCGCTGCCACTCCACCATCGAGCCCATGGTGTCCAAGCAGTGGTTCGTGAAGATGGAGCCCCTGGCCAAGCCTGCCATCGAGAGCGTGGAAAAGGGCGAGATCAAGTTCGTGCCCGAGCGCTTTACCAAGAACTATATGAACTGGATGAAGAACACCCGTGACTGGTGCATCAGCCGCCAGCTGTGGTGGGGTCACCAGATCCCGGCTTGGTACTGCGACGACTGCGGCGAGACCGTGGTGGCAAAGTCTGCTCCCTGCAGCTGCCCCAAGTGCGGCGGCGCAAAGCTGACCCAGGACCCGGATACCCTGGATACCTGGTTCTCCTCTGCCCTGTGGCCCTTCAGCACCCTGGGCTGGCCCAACGAGGACAGCGCCGACCTGAAGTACTTCTACCCCACCAACACCCTGGTCACCGGCTACGACATCATTGGCTTCTGGGTCAGCCGCATGATCTTCTCCGGCCTGGCCTACACCGGCAAGGCTCCCTTTGATACGGTCTGCATCCACGGCATCGTCCGTGACAGCCAGGGCCGCAAGATGTCCAAGAGCCTGGGCAACGGCATCGACCCCCTGGAGGTCATTGCCAAGTACGGCGCCGACGCCCTGCGGTTCATGCTGGTGGACGGCTCCACCCCGGGCAACGATATGCGCTACAGTGAGACCAAGGTGGAGTCTGCCCGGAACTTTGCCAACAAGCTGTGGAACGCCACCCGTTTTGTGCTGATGAACCTGCCCGAGGACTTTGAGCCGGGCCTGCCCAGCGAGGACAAGCTGGACATGAGCGACAAGTGGGTGCTGACCAAGCTGAACCAGGTGGCTGGTGCCATGACCGACAACCTGGACCACTACGAGATGGGCCTGGCTGCTGCCAAGATCAACAGCTTTATCTGGGATGTATACTGCGACTGGTTCATCGAGATCGCAAAGCCCCGTCTGAACTCCGGCGACGTCCAGCAGGCCGACACCGCACGCCGTGTGCTGGTGTATGTGCTGGATAAGGCCCTGAAGCTGCTGCACCCCTTTATGCCCTTTATCACCGAGGAGCTGTACCAGGCCCTGCCCGGCTCTGCCGAGACCATCATGACCCAGGCCTGGCCCACCTTTGATGCCGCTCACAACTGGGCAGCCGAGGAGGAGGCCTTTGAAAAGGTCATGGACTACATCAAGGCTGTGCGTACCATGCGGACCGAGATGAACGTCCACCCGGCCAAAAAGACCAGCATGATCATCGAGACTGCCGATGCTGCTCCCTTCCAGAACGCACAGGTCTACCTGGCCAAGTTCGCCTTTGCCACCGACGTGACCTTTACGGAAAAGTACGAGGGCAGCACCGACGGCATGGTGCAGGTGTCCACCCACGCCGCCCGGGGCTTTATCCCCATGATGGAGCTCATCGACCGGGAAAAGGAGCTGGCCCGTCTGAACAAGGAAAAGGCCAAGGCTGAAAAGGAACTGGCCATGTTCGGCAACCAGCTGAACAACCCCAAGTTCGTGGAGCGTGCCCCGGCGGCTCTGGTGGAGGATATCCGCAACAAGTTTGCCAAGAGCCAGGATAAGCTGGCCAACATTGAGCAGAGCATCCAGGCTCTGGGCTAAGATGGAATACGAAAAAGAGCCCCAGAGCCTTTCCCCCTGGGTCCTGGGGGGACGGGTGCTGTTCACCCTGGCACTGGCAGGCTGCATCTGGTTCATCTTTTCCAACTCCATGGCAGTGGCCGACGTTTCCAGCGTTTCCAGCGGCCGGGTGCTGCAGCTGCTGCAGGCGGTGCTGCGCCGTCTGGGGATGCCGGGCCTTGCCCAGCGTCTTACCATGCACCTGGTGCGGAAGCTGGCCCATTTTTGCGAGTATCTGCTGGAAGGCTTTCTGCTGATGCTCTGTATGCGAGTGTACAGCCGCCATCCGCTGCGGCACATCACGGTGCCCATGCTGGCAGGGGTGCTCACGGCCCTGACTGATGAGACCATCCAGCTGTTCTCAGAGGGCCGCAGCAGCCAGGTCACCGACGTGTGGCTGGACTCGGCAGGGGTGCTGGCAGGCATCCTGGCAGCACTGCTGCTGATGGGGCTGTGGAGGCTGCTGTTTCATCATCGTAAAAAGGAGTAACCAATGACCATCCAACAGGCAAATCAGTATTTTGCAGCCCTGCCCGAGGGCTTTGCCACCACCCAGCAGCTGCAGCAGGCCCTGCCGGCCTCTGCCGGGGCGGTGCAGTTCGTGGGGGTGTCCGGCACCGCCGGCAAGACCGCTGTGGCGGCCCTGCTGGCTGCCATCCTCCAGGCTGCCGGCATCCGGGCCGGGGTGTACCACGCCGGGTGCCAGCCCCTGTCTGCCCGTCTCCGGGTGGCCGGGGAGCCGGTGGAGGAAGCCCTGCTGATCCAGGCCGCCCAGGCCCTGTCTGCCCGGGAGGAACTGCCGTTGCAGGCAGCGGAGCTGGCAGCGGCGGCCACTGTCTTTGGGGAGGCTGGCTGCACCCTGGCGGTGGTGGAGCTGCCGGACGCAGGCCTGGCGGCAGCCCTGCCCCAGATGCCGGTGTGCGCCGTCACCGCTGTGGGCCCCGATGGCGTCAGCCGCTCGGTGGAACGTCTGGCAGCCCTGGCTGCTGGCGTTATGCGAAAGGGCTCCATCTGCGTTACCGCTCCGGAGCAGCCCAAGGAAGTGCTCAGTGAGCTCATCGTGGCTGCCGGAAAGTGTGACTGTGAGCTGGTGGTGCCGGACCCGGAGGATATCACCTTTTTGGAGGCAGAAAAGTTTGCCAGCCGGGTGGACTACGGCGGCTACACGGTGCCCCTGGCCTTTTTGGGCCGCCACGCCGCCGGTAACGCCGCCATGGCGGTGGAGCTGGCTCTGGCCCTTTGCCGCAAGGGAGTGGACATCCCCGATGAGCCTATTCTGGAGGGCCTGGCTGCGGTGGAGAACCGCAGCAGCATCCGGGTGCTTTCCCAGCGTCCCCTGGTGATCCTGGACGCCTGCCGGACTCCCCAGCAGGCTGCTGCCCTGCTGCGTGTGCTGAACATGGCCAAGGTGCGCCACATGAGCGCCATCATCGGTCTGGCAGAGGAGGAGGGGGCCGAGGCCTTCTTCTCTGTGCTGGAAAGCGGCCTGACCCCTGAGGAGCAGAAAAAGGATAAGTCCACCATGCCGGGCATGAGCGACAACCCCTTTGATAAGGTCTATCTGGTGACCCCTGTGGGGGGCGACGAGACCCTGACCCAGCGGCTGCTGGAAAAGGCCCGGTTCCACTTTGACGCTCAGCTGTGCAGCAGTATGGCAGAGGCAGTGGACCTGGCCCATGCCAACACACGCCGGGGCCTACTGGTCTGCGGCGGTGAGGCGGCAGCCCTGGAGGCTGCGGCTCTGCTGGCAGACCAGTGACCGACACCCTTCCCTAAAAAATAAAACCAAGATCCCGTACACTGAAGGCAGGTGTACGGGATCTTTTCTTTTTTACAGCGGAAAGGAGCAGGAAGAACAGATGGCAACGGTGAGCTTTACGGCGGCAGGGGAGACCCTGTACGCTTATCTTTCCGGGGAGATCGACCACGACGCAGCCCAAAGCCTGCGGCTGCAGCTGGACGACGCCCTGGTCTGCCGCACCCCTCGGACCATGGTGCTGGATTTTGGAGGGGTGGGGTTCATGGATTCGTCGGGCATCGGGCTGATCCTGGGCCGACAGCGAGGGGCCCGGACCCTGGGCACCACACTGCAGATCCAACACGCCCCTGCCCAGCTGCGCCGGGTGATGCAGCTGGCAGGCATCCGCTGTGTGGACACAGCTGAAACGGAGGAATGATGATGAAAGCGGAAACCACCACGAAGATCCAGTTTGATTCCCTCAGCAGCAACGAGGCCTACGCACGCAGCGTGGTCGCCGCCTTTGTGGCCCGGTACGACCCTACGGTGCCCCAGCTGGCAGACCTGAAAACGGCAGTGTCAGAGGCGGTGACCAACTGCATCGTCCACGCCTATCCGGACTGCATCGGCCCGGTGGTGCTCCGGGTGGCAGTGTACCCGGACCGGGAGGTACGGGTGACCGTCACCGACAAAGGGGTGGGCATCCCGGATGTGGGCCGGGCCATGGAGCCACTGTTTACCACCGGAAACCCGGAGGAACGGTCCGGCCTGGGCTTTGCAGTGATGCAGAGCTTTATGGATAAGGTGCAGGTCACCTCCCACCCCGGCAAGGGCACCAAGGTGGTGCTGACCAAGCGGCTGTCTGCCCGGGCGTCTACATAATAGGAAAGGCGGACAAGCAGTATGACAGGGGACAAGACCCGGCGAGACACCTTTATCACAGAAAATCTGGGGCTGGCCCACGCCTGCGCCGGACGGTTCCGGGGCCGAGGCATCGACTACGACGACCTTTACAGTGCCGGGTGCATGGGGCTCATCAAGGCCTGCGATAACTTTGACCCCCAAAGGGGCGTCTGCTTTTCCACCTATGCAGTGCCGGTGATCCTGGGGGAGATCAAAAAGCTGTTCCGGGAAAGCGGCACGGTAAAGGTAAGCCGCTCCCTGAAAGAGCTGGGGATGCGGGTGCAGGCGGCCCGGGAGCACACCCTGAAGCTGTGCGGCACCGAGCCCACCCTTTCTCAGCTGGCAGAACAGCTGGGAGAGACGGTGGAGAATGTGGCCATGGCTATCCAGGCCGCCCAGCCTGCCATGAGCCTGACGCCGGAAAACCGGGACCAAGAAGACCATCAGCTGGACATCCCTGTGGAGTCCCCAGAGGAAGCCCTGGCAGAGCACATCAGCCTGGAAGCAGTGCTGCGCTCTTTGCCGGAACAGGACCGACAGCTGATCCGGCTGCGGTTCTACGGCAACAAGACCCAAAGCGAAACAGCAAAGGTGCTCCACACCACCCAGGTGCAGATCTCCCGGAGGGAACGGAAGATTCTGTGCCTTCTGCGGAGCCGCCTTTTGGAGGATTGAGGGTGGAAACTGCTAAATCAAGCAGAAAAAACTGGTAAAAAAGTAAAAAGAAGGACTTCTTGCAGAAAATATCGAAAAAAGTCTTGCTTTTTGCAGGGAGCCGTGCTAAAATACATTACTGTCAGGCGGACGTCCCACAGAAGCAAAACTTCAAAAGGAACGTTCAGACGTAAAGAAACAAGAGGCTCGACAAGAACTTCAAAAATCTTTTCAAAAAATGCTTGACAACTTATCACGAAAGTGATAAAATTAATAAGCTGTCAGCCGCTAAGGCTGAGGCGCACAGGACCTTGAAAATTGAACAATATCGAAAAACTTGTAACGGAACCTATTTTC
>CAKSXW010000077.1 GCA_934518555.1 uncultured Faecalibacterium sp. | reverse complement strand
GTGGGCACCCGTGACGTGGTCTCCGCTGCCGAGATCGCTCAGACCGGCAGCTACAGCTGGCTGGTGGTGGACCAGGCCATGGCCGACGCCTCCAGCGTCATCCAGGGCTACATCAAGAAGGGCTACACCGTCACCGGCCAGACCTACGAGGAGCTGGCTAAGGCCATGGGCGTGGACGAGGCTGCTTTTGCCGAGACCATGAAGACCTGGAACGGCTATGTGGAGGCCAAGAACGACCCCGACTTTGGCCGCACCAGCTTTGCAAAGGCTCTGGATACCGCTCCCTACTATGCCATCAAGGTCACCGCTGGTGTCCACCACACCATGGGCGGCCTGAAGATCAACACCAACACTGAGGTGCTGAAGGCTGACGGCACCGCCATCCCCGGCCTGTTTGCAGCAGGCGAGGTCACTGGTGGCGTCCACGGTGCAAACCGTCTGGGCGGCAACGCTGTGGCCGACTTTACCGTCTTTGGCCGCATTGCCGGTGCAGCTGCCAGCAAGTATGCTGCATGAGCCGGAACGCAAAAACCTCTGCCAAGGCTCCCGTCAAACACAGCTGGAAGCCCTGGCAGAAAAACCTGATCTTTGTTCTGGTGGTGCTGGCTGCCGCCGCTGCGCTGTACTTCGGTGTGCGGGCAGGGCAGGGCAGTGCCGGAGCAGGACTGGAGGCTCTGGTGGATTTTGGCCAGGGCATTACCGAGACCCTGCCCCTGGAGCAGGACCACGATTACCTGTATGAGGTGAACGACCTGGTGGTGCACCTGCAGGTAAAGGACGGTGCCATCTCGTTTTTGGACAGCCAGTGCCCGGACCATGTCTGTGAGCAATTCGGCTGGCTGGACAAAGAGGGTGCCTGGGCGGCCTGTGTGCCGGCAGGTGTCTATGTGGTGGTGCAGCAAAAGTCCTGACCCATCGGAACCCTAGCATCTCAAAAGGGCAGTGTGCCGGACCCCCGGTGCACTGTCCTTTTTTTGTTGCGTGGGCAAAATCATCTCTGCTTTTTTAGCTATTTTCCCCTTGACAGGCGGCAGAAATCTTGCTATCCTAAAACTGAACAGTATGCGAGTGCAAATTAAACACTGCACCGCTGAAAGGAGAATGCTTTATGAAGATGCACAGAATCACTGGCCTGCTGCTCACCGCCGCCTGTGCGGTGTCCCTGCTGTGCCCGGCTGTATGGGCTGCGAATGCCAGCAATGTGGAAAAAAGCGGCAGCAATGTTCGCCTGAGTTATACTTTGCAAGTGCCTGTAATGGAGGATTCTGCCAAGATCGGCCAAGAGGTAAAGGCCCAGGTCAAGACCACGGCTCGCCGCACCAGCAACAGCGTGGTGGAGATCGGCCTGGAGAGCCGCTCCGAGGCAGAGAACCAGCTGGGGATCTCCTTTGTGTCCAGCAGCGCTTTTGACGCCCTGCAAAAGGCTGGCGGAGAAAATGTGGTGGTCTCCTTCAAGCCCTCTCAAAAGATCACCCAGACCATGTACAACCAGTACCGCACCGACGGTGCAGTTTCCCTGACTTTTGCAGCCAGCACCTGCTGGGATGGCAACGATTATACCAGCACGGAGCAGATCCTCACCCTGCCGGGCGCATCGGTCACAAAGGCAGATTACACCGCAGCCAACGGCCGGGTGTACCAGATCTATAGCGTGAAGGACGCTGCAGGCAGCATCACCGCCCAGTGTACCGTGTTCCAGCATGGGGCAACCACCTACCTTCTCCGTGCCAACAGCACCGGAGCAATGCCCCAGAACTACCTGAATGCTCTGCTGGATACCATGAGCTACCCTGCATAAGCTCGCTCTATCAGAAAGAATGACCCCCTGTGTGTCAGCTGGCACACAGGGGGTCGTTTTTATGCAGGAAAGTTATGCCTTTGGGGCAGGCGCACTGCCGCTGGGGTCACTTCAGGGTCCCGTCCAGCATCTGGCTGTAGTACCAGGGCTTGGGGGCATGGAAGGTCTTGCCGCTGAGGAAGTCGAAGTCTGGCTGGGTGAACCGGGGCATGGTAAGCTCCCAGGCGCACAGGGCCTGATACTTCAGCTTCAGCTCCCGGTTGGCGGTGTTGTTGCCGTACTTGCTGTCGCCCAGAATGGGGCAGCCGATGCTGGCCAGGTGGGCACGAATCTGGTGGGTGCGTCCGGTAATGAGCTTTACCTTCAGCAGAGCCAGGCGGCCGGAGACAGCGATGGTCTCGTACTGGGTCTCCACCTCTTTGGCACCGGGCTGCTTGTCCTCCACGATCTTCACGATGCCACGGTCGGCGTCCTTGATCAGGTAGCCTCCCAGGGTGGCGTCCGGGGGCACCGGGCGGCCAAAGGTGACGCAGAGGTAAGTCTTTTGCACCTCACGGTTCTTGATGGCTGCCAGGAACAGTTCCTCGGCCTCGGGAGTCTTGGCAATGATCACCAGGCCGCTGGTGCCGGTGTCCAGCCGGTGGCACAGGGCAGGGGTGTACAGGTCGTTTTCCTTATACGCCCCCTGCTGGTTCAGGTACAGCAGGGCACGGTTCAGCAGGGTGTCGTCCTCCGGGCCGTCCACAGCCAGGCCGGCAGGCTTGTTGACGATCAAAATCTGGGGGCAGTCGTACACCACCTGGGCCGGGCACCGGGCGTTCTTCCAGGCCGGGCCCTCCACACGGCGGTCGGCGTCCAGAATGTCGTCCAGGATAAACAGCTTGATCTCGTCTCCGGCCATGACACGGGTGGAAAGAGGCTGCTTTTTGCCGTTGAGCTTGATCTTGTTTTCTCGCAGGGCCTTGTTCAGGCGGCCCGGGTTCAAAGCCGGGTACTGCTGCATGAGATAATTGTCCAGCCGGGTGGGGGCCAGGCATTTTACTTTGATAATTTTCACGGATAGGGTCCTCTCGTTCTTGAAGTAAAGATGCAGTTTCTGATACGTTTATTGTAACGGAACAGCTGCGGCACGTCAAGGCTGCAGGGCTGGTTTTTTCGCAAGAAAAGGAGCAGGGCAGGGGGGTGGCAGCAAAATCAGGCCCCTAGGCTCTTGTGGGTGCTGCAAAAAAAGAGCGAAAAAAGAAAAAAGTTACTTGACTTTATCAAGTAACGGTGCTATACTGCTTTACGTTCCAACAAATCAAAAAAATCCGGCGCACCTGCGCTGAAAGAAAGGAAGCTGACAACATGGAGCCGTCTACGGTATCCTCCTACATCCTCAACCTGCACAAGGAGTTTGCCGCTTATACCACCCAGCGTCTGCAGGAACTGCGGTTGAGTTTTGGTCTGATGTATTTTGTGATCTATGTGGGCACCCACCCCAATTGCACCCCCTCAGAGCTGACCAAAGACCTGCACTTGGACTGGGGGCATTCCCAGCGCAGCCTGAACAAGCTGGCGGAGGACGGCTTTTTGACCAAGGAAAAGCAAGGCCGCAGCTACCGCCTGAACCTGACGCCCCAAGGCCAGGAGGCATTTGTGGTCTGCCACCAAGTGTTTTCGGATTGGGACGCATTGAACCTGACCGCACTGACCCCGGAAGAACAAGGCCAGCTGTTGGCCCTGCTGAAAAAAACAGTACGAAAAGAAAGTGTGTAAGTGATGTTTGAGACGATTTTGAGCCCCGTGAACTACGGTGGCATCCAGCTGAAGAACCGCATCCTGTTTGCCCCCACCACCTTTGGCCTGTCGGATGAGGAATATCTGGCAAAGATCCGTGCCATTGCCCAGGGCGGCTGTGCCATGATTATTGTGGGCGATGTGCCGGTGGGCAAAAGCAAGTTTGAAAAATCCCTGTTCGACCCCAAGGGCTTCCAGTTCTACCAGCAGGTGGTAAAGATTGCCCACGACGCAGACTGCAAGGTCTGCGCCCAGCTCCACCAGACCGACTCCAATCTGCTGGCCATCTTCAAATATATCCCTGCGGTGCTGCTGAAAAAGATGACCCCCGATCAGCTGCGAGCAAAGCTCAATGAGGAAGTGGCTCCTTATATCACCAAAATGCCGCTGCACAAGATCCAATCTATTATCGCTGGCTTTGGCAAGGCAGCGGTGCTGGCAAAGCAGGCTGGCTTTGACATGGTGCAGGTCCACGGGGACCGGATGTGCGGCAGCTTCAGTTCCGCCATCTTCAACCACCGTACCGACGCATACGGCGGCAGTGCCAGCAACCGTGCCCGTTTTGCGGTGGAGGCCGTGGCGGCTGTCCATGCCGCAGTACCGGAAATGCCCATCGACTACAAGCTGGCAGTGCGGCAGGAGGAGCCCCACTATGGCAATGCCGGTGTGCTGGAGCAGGAGCTGTCGGTGTTCGTTCCGCTGCTGGAGCAGGCCGGCGTCACCAGCTTCCATGTGACCCTGGCAAACCATTCGGCACTGGAAAATACCATTCCCCCCAAAAACCACCCCTATTTCAGCCAGCCGGGCTGCTTCCTCAAGTTCTGCGATGAGGTGCGCCAGTATACCCAGCTGCCCATCTGCGGCGTAGGCGGCCTGAACGACCCGGAGTTTGTGGAGCAGCAGCTTTCTTCCGGCCGCATCCAGTGCGCTGCCATGAGCCGTCAGCTTCTGGCTGACCCGGATTGGGTAAACAAGCTGGAGCAGGGCCAGCCGGAGCAGATCCACCGCTGTGTCCGCTGCAACAAAAAGTGCCTGGGCGGCCTGATGGCCCACCAGGGTACCCGGTGCATCTACGATACCCTCCGGGAAAAAGAAGCAGCAAAGGCCTGAGGGCCCCAGGAAGCATCAGAGCCCAGACCGCTCGAAAGGAGAAACTATGGGTTACTCGATCGTTTACAGCAGTCAGACCGGAAATACCAAGCAGCTGGCCGATACCCTCCGCAGCTGCCTGCCCCAGGAGGAGCGTGTCTATTTTGGCACCCCGGACCCGGCGGCAGCAGCGGCAGAAATCCTGTATGTGGGCTTCTGGACTGACAAAGGCAAGGCCGACGCCGCTGTTATGGAGTTTCTGAAGCAGCTTCGGGGCAAACAGATCTTTCTGTTTGGCACAGCAGGCTTTGGCGGCAGCCAGGAATATTTCCACAAGATCCTCAAGGCCACCCAGGCCGGGCTGGACAGCAGCAACCAGGTGTTTGGCAGCTTTATGTGCCAGGGCAAAATGCCCCTGTCGGTGCGCCAGCGGTACGAGACCATGAAAAAACAGCCCATCCACCTGCCAAACCTGGATGCATTGATCGAAAACTTCGACAAGGCCCTTTCTCACCCGGACCAGGCCGACCTGGAGCATCTGAAACAGGCTGCTCAGGAGGCTGCCGCCCACAGATAAAAACCACTTGTCTACAACAAAACCGGACCCCCGGGGCTGTGCATCAGTCTGCCGGGGGTCCGGTTTTGTTGTGAAATCATAAAGGCGCAGGGGTGCGGAAGATCAACGGAAATTCCGGAGCAGCTCCTTGTAAAAATCCACCGCCAGATGGATCTTGTCCACAGAGATGTTCTCGTTTTCTCCATGGACCGAGGCATATTGCTGCTTGTCGATGTCAATGGGTGCAAACCGGATGACAGCATCGGAAAGGTCTGCAAACCGCCGGGCATCCGTGCCTGCCGGAAGGATGAAGGGGGCCGCCGCAGCGTAGGGGAAAGCCTTTTCCACGGTGCTCCGAATGTATCGGTAGCCAACACTGTCCAGGGAGGAGGGGCGGTAATACTCGTTGTCCGACTCCCGGACGGTCAACTCTACATCGTGGCTGGCAGCAATCTTTCGCAGAGCCTCCAGGTCTTTTGCAAAATCCTGGTCGTTGATGCACCGGAGGAATGCCTCGCCCCGGCAGCTGCCATCCGGGTCCGTGGATACCTTCCGAAAGGTGCAGCCGGTGCCCAGCATTTCCCCTGCGGCTTTTTGGCCAAAAGATCGGCGGTGCAGCGGCCTTTTTCGTGGACGGCCATCATGGCGCACTTTTTGTGAATGCCGGCCATGGGCGCATCAATAACGGCACCGCCCTCGTCAATGATAGGTCGCACCTTTCTGCAATCCGGAGGTGTCCATGCCCTCCAAAGAGAACTCTACACGGACTTTTTTAGAGTCGATCTCGCCCTTGGAAAGTGCAATTACACATTCGCAATGTGTCGTCGCTAGAATCGGAACACATGGATTCAGCCTCGTTAGAAGCATGGGAACACAAAACAGCAGGGG
>CAKSXW010000076.1 GCA_934518555.1 uncultured Faecalibacterium sp. | reverse complement strand
TCGGAATGTGCTCCGCTGCGCTCTGCACATCATCAGCGGAAAAAAGATTTTTATTTTGGGGTTCTGAAAAGCCTGCGGGCTTTTCAGAACCCCTTTTTCACAGGAGGGGTCGCAGAGGGAAAAGGCAATTCAGGAAAATCCGCAGATTTTCCTGAATTGCAATATAAAACTATAATTCCTCTGAAGATGGTCAGAGCGCAGCGGAGACCATTTTCAATGGGATCCCCTTACTTTTTTGCCAGCTTCATGAGGCTGCGGTTCTCCAGCAGCACCCGCAGCAGCACCGTGTTCACCACGCTGAGCACCAGGGCGTTGGGGATGCGGGCCAGCAGCACCCCCCAGGCGTAGCCGTAAAAGATCCGCAGAGCCAGAGAGTTGATGACCATGGAGCCTACAAAATGCCCCAGCAGCACACTGGTGCCCAGCCGCAGGCCGGTGCTGCCCTGGGGCAGCTTTTGCCAGGCATAGCCTGCCACTAGGCCGATGGCAGCTGCCCCCAGGGTGATCAGGGGGTTGATGGCATAGCCAGCCAGCACGCCGCCGATGATATCGGCCACAGCCCCTACTGCAAACCCGGCCCAGGGCCCGAACAACAAAGCCGCCAGCAGCACCGGCAGGCTGCCCAGGTTGAACCGGACAAAGCCGGTGGAGATGGTCAGCACCCGGCCAAACACGATGCTCATAGCCACCAGCAGGGCCAGCATCACCAGGGTACGCACTTGGGTCTTGGATGTGTTGTGTTCCATATCAATTGTCCTCCTTAAAAAAGGAACCGGCAGCAGGGCAAACACAAAACGCCCTCCTGTACGACAAACCGCACAAAGGAGGGCGTGAATCCAACAACTTTCACTTCCGGGCAAGGCGGCAGGCCGTCTCGCCTGCACCCAAGTCCATGCAGCAGCGGGATGCAGATCCTGTACCGCGGTGTTCCCTTCGTCCGCAGCACAACTCCCCGTTGATGCGGCACTTAACGCACAGGATCTTACTCTGTTGATGCTTTTATTATAATCGTTTTGCCCCGGTCCTGCAATTGCAGGATTCCACAGCTTTACCAAAACTCCCGGTTATTTTTTGGCCATGGTGCATAGTTTCGGCCTGGGGCCTCTTTTCTTTTGCGGTGGAACGTGGTAAGATGGGCATACTATCCACATTTGGGGAGTTTTCTCCCGGAAAGGACTGTTTTTTCCATGAAGTTCCATGAAATGACCTACACCCGCCCGGACATCAACGCCCTGCTGGCCACCTGCCAGACCCTGGCGGCCCGGGCTGCCGCCGCCCCGGACGGCGACGCCCTGGTGGCTTTGTACTACGAGCAGAGCCGTGCCTTTGCCGATTACACCACTGCCTCCCAGCTGGCCAACATCCACTATACCTGCGACACCCGGGACGCCCATTGGAAGGCGGAGCAGGACTTTTTTGACGCCAACGGCCCTGCGGTGGCCAACGCCCAGGTGGAGATCAGCCGGGCATTTTTGTCCAACCCCCATGTGGACGCCCTGACAAGCCACTTTGGCACCACCTGTGTGGCCGGCATGAAAAACGCCGTGCTGGGCATGGACGACCGCACCGTGGAGCTGCAAAAGGCCTTCAACGCCCTGGTCAGCCAATACCAGCAGATCTACGGCGGTGCCCTGGTGGAGCTGGACGGCAAGCAGCTCACCATCCCCCAGCTGGGCCCCTACAAAGAGGACCTGGACCCTGCCGTGCGCCGGGCCGCCTACGAGGCCGAGGCTGGCTATTTTGACGCCCACCGGGAGGAGCTGGACCAGCTGTACACCCAGATCGTCAAAAACCTGAACCAGCAGGCCCAGGTGCTGGGCTACAAGGACTACAGCCAGCTGTCCTATGTGCGGATGAACCGCATCGGCTACGGTCAGGCTGAGATCCAGGCCTTCCGGGACCAGGTGGCCCGGGACGTGGTGCCTGAGCTGCAAAAGGTCATGGCCATGCGTGCCAAGCGCACCGGCATCCCCCACCCCACCTTCACGGACCTACCCATCATCTTTAAGGACGGCAACCCCAAGCCCATCCCGGGGTACCAGGCCCGTATGGATGCTGCCCGGACCATGTATCATGAGCTGAGCCCCGAGACCGCCGAGTTCATCGACTTTATGCAGGACAACGAGCTGTTTGACGTGGAGAGCCGCCCCGGCAAGATGTCCGGCGGCTACATGACCAGCCTGCCCAGCTACAAGGCCCCCTTCATCTTTGCCAACTGGAACGATACCTCCGGCGACGTGGACGTGCTGACCCACGAGTGCGGCCACGCCTTTGAGGGCTATGTGGCCCAGCGTGACCCTCATGTGCCTGCAGACCTGGAGTGCCCTGCCATGGAAAGTGCTGAGATCCACTCCATGGCCATGGAGTTCCTCACTGCCCCCTGGCACCACCTGCTGTTTGGCAAGGACACCGAGAAGTATGCCCTGCTCCACGCTGAGGACAGCTTTGTGTTCCTGGCCTACGGCTGCGCTGTGGACGAGTTCCAGCACATCATGTACCAGAACCCGGACCTGACCCCGGACCAGCGCAACGCTGAGTGGCTGAAGCTGGAAAAGAAGTACCGCCCCTGGATCGACTTCGACAACCTGCCCTTCTATGGCCGGGGTGCCGGCTGGCAGCGTCAGCTCCATATCTACGAGTGCCCCTTCTACTATATCGACTACTGCCTGTCCACCATGGCTGCCCTGCAGTTCTTCCTGCTGAGCCTGAAGGACCACCAGGACGCCTGGCAGCGTTACCTGAAGCTGGTGCGCCGGGCCGGCCTTGCCAGCTACACCGAGCTGCTGGAAACTGCCGGCCTGAAGGTGCCCTTTGAGGAGGGCAGCGTCAAGGGCATTGCCCAGCAGATGACCCAGTGGCTGGAAGCCCATCAGGTCTGATTCTCCTCTAAACGCAAAACGCCCCGTACAAAGCAAATGCTTTTGTACGGGGCGTTTTTAGGTTTTGGCAGTTCAGACCTTCTCGATGGTAATGCTCCACTGGCTGGTCATGGCCTCGTCCGGCTCCAGCACCTCGTGGCGGCCCTCCTCGTTGACGCTGTTGGCCCAGCCGTTCCAGGGCTCCATGCAGACAAAGTTCTCTGCATCCTGCTGCCACAGCACGCCCTTGTCAAAGGTTTCGTCGGCGTCCACCGTCACCTTGTGGCCGTTGCCCTTGTCGGTGAAGGTCATGGGGAACTCCACGCCGGTCATCAGGCGGATGCTGTTGTCAGCCCCTTCCTTCCGGGTCAGGGTGATCTTTTCCGGGGCGGCAGGCTGCTGGCCCTTGGCGTTCTCAGAGCAGGTGGCGCAGTGGATGTCAAAGTCCACGTTCTCCAGCTGAGAGGCCATAAAGTAGGGGTGGTAGCCAAAGCTGAAGGGCATATCCGTATCGCCCTCGTTGATGACGGTCATGTCGATGACGGCCTTGTTGCCCTCCAGGTTGTAGTTCAGCAGCAGGGTGAAATCGAAGGGATAGAGGAACTTGGTGAGAGGGGTGGACTCCAGCACCAGGGTCACGCCGTCGGGGCCCACGCTGTCCACTTCCCAGGCGCACAGGTCTGCAAGGCCGTGGGTCTCCATGGGGTAGGCCTTGCCGTCAAAGAGGTGCACGCCGCCGTCCGGGTTGCCGCAGCTGGGGAACAGCACCGGCACGCCAAAACGAGGACGATTGCACTCCGAGAAGTTGGGGCGGCGGGTCCAGATGTACTCGTCGCCATTCAGGGTAAAGCCGGTGATCATGCCGCCCCGCTCCGGGGTGATGACCAGCTCGGTCTTGGCCACCGGGTCGGAGATGACATACTGCTCGTAGCAGGCGCCGTTTTCAGTGATGTAACGGGTGGTGATCTGATTCATAAGTAAACCTCCTATGTTGGCCCATCGGGTCTCCCCGGTGGGGTCATTCCTTGTGCTGGGTCCGCTCCGACTGCTGTGCCTCCAGCTTTTGGAAGTAGTAGTCGATGCCGTAGCGGACAAAATACTTGATCCGTTGTACTACACCATAAATGATACCTGCATAAAACAGCAGTGTCAACAGCAGCACACCATTTGCACCCAGCATCCCTTGCACTTTCTTTTTATGCACAAAAAGGCCGCCGTACAGCCCCTTGCCGTACAGCAGCCCTTTTTTTCCGTTACAGAACCACGCCGTCCTTGAAGATGGAGATCTCCCGGAAGCCGTGCTTTTCCGCCTTGGTCTGCTGGCCGCTGGCCACCCGGATTACCAGGTCCAGCAGGTCCTTTGCAGCCTCGTCGATGGTCTTTTCGCCGTCAGCGATGACGCCGGTGTTAAAGTCGATCCAGCCGCCCTTTTTCTCTGCCAGCGGCGTGTTGGTAGAGATCTTCAGGGTGGGAGCCGGAGCGGAGAAGGGGGTGCCACGGCCGGTGGAGAACAGGATCAGGTGGGCACCAGCTGCCGTCATGGCAGTGGCGGACACCAGGTCGTTGCCGGGGCCGTAGAGCATATTCAGGCCCTTGGTCACCACAGGGTCACCGTAGCCGATAACGTCCATGATGGGAGCGGTGCCGCCCTTCTGGACACAGCCGCAGCTCTTGTCCTCCAGGGTGGTGATGCCGCCGGCCTTGTTGCCCGGAGAGGGGTTGTCGTACACCACCTCGTTGTGACTGATAAAGTATTCCTTGAAGCCGTTGATCATGTGCTCGGCCTTGCTGAACACTTCCTGGTTGATGCAGCGGTCCATGAGGAAGCCCTCGGCACCGAACATCTCCGGCACCTCGGTCAGGACGGTGGAACCGCCACGCTGGCCCATCATGTCGGAGAAGCGGCCGATGGTGGGGTTGGCAGTAATGCCGGACAGGCCGTCGGAGCCGCCGCACTTCATGCCCACCACCAGCTCAGACACGGGGATGGGCTGACGCTCAAACTGTCCTGCATAGGCAGCCAGCTCTTTCAGGATGTCACGGGCTGCGGCAAACTCGTCCTCCACGTCCTGGCAGGTCAGGAACTTGACCCGGTCGTGGTCGTAGTCTCCCAGCTCCTCCACGAACTGGTCGTGCTGCAGGTTCTCGCAGCCCAGATGCAGCACCAGAACGGCAGCAGCATTGGGGTGGCGCACCAGAGCAGCCAGCAGCTTCCGGGTCTGGGCATGGTCATGGCCGGTCTGGCTGCAGCCAAAGGGATGGGTAAAGGTGTACAGGCCCTCGATGGAGCCGGTGACCAGGTCCTGGTTGTCTGCCACCATCTTTTTGGCAATGTCGTTGACACAGCCAACGGTGGGGATGATCCAGATCTCGTTGCGGATGGCGGCACGGCCATCCTTGCGGCGGAAGCCCATAAAGGTCTCCGGCTCCACCTTGGGCAGGGGGGCCAGATCCGGGGCCGGGTTGTAGCTGTACTCCACCTCGCCGGACAGGTTGGTGTGCACGTTGTGGGTGTGCATCCAGGTGCCGGGGGCGGCGTCTGCAGTGGCGTGGCCAATGGGGAAGCCGTACTTGATGACGTTCTCGCCGTTCTGGATGGGCTTCACGGCCATCTTGTGGCCCTGGGGAATATCCTCCAGTGCGGTGACGGCCAGGCCGTCCACCTCCACCAGGGTGCCCTTGGCAATGGGGTGCAGGGCAACCACCACATTGTCCATGGGGCTGATATGAATTGCCTGCGGCATAGTTGTTCTCCTTATCGTATCGCACAAAAGGGCTGCTGCCCAAAGCAGCAGCCCTTTGTTGTGCAGGTAGGTTGATTTTTCAGGCTTACAGGCAGCTCTTGTAAGCAGCCTCGGCACCCTGGGTGCGGATCATCTCCAGGTCGGCCAGCACAGCGGCCTCCAGGCCCTGGATCTGAGTCAGGTCCTGATCCCACATCTGGGTGTTGGTCAGCACAGCGTGCACCAGCTGGGCAGCGGTGTCGTCCTTGTGGGCGTAGTAGAAGTCCAGAGCCCAGGCGTCATCCTGGATCTTGTAGGTGTTGCCGGCAGGACGCTTGCAGATCAGGCCGTCGGCGGTGCGCTCCTGGATGTCGTTGGAGTAGAAGGCGATGTAGGCAGCCAGGCTCATGGTCAGGCACTTGGGCAGCTGCTTCTGCTCCTCAATGTAAGCCAGGAAGGAGGGCATATTGCGAGCCTTCCACTTGGAGGTGGAGTTCAGGGAGATGCTCATGAGCTCGTGGTTCACGAAGGGGTTGTTGAAGCGGTC
>CAKSXW010000075.1 GCA_934518555.1 uncultured Faecalibacterium sp. | reverse complement strand
TCGCTATCCGTGAGGGTGGCCGTACCGTTGGTTCCGGCGTTGTTGGCAAGATCGTTGAGTGATTTTGTCCTTGAACGCAAGTTCCAAGGCTAACTAGCACTTATAAAGACCTTCTCGTTCCGGAGAGCGAGAAGGTCTTTTTTGTTTTGCAAAGGCTTCTGCAGAGGCAGGGGCCTTTTGCATTGCTTTGGTGGGCAGAAAACGCCCCCATTGTGAAAAAATAAATCTGCTTGAACTCACAAAAGATATCGCTTTTGGTTGTGGAATGTGCTATAATAAAGTAATCTATAAAAGCATACCTGCAACAGGGAGGAGAACATCATGCAGCATGAAACTGTCATCGTGCTGGACTTTGGCGGCCAGTACAATCAGCTGATCGCTCGCCGTGTCCGCGAGAACAATGTCTACTGTGAAATCTATTCCTATAAAACCGACCTGTCGGTCATCAAGGCAAAGAACCCCAAGGGCATCATCTTTACCGGCGGCCCCAACAGCGTCTATCTGGAAGATTCCCCCACCATCGACCCGGAGATCTTCAACTGGGGCGTGCCCGTGCTGGGCATCTGCTACGGCAGCCAGCTGATGATGCACCTGCTGGGGGGCCATGTCTGCCGTGCACCGGAGCGTGAGTACGGCAAGACCGAGGTGTTCGTGGACACCCAGAGCAAGCTGTTTACCGATGTGCAGCCCTCCACCATCTGCTGGATGAGCCACAACGATTACATTGAGCAGGCTGCCCCCTGTTTCAAGATCACCGCCCACACCGCAAACTGCCCTGTGGCTGCTGTGGAAAATGCGGAAAAGGGCCTTTACGCTGTGCAGTTCCATCCGGAAGTGCTGCACACCGCTGAGGGCAAAAAGATGCTGCACAACTTCGTGTACAACGTCTGCGGCTGCTCCGGCGACTGGAAGATGGACTCCTTTGTGGAGAACAATGTCCAGGCCCTCCGGGAGCGCATCGGCGACGGCAAGGTGCTGTGCGCCCTGTCCGGCGGCGTGGACTCCTCGGTGCTGGCTGCCATGCTGGCCAAGGCCATTGGCAAGCAGCTCACCTGCGTGTTTGTGGACCACGGCCTGCTGCGGAAGAACGAAAAAGAGGAAGTCTGCTCTGTCTTTGGCCCCGGCAATGCCAACGGCTTTGATATCAACTTCATCTGTGTGGACGCCCGGGACCGCTACTTCAGCAAGCTGAAGGGCGTCACTGAGCCGGAGCGCAAGCGCAAGATCATCGGCGAGGAGTTTATCCGGGTCTTTGAGGAGCAGGCAAAGCAGATCGGTAAGGTGGACTTCCTGGCACAGGGCACCATCTACCCCGACGTGGTGGAAAGCGGCCTGGGCGGCGAGTCCACCGTCATTAAGAGCCACCACAACGTAGGCGGCCTCCCCGACACCGTGGACTTCAAGGACCTGGTGGAGCCCCTGCGGAACCTGTTCAAGGACGAGGTGCGTCAGGCCGGCCGTGAGCTGGGCCTGCCGGAGTACCTGGTGAGCCGTCAGCCCTTCCCGGGCCCGGGCCTGGGCATCCGCATCATCGGCGAGGTGACCCCGGAAAAGGTCACCATCGTGCAGGATGCCGACGCCATCTGGCGTGAGGAGATCGCTAAGGCTGGCCTGGATAAGGAGATCAGCCAGTATTACGCCGCTCTGACCAATATGCAGAGCGTGGGCGTCATGGGCGATGAGCGCACTTACGACTACGCCGTGGCCCTCCGTGCCGTCACCACCACCGACTTCATGACCGCCGAGAGCTACGATATGCCCTGGAGCGTTCTGGGTATCGTCACCAGCCGCATCGTCAATGAGGTCAAACACGTCAACCGGGTGTTCTACGACTGCACCGGTAAGCCGCCGGCAACCATTGAGCTCGAGTAATTAAAAACAGTACAATGCCCCCTGAGAGGAACGAGAAATCGTGCCTTTCAGGGGGCTTTTTGCTGCATAGACGGGGAGAGAAGGGGCAAGCGTCTTGCATTGGTCCGGATTGGATGATACAATCAGACCATGACCCGGTTGTGAAAAAAGGCGAGGTGGAATTTTTATGGTGTTAAACCCGGAATGGGAGGTGCAGGTGCGAGAGCCTGAGAGGCTTCCGGCATGGAGTTTTGCCTCCGGGCTGGTCTCGTCCCGAGAACGGGACCCAGAACAGGAGAAACTCCAGTCCACGGAGGAAGTCCTGGCAGAGGTGGATATAAAAACAGCAGCCTTTGCAGGCACCACCGAAGCAGAGATCTGCAAGGAACTGGAGCGTGTGGACCGGGAGCTGGAGCGGTACACCAGCCACGTTGACCCGGAAGAATATGCCCTTGCAGTGGGGACAGGCCTGATGGCAGGCGTTATAGACGCCTTGTATGTGGGCCAGACGGTGGTTACAGACGGGGACCTTGCTTTGTCCCACCAACAGGTGAATCGGTTTATCCAGGAATACGCCAAGTCCCGGGGCATGGGCCGGGACCGCCTGAAGGATGCCATCGGGGAGCTGGAGCAGGAGTTCAAGGTCGCACAGGACAACGTGTGGAAGGGGGCAGGAATCCACGTTTCAGCCAAGGACCATCACCTGGCAGACCTGGCCCACCACCCGACGCCGGTGGGCCTGCTTGCCGCCATCGTGGTGCAATTCCTTCGGGTGGGGACCTTTGTGAACCGTGACGGCACATGGCACTTTTTGATGGTGGAGACCACAAAAGAGGACCTGGAAAGGGTGGTCCTTCCGGCGGTGCTGACGGGGCTTTTGAACTGGCTGGTCTGCATCTCTGAAAAGGTCTATGAGGACAAAACCGGCGAAGCACTGCCCAAAACGATGCAATGCATAGCCCATCTTGCGGCATCGGCCCCCCTCTTGACCCGGGTGGCAGCCTGTGCGGACAACTGGTTTGGTCACCTGGTCAGCGATATGGGAGGTTCCAAAAATACCGCTGGGGCAGGGATGGGGATCCCCGGGGTGTTCCTTTCCTTTTTGTACGAGGTCGCCGCTCTACCGGGCTTGAAGGATACCCAGTTGCCGCACCTGGTGGATGACCTGTACCAACGCCAAAAGCTGGATCTGCGCCACGAGTTGGCGGCGGTCCATGCGGCAAAAAAACAATGGGTCCCGGTGCTTTTTGTGGAGCTGTGTACCAGGGTACTGTACTTTGCCGCAGAGCTGGGCAAGGAACAGGCCCGGGTGGAGCAGGAGGGCGGCAGCCTGAAGGCCATCAGCTGGAACAAGGTGATCCCCTTTGGCAACCGTTCGGTGGATCGGATGCTGACCGTTGCGTCCATGACCTTCAACGTGGCAGATACGGCAGATGCGGCAGTCCATGCAGCGGTGGAATCTCAGGCAAACATGGTCCTTTTTGCCAGCAAATTTGTGGTAAGGTACAACTACGTGGGGGCAGGCAGGGCTGTGTATGCCATTGTAAAAGAGATCTCTGCCGAGAAAAAGGAAGGGGATTTGCTCCATCAAAAGCGGCTCCTGGCAGAGCAGCAGACCCAGGCGGTATGCCAGCGGCTGGAGGAGTACCAGGCATGGCTGGAGCAGCAGGTCACCGCCTTCCTGGTGGAGGATATTACAGCATTCCTGAAGGGCTTTGCGGTCATACAGGAGGGAGTGGAAACAGGAAACTCCCAGCTGGTCATTGGTGGGAGCGGAGCCATCCAGGAAGCCCTTGGCCGCAAGCCGCAGTTTGCCAGCCAGGAGGAATTTGATGAACTTATGGGCTCCCAGGATGCGTTGATATTGTAAGGAGAAACAGCACATGGCAAAAATCGAATTTGGCAAAGGGCTGAAGGAGCTGCAAAGCAAGATTCAGGATTCGGCGCAGACCGTAAAACGTTCAGCACAGGAGGTGAAACTGCCGGAAACGATCCAGCTGGAAACCGTGAAACATCTGGCAGAAAAAGCCGCCGATTCCGCCAAAAAGGCCGCCGAGACCGTGGTGGACAATACCAAAAAAGTGGGCCAGAGTCTGGAAAATGCGGTCCGGCAGCCCCGAAAGACAGAAGCCCCGGCAGACGAACCCCAGAGGACCGTATCCACAGCGGTAGCCATCCGGGTGATCTATTACCTGATGGCGGCAGACGGGGAAATCAGCGGCAGCGAGCTGGAAAAGTTCCAGGAGCTTTGCCGCAGCCTGGACCCGGGCTCTGAGGCGTATCAGGATGCCCTGCTGGCTTCCTGCCGCAAGGAGCTGGAAAATGTTACAGAGCTGGGGGGCTATCGCAGCGCCCTGCAGGCGGCAGTGGATCGTGCCCTTCAGGAGCCTCAGCCGGACCAGGGGCCTTTGATCACGCCGGAACTTCTGGTGTGGGACCTGCTGGTCCTTGCCTCCAGCGACGGCAGCTACAGCCCGGAAGAAAAGGAACTGGTAAGTCATATTGCCCGAAAAATGGCCGTTGACGAGGCAGTGTTCCTGGAACTGGAAAGCAGTATGCTGACAGCCATGGACCTGGAAAAAGAGATCCACTGGATCAAGACCACTGATCGGCCCTATTTGACCATTGAGGCAATGGTGAACGAACTGCAGAACCGCCGGAATGTGGTATTGGAAGGGGTAAAAGCCCTCATAGCAGGCTGAGGAGGAAAAGATCATGCCATTGCCCATTTTGTTTATCGGCATCGCTGCAACCACCGGCAGCCTTGGGATCGGGAAAAGCATCAAGGCAGGGGTGGATGCCAGCGCAGCCTCCAAGATCAATCGGTCCGCACAGGAACTGGTGGAGGACGCCACAAAGGGGCTGGAGTGGGAGCGAAAGGCCTGCGGCACCTCCCTGGAGCAGCTGGGTCAGCAAAAGCTGTTTGTTTTAAACAGCAGCATCCAGGCCTTTTTGCAAGCGTTTTCTCGCATCAAAAATGTGGACTTCCGGGGCTCAGAGGGGCTGGAGGAACTGAAGAACTTTCACATCGACTCCAAGTACTTTGCAGAGATGAAGTCCATGGTCAACTTTGCTGGGTCCATGGCAGGGGGCGCAGTGGCAGGCACTGCCAGCGGCGCACTGGTGGCCTTTGGTGCCTACGGGGCAGCCCAGGCCCTGGCGACCGCCTCCACAGGAACGGCCATTGCATCCTTGAGCGGTGCAGCAGCCACCAATGCCACCCTGGCGTTTTTTGGCGGCGGGTCCATGGCGGCAGGAGGTCTTGGGATGATGGGCGGCACTGCGGTACTGGGGTCCCTGGTGGCAGGCCCGGCCCTGATGGTCATGGGGTTCGTGGCAGGGAGCGCTGCCAAGAAGAGCCTGGAAAAGGCCTGCACCAACCGGGAGCAGGCCATCCAGATCAGCCAGCAGCTGAATACGGCCTCCCTCCAATGCCAGGCCATCCGGAGACGGACCTACCTCTATTATAATCTGCTGGCCAGACTGGACGCCTGGTTTTTGCCCCTGGTCTACCAGATGGAGGATATCCTGAAAAGGGAGGGGGAGGATTACCGCAGCTATTCGGCAGCATCCAAAAAGGCCGTTGCCTCCTGTGCCAGCCTTGCCGTGACCATCAAGACCCTGTTGGACACCCCCATCCTTACCGAAGAAGGGGAGCTGACCGAAACCTCTGCCCAGGCCGTCAAAAAGGTGGAAGGTGCGCTGAAGGCCCGGGCCTGATATTTTCCCCCACCGTCACAATGCGGCAGCTTTTGCGCCTGCAGCTTCCTATACTGGAAAGTAGGACAATGCAAAAAGGAGGATGCTGCCGATGTTGGAACAACGTTGTATCACCCAGGCCCCCGGGACCCTGCTGTCGCCCCGTGTGCCCCGGGACCCGGAGCACGAACGCTACCACCCGGAGCTGGAGGAGGAGCTGAAGGAATGCCTGTTCTGTCTGCGCCGCAACGAGATGATGTTTGACCTGGAGGTGGATACCGACCTCATCGAACAGCGCATCTACGAGCGGCAGGCCCTGCTGTGCAGGTATCGGTATCTGTTGGGCCGGGCCCGGGAGCTGGGGCTCCACACCGTGCTGGCCCGGTACCAGCCGGTTTCCGGCTGATGGGCAAAGGAACCTGCGGAAAAATCTTGACAGAAGGGGTCTTGCGTGTTATCATAATCAAAGATAAATGCGTGCATGGGCTTTGCCTGTGGACGAGAAACTTTTGAGCTAGAGAGGTTTTCTATTATGGAACGTATCAAGACCATTGCAACTCGTGACCTGACCAAGAGCGTCAAGACCGGCGGCTGCGGCGAGTGCCAGACTTCCTGCCAGTCCGCTTGCAAGACCTCCTGCGGCGTGGCTAACCAGC
>CAKSXW010000074.1 GCA_934518555.1 uncultured Faecalibacterium sp. | reverse complement strand
AGCAGAACGACGCCGGCGGCGTGGGCCTGTTCCGCACCGAATTCGTCTACCTGAACTGCAAGGACTTCCCCACCGAAGAGTATCAGTTCGAGGCTTACAAGCAGGTGGTGGAGAGCCTGGCTCCCCGCAAGGTGGTCGTGCGCACCTGTGACATCGGCGCCGACAAGACCGTGGACTACATGAAGCTGGACCACGAGGACAACCCGGCTTTGGGCTACCGTGCCATCCGCATCTGCCTGACCCGGAAGGACTTCTTCAAGACCCAGCTCCGGGCCCTGCTGCGGGCCTCGGCCTACGGCAACATGAGCATCATGTTCCCCATGATCACCAGCCTCCGGGAGCTTCAGGACGCCAAGGCTGTTCTGGAGGAGTGCCGTGCAGAGCTGGCTGCTGAGGGCGTCAAGATGGGCCAGAACATTGAGGTGGGCACCATGATCGAGACCCCTGCCGCCGTGCTCATTGCCGACGAGCTGGCCGACGAGTGCGACTTCTTCTCCATCGGCACCAACGACCTGACCCAGTACACCTGTGCCCTGGACCGCCAGAACGCAAAGCTGGAGCCTTTCTTCAACCCCCATCACCCGGCAGTGCTCCGGGCCATCAAGATGACCATCGAGGCCGGCCACCGTCACGGCATCTGGGTGGGCATCTGCGGCGAGCTGGGTGCCGACACCGCCCTTACCGAGACCTTCCTGCGGATGGGCGTGGACGAGCTGTCCATGAACGCCAAGAGCGTGCTGCCGGTGCGTAAGATCATCCGCAGCGTAGACCTGAGCAAGCCCTCTGAAAAGGCATAAGCCCCGGGGCACAGTACCCTGACTTGAATCTGAGAGCACCGAAAGATCGCTGGACCTTTCGGTGCTCTATTTTTCATCTGAGGGGCCGCAAACACGAGAAATTTGCGAAACGTCTTTCAAACCAGAAAGCGAAATGTTATACTAAGAGAACATTGGGCAGGCCGGAGACCCGTGCTGCCCGGGAGGAATTCTTATGACCCAGTTGTTGATCCGCTTGTTTATCCGCAATTCCGGCGCACCCCAGGACCCCCGGGTCCGGGCTGCCTACGGCAACCTGGCCAGCGTGGTGGGCATGGTGTGCAACCTGCTGCTGTGCCTGGGCAAGCTGACGGTAGGCACCCTGTTTGGCTCCATTGCCATTATGGCCGATGCCATCAACAACCTGTCCGACGCCTCCTCCAACATCGTCAGCCTGGTGGGCTTTAAGCTGGCCGCCAAGGCCCCGGATGCCGAGCACCCCTACGGCCACGCCCGGTTCGAATACCTGGCAGGGCTGGTGGTCAGCGTTACCATCCTGGGCATCGGATTTTCCCTGCTGAAGGACTCGGTGGGCAAGGTGCTGCACCCCACGCCGGTGCAGTTCAGCCTGCTGACGGTGGCGGTGCTGGCGGCCTCCATCCTGGTCAAACTGTGGATGAGCGGCTTCAACCGCACCATTGGCCGCACCATCGGCTCCGAGACCCTGATCGCCACTGCCGCCGACAGCCGCAACGATGTGCTGAGCACCGGTGCCGTGCTGGTGTCCACCCTGCTGTGCCGCATGACCGGCTGGGATATCCTGGACGGCCTCATGGGCGTGGGGGTGGCGGTGTTCATCCTGGTCTCCGGCTGGGGGCTGGTCATGAGCACCCTGAGCCCCCTGCTGGGGGAAAGCCCCAGCGAGGACCTGGTGGACCACATCGAGCGCACGGTGCTGAGCTACCCCGGGGTGCTGGGGATGCACGACCTGATGGTCCACGATTACGGCCCCGGCCACCAGTTCGCCTCCCTCCATGTGGAGCTGCCGGCAGAACAGGACCCTCTGGATGCCCACGACCTCATCGACAACATCGAACGAGACTTTTTGAAGAATGACCGCCTTATGGTGACCATCCACTACGACCCCATCGTTACCTCCGACGCTGCGGTGGGGGTGCTGCGGAACAACCTGACCCAAGAGCTCCACAGCCTGGACCCGGAGCTTTCCCTCCACGACCTGCGGGTGGTGCCGGGCAAGACCCACACCAACGTGCTGTTTGACCTGGTGGTGCCGGCCGGCTACAAAGGGGACCGGGTGGAGCTGCTGGCCCGGATGGAAAAATTCCTGAAGGAACAGGACCCTACTTACAACGGCATCATCAAATTGGAGCAGAGCTATGCCCCTGCTCCGCACCAGGCTTAAAAAGATCTTTAGGGGGGATACAGAATGCTGAACGAGACCTATCGTGCCATGCTGGACAACAAAAGTGTGATCCGGGAGACCTTTATGTATGGGCGGCAGCGTGCGGCCCAGGTGGGCTATGAGAACGTGTTCGATTATTCCCTGGGCAACCCCAGCGTGCCCTGCCCGGAGGCCTTTACTGCCGCCATGCAGGAGCTGCTGGCCCAGGAGGACCCGGTAAGCCTCCACGGCTACTGCCCCAGCCAGGGAGACCCGGAGTTCCGGGCAGCGGTGGCGGACCACCTGGCCCGGACCTTCGGCCTGCCCTACCAGACAAAGCATATCTTCCCCACCACCGGTGCTGCCGGAGCCATTGCCCACGCCATCCGGGCGGTGACCCAGCCCGGGGACCAGGTGCTGACCTTCGCCCCCTACTTTCCGGAATACGGCCCCTATGTGGAGGGCACGGGAGCCCATCTGAAGGTGGTGCCGCCCCAGGCCCCCACCTTCCAGCCCAACCTGGAGGCCTTTGAGCAGATGCTCACCCCCCAGGTGACCTGTGTGCTCATCAACACCCCCAACAACCCCACTGGCGTGGTGTACTCGGCCCAGACCCTTACGGCTATGGCCCAGCTTCTGACGGAAAAAAGCAAGGCCTTTGGTCACAACATCTTTTTGGTCAGCGACGAACCCTACCGGGACATCGTGTTCGACGGCTACACCGTGCCCTACCCGGCGGCCTTCTACCCCCACACCCTGACCTGCTTCTCCTATTCCAAGAGCCTCAGCCTCCCCGGCGAGCGTCTGGGCTATGTGGCGGTGAGGCCGGGCTGCGAAGGGGAGGAGGTGCTGGTGGACATGATGAGCCAGATCTCCCGGTTCACCGGCCACAACTGCCCCCCCAGCATCATCCAACGGGCCGTCAGCCGCTGCCAGGGCATCACCAGCGATCTGGGGGTCTACCAGACCAACCGGGACCTGCTGTATCACAAGCTCACCCAGCTGGGCTTTGAGGTGGAACGCCCTGGGGGCACTTTCTATATCTTCCCCAAGGCTCTGGAGGCAGACGCCAACGCCTTCTGCCAGAAGGCCCGGGAATTTGATCTGCTGCTGGTGCCCAGTGACAGCTTTGGGGTAAAGGGCTATGTGCGCCTGGCCTACTGCATCGACACCGAAAAGGTAAAGCGCAGCCTGCCGGCTTTGGAAAAGCTGGCGGCAGCCTATCGCAAGTAACCGGAACGCCCCTGTATGGGGCATGAAATACACAACCGATAGAGGAAAGGGAACCCTGTTATGGAAAAGATCAAGATGACCACCCCCCTGGTGGAGATGGACGGCGACGAGATGACCCGCATTCTGTGGAAGATGATCAAGGACGAGCTGATCCTCCCCTTTGTGGACCTCAAGACCGAGTACTACGATCTGGGCCTGCCCCACCGGGACGCCACCGGGGACCAGGTGACCATGGACGCTGCCCTGGCCAACAAGAAGTACGGCGTGTCGGTAAAGTGCGCCACCATCACCCCCAACGCCCAGCGCATGGACGAGTACAAGCTCCATGAGATGTGGAAGAGCCCCAACGGCACCATCCGTGCGGTGCTGGACGGCACCGTGTTCCGGGCTCCCATTATGATCGACTGCATCAAGCCGGTGGTCAAAAACTGGCAAAAGCCCATCACCATTGCCCGTCACGCCTACGGTGACGTGTATAAGTGCACCGAGTTCCGCATTCCCGGTGCAGGCAAGGCAGAGCTGCTGTTCACTGGTGCCGACGGCACCCAGCAGCGTGCCACGGTCTTTGACTTTGAGGGGGCCGGTGTGCTGCAAGGCCAGTACAACAAGGATGATTCCATCCGCAGCTTTGCACGCAGCTGCTTCAACTATGCCCTGGATGTAAAGCAGGACCTGTGGTTTGGTGCCAAGGATACCATCTCCAAAAAGTACGACCACACATTCAAGGATATCTTCCAGGAGATCTACGACGCCGAGTACAAGGCAAAGTTTGAGGCCGCCGGCATCACCTACTTCTACAGCCTCATCGACGACATCGTGGCCCGTGTCATCCGCAGCGAGGGCGGCTTTGTCTGGGCCTGCAAGAACTACGACGGCGATGTCATGAGCGATATGGTGTCCACGGCCTTCGGCTCCCTGGCCATGATGACCAGTGTGCTGGTAAGCCCCGACGGCAAGTATGAGTACGAGGCCGCCCACGGCACCGTTACCCGTCATTATTATAAGTATCTGAAGGGCGAAAAGACCTCCACCAACCCCATGGCCACCATCTTTGCCTGGTCCGGTGCCCTGAAGAAGCGTGGCGAGCTGGACGACCTGCCGGAGCTGGTGCACTTTGGCCAGGCTCTGGAAGAAGCCAGCCTGCAGACCCTGAACGACGGCATCATGACCAAGGATCTGAGCGCCCTGGCCGAGGGCATCACCCCCACCGTGGTGGATAGCGAGGGCTTTATCAAGGCCATCCGCACCCGTCTGGAAGCCAAGCTGGCATAAAACAATTTTCAATATAACATAAAAACCGGAACGATCCACCCGAAAAAGGGAAGACCGTTCCGGTTTATGTTTTAGGCAGGATGTGCGACAAACTGGAAGTTACAGAACCATTTCTCGTAACCAAAATGTGTATGTGATATTTTCGTATATTCCATCTACGTTTTTTCGGTAAAATACCTGATTCGTAGAGGGTGAATCCAAGGGACCCAAGAATTGCTGGTAGCTGCCAACCTTGATATAATCAAACACATTCATCCAATTTTCCGGCTCAATATCACGACCAGAGTACAAACAAACCCTCTTTCCCATTTTTGAAGCCTGCTTTGCAAATATTGTTAGCTCTCTGCGACTTTGTGGTGTGTTTTCGCCTTCTCCCAAAAAGCAAACACACGTTGCCTGATAAAAATACAGCTCCAGCAGTTTTTCAAAGAAATCAATAAGTGGTTCTCCATAATTTACTTTTCTTAAATCTGGATAGTGACAATTCTGACAGACTTGCTGACATCCTGAAATGTAAATGCAAAGGCTTTGCTCATTAGGAACTTCATATGGACTCAAATCTACTTCTGTATAATAGATTGATGCCATGGTGCTCCTCCAAATTCCGATTTGTTGGTTACAAATGCAGTGCATCCAGCACCTGGTTTACGACCTCCAACGGCACCTGCCCCGGCGCACTGGCCTGCCCGGGATTGGCAAAGGTCATGGCAGAGCCAAAGGCCTCCCCGGCCAGACGGCTCACTGCACCCAACGCTCCCATGCTCATGGTGATGACGGGGGTCTCCGGGTGGTGCTCTGCCATCTCGGCGGTGGCGGCCAGCAGCTCCAGTACATCAGCGCGACACTGAGGCATCACGGCCAGCTTGGGCAGGTCGGCACCGGCCTGCTGCATCTGCACCATGCGGCAGACGAGCTCTGCCCGGGGCGGGGTCTTGGCAAAATCGTGGCTGGAACACACCACCGCTACCCCGGCGGAATGTGCCTGCTCCACCAGTTTGGGCAGGTCTGCCCCGGCGGTGAAGAACTCGATGTCCAGCAGGTCGGCGCAGTCAGTGTCGAGGATCAGGCTCAAAAAGTCAAGGTACTCCGGGTGGGAGAGCGCTTGCTCACTGCCCTCCGTTTTTGTGCGGAAGGTCACCAGCAGCAGCTTGTCCCTCAGGATGACCCGCATCTTTGCCAGACAGCGGGCAACAGCACCGGGGGCACGGACACCTTCAAAATAGTCCACGCGCCATTCCACACAATCGGCTTGCAATGTTGAAAACTGCGCGGCCTTTTCCAGAATGGTGGCTTCGGTGCCCTCTACAATGGGCAGGATGACCTTTGGGCGGCCCTCCCCGATGCGGCAGCCGCGGATGTTGACACAGGACATGGCGGTTCTCCTTTATATAATAAGTACAGCTATCTCATACAGGATACTGGAATGATTCCATAATACGTTCTGCCCGCCGCCTTGTCAAGAAAAGGCGGCTATTATAATAAGAGAAAAACAGGGGGATTTTCTGCGGCGCAAAGAAATTGGAAAAAAGATGTCAAAAAGTGTTGACAATCGTCCGGGGGTGTGGTATTATACTTGAGCGCCAAG
>CAKSXW010000073.1 GCA_934518555.1 uncultured Faecalibacterium sp. | reverse complement strand
AAGGAGAAGCCCGACGCCATCCTGAACATCATCGACGGCACCAACATCGAGCGCAACCTGTACCTGACCACCCAGCTCATCGAGCTGGGCATTCCGGTGGTCATGGCCGTGAACATGATCGACCTGGTGCGGAAAAACGGTGACACCATCGACCTTGCAAAGCTCAGCGCAGAGCTGGGCTGCCAGGCGGTGGAGATCAGCGCCCTGAAGGGCGAGGGCACCGAGGCCGCTGCCAAGGCTGCTGTGGCTGCCGCCAAGGCTGCCCGGACCGGGGAGCTGCCCCATGTGTTTACCGGCAGCGTGGAACACGCCATTGCCCACATTGAGGAGAGCATCCAGGGCAAGGTGGACGACCGCTTCTTGCGCTGGTACGCCGTCAAGCTCTTCGAGCGTGATGAGAAGGTGCTGGATGAACTGAAGCTGGACAAGGCACTGGTGGAGCACATCGACGAGCACATCCAGGACTGCGAAAAGGAAATGGACGACGATGCCGAGAGCATCATCACCAACCAGCGTTATGCTTACATCAACACCGTGGTGAACAAGGCGGTGAAGAAGAAGGCCCGGAAGGATAACCTCACCGTCTCCGATAAGATCGACCAGGTGGTCACCAACCGCATTCTGGCCCTGCCCATCTTTGCAGTGATCATGTACCTGATGTACTCTTTGTCCATGGGCACCTCCATTGCAGACGGCGGCTGGGCCATTGGCACCTTTGCCACCGACTGGACCAATGACGTGCTGTTTGGCGAGATCGTGCCGAACGCCCTGGGCGGTCTGCTGGAGAGCATCGGCGTGGCAGGCTGGCTGTACGGCCTGATCATGGACGGCATCGTGGCCGGCGTAGGTGCCGTGCTGGGCTTTGTGCCCCAGATGCTGGTGCTGTTCTTCCTGCTGTCCATCCTGGAGGATGTGGGCTATATGTCCCGTGTGGCCTTTATCATGGACCGTATCTTCCGCAAGTTCGGCCTGTCCGGCAAGAGCTTTATCCCGGTGCTGGTGGGTACCGGCTGCGGTGTGCCGGGTGTTATGGCCTCCCGTACCATCGAGAACGAGCGTGACCGCCGCATGACCATCATGACCACCTGCTTTATCCCCTGCGGTGCCAAAATGCCCATCATCGGCCTTATCGCCGGTGCCCTGTTTGGCGGTTCCTCGCTGGTGGCGGTGTCGGCCTACTTCATCGGCATGGCAGCCATCATCTGCTCCGGCATTATCCTGAAAAAGACCAAGGCCTTTGCCGGAGACCCGGCTCCCTTTGTCATGGAGCTGCCTGCCTACCATGTGCCTGCCTGGGGCAACGTGTTCCGTGCCACCTGGGAGCGTGGCTGGTCCTTTATCAAGCGTGCAGGCTCTGTGATCCTGCTTTCTACCGTGATCCTGTGGTTTGCCCAGGGCTTTGGCTTTGAGAACGGTGCCTTTGGCATGATCGAGGATCAGGACAACTCTATCCTGGCCCTCATCGCCACCAAGATCGCCTGGATCTTTGCGCCTCTGGGCTTTGGCAACTGGAAGGCCACTGTGGCCTCTGTTTCCGGCCTCATCGCCAAGGAGAACGTTGTGGGTACCTTCGGTGTGCTGTACCACTTTGGCGGCGAGCTTTCCGAGAACGGCGACGAGATCTGGAGTGCAGTGGCACAGGACTACACCGCCCTGTCTGCCTACGCCTTCATGATCTTCAACCTGCTGTGTGCCCCCTGCTTTGCTGCTATGGGTGCCATCAAACGGGAGATGAACAACGGCAAGTGGACCGCCTTTGCCATTGGTTATATGTGCGCTCTGGCTTACTGTGCAGCGCTGGTGGTGTACCAGCTGGGTGGCCTTGTCACCGGAGAGGTGCACTTCGGCCTGTTCACCGTGGTGGCGATCGTGGTGCTGGTTGCCTTTATCTACCTGCTGGTGCGGCCTAACAAGTACGCCGACGTCAACGAAGTAAAGCTGGATGCTTCTCGCATCTGATAGAAAAGAAAGGGTGTATGCTGTATGATGGAATTTATTGCAACAAACTTTAATCTGCCCACCATCATCGTGGCAGCGCTGGTATTCGGTGCGCTGGGCTGGGTCGTATGGCACACCCACAAGCACGGGGGCAGCTGCAGCTGCGGCGGCGATTGCAGCCACTGCAAGGGCTGCCACTAAGCGTTAGACCTATGGAGTGCGAGCTGAACCTCTCGGCTCGCACTCTTTTTTAAGCAAAACAAAGTTAGCCAATGATAACATCGGGGAGCCCCCGGTGCAAAAAAGGAGAGTGACCGGCATGGAACTGACGGCAGCCCATCTGCGGTATCTGCTGGCGATCTATCAGGTGTCCCGGACCCATCTGGACATCAGCTCCCGCTGCATTGCGGAAAAGCTGGGGGTCACCAAACCCTCAGTGGTGCGGATCCTGAACCTGCTGATGGAACGGGGCATGATCGTAAAGGAACACTACGGCAAGATCTACCTTACCGACCGGGGAGCCTGGGTGGCCCGGCAGGTGGACCAGGAGTTGAACGCCATCCTGGCCCATTTTCCCCCGGTAAGCCAGCCTCTGACCCAGGAGGAACGGTTTGCCGCTGCCCTGGCCATGACCAGTGCCCTGCCGGACCGGATATTTACTGGCGAATACGACCGTCTGCTGGGGCCTGACCCGGCGGAAAAGGAGGACCGACCGTGATCAACAAAAAACTGCTGTCCTTTGACCGGGGCGCACTGCGCTATGTGGGGGCCAACGTGGCCTTTCAGTGGCTGAGCCTTTTGTGCAGCGTGGTGGTGGTCCGGCTCCTGGCCCGGCTGATAGGGGCCGCCTTTGCCGGCAGCCTGACGGTCTCTCTGGTGAGGTGGAGCCTGGGGCTGTGCCTTTGCACCCTGCCTTTGCGGTTTGGCTTTACCATGGCGGCCTCGGCCATGAGTGACCAGGCCTCCAAGAACGTCAAGTGCACCCTACGCAGTTCCATTTATGCAAAGCTCACCCGGCTGGGCCCCAACTATACCGAGACGGTGCCCACCAGTGAGGTGGTGATGCTGGCCAGCGAGGGCGTGGAGCAGATCGACACCTACTTTGCCAAGTATCTGCCCCAGCTGTTTTACAGTCTGTTGGCCCCCGTTACCCTGTTTTTGCTGCTGGTGGGGGTCCACCCCCGGTCCGCAGGCATCCTGCTGTGCTGTGTGCCTTTGATCCCCCTTTCCATCGTGGCAGTGCAAAAATTTGCCAAAAAGCTGCTGGAACGGTACTGGAGCCAGTACACCACTCTGGGAGACAGCTTTTTGGAGAACATCCAGGGCCTTACCACCCTGAAGATCTACCAGGCCGACGGCTGGAAGCATGAGCAGATGAACGCCCAGGCAGAGCAGTTCCGCCGCATCACCATGAAGGTGCTGACCATGCAGCTGAACTCTGTGACCCTCATGGACCTGATGGCCTACGGCGGCGCCGGGCTGGGCATGATCAGTGCGGTGATGGCCTTTCAGGCAGGGCAGCTGAACCTCACCGATACCCTGACCATCCTGCTGCTGGCAGCAGATTTCTTTCTGCCTCTGCGGCTGCTGGGCAGCTACTTCCACATCGCCATGAACGGCGCAGCCTCGGCGGAAAAGATCTTCCGGCTGCTGGCAGCCCCGGAGCCTGCCGACGGCATCCAGGAGGCTCCGGCAGACACTACCCTGGCCCTGGACCATGTGACCTTTGGCTACGAGAAGGACCGCACCATTTTGCAGGACGTGTCCCTGACCATTCCCGGAGGCAGCTTTGTGTCCCTGGTGGGGGAGAGCGGCTGCGGCAAAAGCACTGTGGCGGCCCTGCTGGCAGGCAGCCGCACTGCTGATGCTGGCCAGGTGACCCTGGGAGGCGTGCCGGTGCAGCAATTGCAGCGGGCCCAGCGGCTGGGTACCCTTACGGTGGTGCCCCACAATGCCGCCATCTTCAAGGGCACGGTGGAAAGCAACCTGCGGATGGCAAAGCCCCAGGTCACCCCGGCCCAGCTGTGGGAGGCCCTGGAACAGGTGAACCTGGCCGATTTCTGCCGCAGCCAGAAGGGCCTGGAAACTGCCTTGCAGGAGGGGGGCCGCAACCTTTCCGGCGGCCAGCGGCAGCGTCTGGCCATGGCCCGGGCCCTGCTCCACGACACCCCGGTGTATCTCTTTGACGAAGCCACCTCCAACGTGGATGCGGAAAGCGAAAACGACATCATGGCCGCCATCCACAGCCTGGCAGGGCGCAAGACCGTTATCCTGATCTCTCACCGCCTGGCCAATGTGGTGGACAGTGACTGCATCTGGGTCATGGACCGGGGCCGTGTGGTGGAGCAGGGCACCCATCAGCAGCTGCTGGCCCGGCAGGGCACCTACAGCCGCCTGTACCTTGCCCAGAAACAGCTGGAGACCGTAAAACAGGAGGAAGCCTGAGATGAACCAAAAAAATCGCCGCCGTCCTGCCGCCATGGCAGCCCGGCTCCTGGCCCTCAGCAGGCCCATGCTGCCGGTGATGCTGGCCGCCATCCTCATGGGAGTGGCAGGGCATTTCTGCGCCACCTTTTTGACCATCTTTGGGGGCTTTGCCATTCTGCGGGTGCTGGGGCTGGCCAGCCCGGTGAGCACCCTGGGCAGTGCCTTTGCCTGCATCCTGGTATTTGCGCTGCTGCGAGGGGTGCTGCGCTACGCCGAGCAGGCCTCCAACCACTATATCGCCTTTAAGCTGCTGGCCCATATTCGGGACCAGGTGTTCGGGGCCCTGCGCCGCCTGGCCCCTGCCAAGCTGGAGGGCCGGGACCGGGGAGACCTGATCTCGCTGATCACTGCGGATATCGAGGCCCTGGAGGTGTTTTACGCCCACACCATCTCCCCGGTGTCCATTGCGGTGCTCTGGGGCCTGGGCATGACAGGCTTTGTGGCCAGTTATCACCCCCTGCCGGCTCTGGTGCTGCTGGCAGGTTACCTGCTGGTGGGGCTGGCCCTGCCTGTGTGGAGCGCAAAGCGAGGGGAGCCGGTGGCCCGGGAATATCGGCAGGCCCTGGCAGATACCAACAGCTATGTGCTGGAAAGCCTGCGGGGCCTGCAGGATTCCCTGCAATATCAGGATATCGATGCCCGGGCCCAGGGCATCTGCCGCCACAGCCAGCAGCTGGGCCAGAAGCAGCAGGCCCTGAAGTACCGGGAGGGCCTTATTGTAGCCATTACCAACACCCTGATCCTGCTGACAGTGCTGGGGGTATTGGGGGTGAGCCTGAGCCTGCTGCACCAGGGCCGTCTGGGGCTGGAAGGGGTGCTGGTGTGCACCCTGTCGGCCCTCAGCTCCTTTGGGCCGGTGGTGGCTTTGGCAAACCTGGGGGCTGGCCTGACCCAGGTGTTTGCCAGCGCAGACCGGGTGCTGGACCTGCTGGAGGAGACCCCCGTGACCCCGGAGGTGACCCAGGGCACCGACACCCGGTTTGCAGGGGCCCAGGCCCAGGAGGTGTGCTTTGCCTACCCGGGCCAGCAGGTGCTGCAAAACCTGAGCCTGACCATCCCGGAAGGGAAGATCGTGGGCATCACCGGACGTTCCGGCAGCGGCAAATCTACCTTTTTGCGGCTGCTGATGCGGTTCTGGGAGGTGGATAAAGGCACCATCCGCTTTGGGAACCAGGATATCCGCCAGGTCAACACCGCAGCCCTGCGGCAGCAGGAGAGCCTGGTGACCCAGGAGACGGAACTGTTTGATGACACCATCGAGAACAACATCCGCATTGCAAACCGGGACGCCACCCGGCAGCAGGTGGAGGAGGCCTGCAAAAAAGCCTCTCTGGATGGGTTTATCCGCAGCCTGCCCAAGGGCTACGATACCCCGGTGGGGGAGCTGGGGGGAGCCCTTTCCGGCGGAGAGCGGCAGCGCATCGGCCTGGCCCGGGCCTTTTTGCACGATGCACCGTTTTTGCTGCTGGATGAGCCTACCTCCAACCTGGACAGCCTCAACGAAGGGGTGATCCTCCGGGCGGTGCAGGCAGAATGCCGGAAAAAGACGGTGCTGCTGGTGTCCCACCGCAGCTCCACCATGGCGGTGGCAGATGTGACCTACTCGGTGGAGCATGGCCGCCTGAGCTGAAAATAACAGAAAACGAGCAGAAAAGAGGCAGACCTCAAAAGGATCTGCCTCTTTTTGCACTGTCCTACTTTTCGTTCCACCTTTGCCGCAACTGGTCCAGGGCGTGGGTCTCCAGCCGGGAGATGTAGCTGCGGCTGATGCCCAGCAGCCGGGCGGTCTCCAGCTGGGTCAAGGGCGGCTGCCCGGCCAGGCCGTACCGCAGCAGCAGAATCTGCCGCTCCCGGGCCGGCAGGGTCTCCAGAAGCTGCCGGGCCCGCTGGACCTCGGCGTCTTTTTCGCACTGTTCCTCCATGCAAAACCCATCTTGCAGCACGTCTGCCAGGGTCAGGGCCGACTGGCCGTCGGCCTCCAGGGTCTCCTGGAGAGATACGGTGGCCCCGGTCTTGCGGTCCCGGCGGAACTGCATCCGGATCTCATTTGCTATCCTCACCCGAGCGAACGCCGGACGGAGAATCGGAACCATCTCCACCGCCCTCGGGGTCGTTCTCGTCCTCTTCCGGGTCTACCGGGAAGGTGGTCCAGTCGATTTCATCCTCCGGTGAACCGAAGAGCACCACATGCGCCACCTTGCCGTCCCACACCACCTTGCGCACCACAGTGCAGATGGCGGCGCGCTTCTGCGTCACGGTCATGTCGTCGATGTTGTCGTGGAACACGGTCAGCAGCTGCCGCATCACGTCAAACTCGATGCCGCCCAGAACACCGTTGTCGGTGAGGCTCTCCAATTCCCGGATGCGGGAACTCAGGGCGGAATCCTGTGCATTCAGTTCCTCGATGCGCTTTTTCAGGTGGACAGCAGCGGTGCTGTCGCTGAAATCTGCCAGCGAATCGATCAGTGCATTGATCTTCCGCTGCGTCTCGGCCTGCTCTTTGTGCAGGGTGGAAAGCTTGGTCTCAAACTCGGAGCGGTTGCCTGCGTGGGCAGAACGTGCCTTTTCCAACTGCTTCATAAAGTCGCTGGAATGGTCGGCAAGGTGCTTGACCTGTTCGCAGATGGCAGCATCCA
>CAKSXW010000072.1 GCA_934518555.1 uncultured Faecalibacterium sp. | reverse complement strand
TGCGTGAGTGCGTGGTTCGGGAGAGCGCTTGCATGGCATGCAAGAGGTCACCGGTTCGATCCCGGTATTCTCCACCAAAAAGCACCGTACTTCGCAAGAGGTATGGTGCTTTTTCTTTTTTGTATCTCCCCGGCATCAACAAAAAACCGCCCACAAGGGGCGGTGAAAATACCGTTACAGGCTGGGGCCCGTAAGGCCCAGGGCTGCAAACTCCCGGGCCAGGCCGTCCTCATACACAGAGGGCGCAATGCGGTGGCACAGGGCCTTCAGGCGGGGGGACCCGTTGTCCATGCAGACGCTGGTGCCCACCACCTGGGTCATTTGCAGGTCGTTGTCACTGTCTCCAAAGCCAAGGGTATCGGCCAGGCTCCAGCCCAGGTGCTGGCAGATGGCCCGGATGCCGGTGCCCTTATCAAACTTGCGGTTGATGAGCTCGCCGTTGACCATGCCGTCGTCCAGGCTGTCCAGGTTGCTCTCGCAGAACACGAACTGGTCCTGGTACAGGGCTTTTGCCTCCTCCAGGTCGTGGAGGTGCTGGGCGATGTACACCACCTTATACACCGGCTGGCCCTGGTATTCCTCCAGGGGCCGGATGTGCATCCCCTGCTGCATGGCCTTGCGCCAACGCTCCGCCTCGCTGTTCAAAGGCTGGCTGGGCTGGGCCTCGGTAAACTTCCAACGGGAGATCATCTTGGGGCCCCCAAAGGTGTCGTCCCGGCACTCCAGGGTGCAGTCCACCCCGTGGCGTTCCAGCACCTGATATAGGCCTGCCTGCTGCCGGGGCTCCATCGGCAGGTCCACCAGCACCTGACCGCCGCAGACCACATAGCCTCCGGCACTGCACACGGCGCCGTCAAAGCAACCGTATTCCAGCAAGGGGGCGGTCATAGCCAGGTTGCGGCCGGTGCACAAAAACATCCGGTGGCCCCGGGCCCGGGCCTGCCTCAGGGCCTCCAGGGCACTGGCAGGGATCAGCATCTCCCCCGGGGGCAGCAGAGTGCCGTCGATGTCCAAAAAAATCAGTTTTTGCTCCATGGTTTTCTCCTTTGCTCAGATAGAGCCCCGGTCTACGATGCTGTAGCCCAGGGTGGTCTGCCGCACCGGCTCCCGGGGGTCTGGGTTTTCCAGCCGCTGCAGCAGCATCCGGGCGGCCTCGGCCCCCACCTGCTTTTGGTAGAACCGGGCCGTGGTGATGCCCGGCTCTGCCAGGGCCGCCTCTGAGCTGTCCCCGATGCCAGCCAGGCTCACATCTTCTCCTACCACCCGTCCGGCAGCCTTCAGGGCCTTCAGGGCACCCAGGGCCACGTTCTCGGTAACGCAGACCACGCCGTCCAGGTCCGGGTACAGCCTCAGCAGCTCGGTCATGCAGCGGTGACCCTCCTCCACGGTAAATCTGGTGCAGCTCACCCGGGGCAGCTGCTCCGGGTCCATGCCTGCCGCCGCCAGGGCATCCCGTACCCCGGCCCGGCAGCTGGTGATGCCCTCCTGCTGGTCCCCTTCGGTGCCGCCGATGTACACCAGCTTCCGGCGGCCCCGGTCCAGCATCCGCCGGGACAGCTCCCGGGCGGCACCATAGTTATCGCTGTACACGCAGGGCAGCTCCGGAAAGTGCTGCCCGGTGATCACCAACGGCACCCGGCAGTTCTGGATGGCACGGCTCAGCTCCGGGGTGTAAAAGCTGCCCAGCAGGATGATGCCAGCCACGTGGTTGTGCTGCATGGCGGTAAAATAGCTCAGCTCCCGTTCCTCGTTCATCTCCGTGCTGCCCAGCAGCATCAGGTATTTTTCCTGCTCCAGCACACTGGCAATGCCAGCGGTGATCTGCCACACCGACTGGGAGCTGATGCTGGGCGCAATGACGCCGATCTGGTTCACCCGGCCGGTGCGTAAGGTCCGGGCGGCAGCGTCCGGGCGGTAGCCTGTCTGCTCCACCACCTCCTGGATGGCGGCACGCTTCTGCTGGCTGAGGGGTCCGCCGTTCAGATATCGGCTGACCGCTGCACTGGATACACCTGCCATTTTTGCGATGTCACTGATGGTCATGGTCCGTCTTTCCTCCTGCCAGACTGCCCTAGGACCTGGGCCTTTTTAAGTGTATTATAATCTGCTTTTGCCCGTCCTGCAAGAGGCGCATTACCCGGATTTATTCTGTTGAGTTTTCTGGTTTTTGGGCGATACTGCACAAAATAGCCGGAAATGTATCCCACATTTCCAACGTTTTCCCAGATTTAGGTGGGTCAGGTCACCCCTGGCCCATGGTCAGGCCCCGGACCACCAGGCCCAGCACCAGCACCACCAGCAGCACTGCCAGGATCTTTCGGCTGCCATGATCCCGGCGAGGGGGCTGCTTGCGGCTGGCAGGTTTCTTGCCGCTGCGGCCGTTGCCGCGGCTGGCAGCAGCGCCGGAGGCAGGCTTTTTGCGGCTGGTGCTGCGAGGCTTTGCCCCCGGGGCAGACTTCTGGCTGGAGGCCTTGGGCTGGCTGCCAGCTCCACACTCTGCCAAAAAGCCCTCGGCCTGCCGATAATACTGGGCCAGCTCCCCTTCCTTGAAAGCAGTCCCCAGGTAGCCCTCCTCCAGGCTCTCCACTGCCTCCTGGAACAGCAGAGCAGCCTGGGCGGCGTCCCGGGCATCGGCGGCGTGGGCGGCCTCGTTGCGAGCGGCCCGTACTGCGTTGCAGGCCCGTCGGGCGGCCCCGGGCCGGGCTGTGCTGCCCAACAGGTCCAGGGGCCGGGCAGCGTCCTTTTCCGGGTCCAGCAGCACCCGCATACAAAGGGTGGTGTCCAGCTGCTGCCAGCTGGTCTTTCCGCTCAGGTCCGGCATCCGGTCGTAGTAATCCGGGCTTTCCTTCTGACGCTGGGCCAGGTGCCGCAGCAGGGAGTCCAGGCTGTGGCTGCCGGGCTTTTGCTCCCAGTGCCACCGCAGCAGCTCCCGGCTGATCTGATCACAGGCGGTCTTGATCTCAAAGGCCACCTGCAGTGCATCCTCCTGCATGGTGTTCTCCTTTCTTTACAAAAAGGGCGAAGGAAGCATCGGCTCCCTCCGCCCTGCATATTTTTGACGTTACAGCATGAACTGGTAGTACACAAAGCCGCACAGTGCCACTACCGCACACACAATGGCGGTGATGGGGGGCACCCAGCGGATCAGGGCCTCGGCCACGCTGTCACGCTGGTCCTCCAGCTCCTGGTCCTCCTCCGGTTCCTCCGGCAGGGGGGCTCCCCGGCCAGGGACTGTAGGCAGCACACGGGTGCCCTGGGTGTCACTGTCCGGGCCGGAGAACCGGCTGCGGACCGCTGCATCCAGCACACGGGTACGGTCCGATTGCTCTGCCGGGTCCTTGTGGAGCTCAAAGGGCTCCACCTCCTCCACAGGGCTGGGGGCCGGGCCGCCTACCACCCGGGTAGGCTCCTCCACCGGGGCGGCAGGCTCTGCGCCCATCACCCGGGTGGGCTCCTCCGCAGGCTGCTGGGGCTGAGCCTCAGGCTGTGCCTGGGCAGGCTGCAGCAGGGTGTTCAGGGCATTTTGCAGCAGGATGCGGTCGCACCGGCACTCGGTGCAGTACACCGTGTCCTCCTCCTTGGGGTGGAAGGCACCGCAGGCGCAGTACCAGCCGTTTTCCAGCACCTGGGGCTGGTACTTCAGGCCCGTGCGGCCCATCCGGGCCTCCAGGCCCTGTTCCAGCTCCGGGGTCAGGCGGCGAGGAGCCGGCAGACGCACTCGCTTGATGGCATCCAGGTGCACCACCCGTTTGCCGTTGTACACGTTTACCAGGGAGACGTCTACGCTGGTAATGGCCTTGGCCGTAATGAACACGGCGTCGTCCATGCCAAAGAGCTCCCCGGGCTTTGCCTCGATATCCCGGTACTCGAACTGATCCTCACACAGGATCACCCCGTCCACGCCCTTGCATTTGAAGTGGATCTCCAGAGCGGTCAGGGTCACCCGGGAAATATTTTTGAAGGTAAGGCAGACAGCGTTCTCGCCGCTGACATCTCCCTTCAGCAGCTCCACGCAGACAAACTGCACCGGGCTGCCCGGGGTGTAATAGTTGGCACGGGTCCGTGCTACCGGGTTAAAATTTTCCTCCACGACACTCGCTCCTTTCCGGGGTCATTCCGTTGCTTCCGGGGCGTCCTGCTCCGGGGTGGGGTCCTGGGCAGGCAGCTGGTCTGCCAGGGGGGCAGTCTCCGCCGGCTCTGCAGCTTCTGCAGGCTGTGCAGTCTCTGCAGGGGCGGCCTCTACAGGCTGCTCCGGCTGCCCGGCATCCACGTCCTCCAGGGGAGGCAGGGTGCCCCCAGCCATAATGGTGTTGAACTGCTGCTCGTTGAGCTTTTCACGCTCCATCAGGGCCTTGGCCAGTGCGTGCAGCTGGTCCAGGTGCTCCGTCAGGGTCCGGCGGCAGGTCTCGTAGGCCTCGTCGATGATATCCCGCATCTCGCCGTCGATCTCGGCAGCGGTGGTCTCGCTGTAGCCCTTGCCCTGGCCCAGGTCACGGCCCAGGAAGGTCTCCTCCTGGGAGGTGCCGTAGACCACAGGGCCCAGACGCTCGGAGAAGCCGTACTTGGTGATCATCTGCCGGGCGATGTTGGTGGCCTGCTGCAGGTCGTTGGAGGCACCGGTGGAGATATCCTCCAGGATCAGCTGCTCGGCCACACGGCCGCCCAGGCTGGACACGATGTCCTCGAACATCTCGCCCTTGGTCACGTAGCTGCGGTCCTTTTCCGGCAGGTACATGGTGTAGCCGCCAGCCTGGCCCCGGGGGATGATGGTGATCTCATGGACCCGGGGGTGATGCTTGCAGTAGAAGCCTGCCACAGCGTGGCCTGCCTCGTGGTAAGCGGTGAGCTTTTTCTCCTCGGGGGTCACCACCCGGCTCTTTTTCTCCGGGCCTGCCATGACCTTCATGGAGGCTTCTTCAATATCCTCCATGGTAATGGCCTTGCGGCTGCGTCGGGCAGCCAGCAGGGCGGCCTCGTTGACCAGGTTTTCCAGGTCAGCACCGGCAAAACCGGCGGTGCGCTGGGCAATGACCTTCAGGGACACATCCGGGGCCAGGGGCTTGTTTTTGGTGTGGACCTTCAGGATCTCCTCACGGCCCTTTACGTCCGGCAGGCCCACATAGACCTGACGGTCAAAGCGGCCCGGCCGCAGCAGAGCCTTATCCAGGATGTCGGCACGGTTGGTGGCAGCCATGACGATGATGCCATCGTTGGCCTCAAAGCCATCCATCTCCACCAGCAGCTGGTTCAAAGTCTGCTCCCGCTCGTCGTGGCCGCCGCCCAGGCCAGCACCGCGCTGACGGCCCACGGCGTCGATCTCGTCGATGAAAATAATGCAGGGCATGGTCTTTTTTGCCTTGTCGAACAGGTCACGGACACGGGATGCGCCTACGCCCACATACATCTCCACAAAGTCGGAACCGGAGATGGAGTAGAAGGGCACCCCGGCCTCACCGGCACAGGCACGGGCCAGCAGGGTCTTGCCGGTACCCGGAGGGCCCACCAGCAGCACACCGTGGGGGATCCGGGCCCCCAGGGTGTTGAACTTGTCGGGGCTCTTGAGGAACTCCACCACTTCCTTGAGCTCCTCTTTTTCCTCATCCTCGCCGGCAACGTCGGCAAAGGTGGCAGTCTTTTTGTTCTCCCGTTCGTCCTTGACCCGGGCCTTGCCCACGTTCATGATGCCGCCGCCGGCACCGCCGCCCCGCATCATGGAGAACAGCAGGAAGCCGGTGCAAGCCAGCATGCCCAGGTAGAACAGGATCTCCATCCAGGGGATGGTGTCCTTCAGGGGGGTGTAATCGTATTCCATGGGGGCGTCGGGGTTGGCTGCGTCGTAGGCCTCGATATAATCGTTGACGTACTTTACGAACATCGAGGCGTAAGGCAGCTTATACCGCACCGTCACGGTGCCGTCGCTGTTGGCCACGGCCCCGGTGGACGCCGAGGACGAGGAGGACAGCATGCCGGACAGCAGGCCGCCGGTGGCCTGGGTGGCCGTCTGGGCCGAGGGGTCCGGCAGGTCCAGCTTGCCCTCCTTGAGGGTCATGGTCAGCACGCTGGTGTTCAGGTCCAGGGTGAACTTGGTGACCTGCAGGTTTTCAAAATACTGGACCGCTGTGGAATAGGCCATGGACGACGAGCTGCCGCTGTTGCCGCTGCCGCCCAGCACAGACCACACCATCAGCACAGCCGCCAGGGCCAGTGCCAGGATCAGCGGGTTCAGGCGAGGTTTCTTCGGTTGCAAAAAAATCAACTCCAGTTCAGGATGAATTTGATCCGGGGCTTACTGTGCGTAGACCTCGGGCTTGAGAACGCCCACATAGGGCAGGTTGCGGTACTTTTCGTCGTAGTCCAGGCCATAGCCCACCACAAACTCGTCCGGCACCTGGAAGCCCTCGTAGTCGGGCTGGATGTCGGCCTTGCGGCGGCTGGGCTTGTCCAGGATGGTGCAGATCTTGACGGAGTTGGGGTTCCGCATCTTGAGCATGGGCACCAGCTTGGACAGGGTGACGCCGGTGTCCAGGATGTCCTCCACGATCAGCACGTCCTTGCCGGACAGATCGCCGTCCAGGTCCTTGATGATCTTCACCAGGCCGCTGGTGGTGGTGTTGCTGCCGCCGTAGCTGGACACCACCATAAAGTCGATGCTGCAAGGGATGGTAACAGCACGCATCAGGTCGGCCATAAAGACCACGGAGCCCTTGAGGATGGACACCAGCACCAGGTTGCTGCCCTCGTAGTCCTTGCTGATCTGGGCACCCAACTGGGCCACCTTGGCCTTCAGCTGTTCTTCCGACACCAGAACGGCCTTGATATCATCGTTCATGCTCATGATGTTTCTCCTTTATCCATTCAAGTTTCCAAATCCATTTGCAGGATCTCTGCTGTGGTCTGGTCTGGGGCCAGGCCCTCTGCAAATCCCTCTCCCCACACCCAAAGCACCTGGCTGCCTGCTGCCAGCAGGGGCAGGCCGTCTCTTGCTTCCGGTGGGACCCCGGCCTCGTTCATCCACTTTCGCAGCGGTTTGCTGACGCCTCGCCCGGCAGGCCGGAACCGGTCCCCGGGCTGGCGGCTTCGCAATACGAGGCCAGCATACAACGTAGTTATTCTAGCATAATCCGCCTGATTTTTTAAGTCTTTTTTATGAACGACTTGTATTTTTT
>CAKSXW010000071.1 GCA_934518555.1 uncultured Faecalibacterium sp. | reverse complement strand
CCAACTGGAAAAGTGAAAAGCTGGCCAACAGCATGGTCACCGGAATGTTCCGCAACCTGACCCCGGACAACATCGACGACTTTATGGACAGCCTGAAGCGGCTGACCCTGACCCCCTCGGAGTTCCGTGCCGTGATGTACCTGCTGACCACCGGCATGAACCAGATCTGCACCTCCACCTACGCCGACACGGTGTCCCAGGTGGAACGGGTAATGAAGGACCTGCGTGAGCTGAACCCCGACGCCCAGATCATGGTGCTGAGCTACAATAACCCGGTGCCCCTGATGCCCTCCTGGAGCCGCCACTTCCGTCGGCTGAACACCGCCGTAGCCAAGCTGGCCGCCCAGTATGATGTGACCTATGTGCCCATCCCCTACACTCGCACCGCCAACGATGGCCACCCCACCGTTGAGGGCCACCGCTACATCGGCCGCCAGATCCTGAAGTATATGCGGTAAGCCGGCTTGCCGCTCTCCACAAAAAAAGAGATAGACGCTTCCTTTGGGGCGTCTATCTCTTTTTTGTTGGGTCAGTTTCTGCCGCCGGGGTTCAGTCCGACAGCTTGCGCTGCAATTCATCCAGCTGCTGGAAGGTGTACAGCCGATTCAAGGCCTCCACCAGCTCCTTTTTGGACAGCCGAGGGGGCAGGCCCAGGGTGTTCAGCAAAGCAGCCTTGCGCTGGGCGCTGCCGGGCTTGCCGGAAAGCCCCCACTCATACAGGTCCGTGTAGGTGATCTGCCGCCCCTCCGGGCTGGGGGCTGCCTGACCCACCTCCGGCCCCAGGGCGTCTCGCAGAGCCTGGAGCACGATGGCATCCTCCACGCCTTCCACCCCCAGCAGGCCCTCTTTGCCGGGCTGTTCCTTCCGCTTTTCCTTGCCGTGGATGGCTGGCACATAGGCCTGCACCACGTTTTGGGCCCCCACCAGGTTGGTGATATAGTTGCGGATGCGGAACCCTGCCGCATCGGAATCCGTCAACAGGATCAGGCCGTTTTTCCGGGCCAGGTCCTTAAACAGCTGCTGTCGTTTTTTATCGCTGTAAATGCCAAACCCGTCGGTCAGCAGGATCATGGCGTCGGTCAGGTGGGCCAGACGGGCAGCGTCGTACTTGCCCTCCACGATCAACACCCGGTCCGTATGGATCATCTCGTTCTGCATCATCGTCCACTCCCTGCTGCGGCCAACCGGCACAGCGTCATTTCCAGCAGTGTCTGGGCACTGGTGGGCTGGCTTTTCAGGCTCTGGTCCAGCTCCAGCAGCACCTGTAGGCAGGCCTCCAGCTGGTTCAGGGTATAGTGGGCGGCGGTGTCTGCCGACCGCTTCAGGCGGTAGTCGCTGCCCTTATACCCAAAGTCTTTGTGCACAGCACTGTAATTTTTGCGCTTGGAGGCCCCCAGCTTTACCCGGTACAGGTCCACATAGCTGCCGATCATGGCGGCTGTAATGGCAATGGGCTCCTGCTGCAGCCGCAGCAGGGTCTGGAGCTTTTTGCAGGCCCCGGTGGCGTTTTTGGCGGTGATCATCCGGATCATCTCAAACACGTCTGCCTCCAGGCTCACGGTGCTCATCTCTGCCACCATAGCCGCCGTAACGGTCTGGTAGCCCGAAAGTGCACAGAGCTTATCCACCTCGTTTTCCAGCAAAAAGGGGTCCTCCCCGCAGCGTTCCAGCAGGGCCGTGGCTGCGCCCTCCGGCAGAGCCGTGCCCTGCTCCTGGGCCCGTTGGATCATCATATTTTTCAGCTCAAAGGGCTTAGGCTTGGCCAGCTCCTCGGCATAGCCCAGGCTCTTGCACTGGGCCAGCAGCTTTTGGGCTTGCTTGCCCAGCTTCAGCTTGCTGCGGTCCAGGGCGAACACGCTGCCCAGCACCACCACCGCATTTTCCAGGCTGGCCAGGGTGCTGCACAGCTCCTCCAGGTCCTTGGTGCTGTAGGCGGCCGGGTCCAGCTCCGGCAGCACCACCACCCGGCGTGTGCCAAAAAAGGAGATGGTGCCTGCTGCCATAATGAGCTGCTCGATCTCCGGGGCGGCCCCATCCAGCACCGTGGCGTCCTCGTCACTGTCTGCGGACAGGACCTTCACCGCTGCCGACACTGCCTGCCGTACCAGATACCGCTCGCTGGAGTAGAAATAGTAGACCGGGCAGCCCTTGTCAGCCAGCTGCCGGAGCTTTGTTTCAGTGGCCATGCAGCGGCCCCCTTTCTGTCAGTTGTTTGCAGTATGTATTGTACCACATCCGGCCCCGAATGCAAAGCGTTCCCCGGTATTCCATCCGCCGCCCCGGCGCAGAGCCAGGGAGGCAGCAGGCTCCGGCCCATCGGGGGCCATCCAGTCGTATCGGCCCAGGGTCAGCAGCCGCTGATACTGCACCCCCTGGGGCCTTGCAGGGGAGGCCAGCAGCCATTGAACCCTCAGGGGCCGGGCCAGCTCCACGGTGCCGCTGAGGGTCACCAGCTGTCGGTTGCCAATGGTGAGCCGGGCAAGGCCGCCCCCAGAGGTCCGCAGCAGTTCCACCCGGGCCGCCGTGCACTGCCAGGTCCGAGTGGTCCCAGCAGGCAGCACCACCATCCGGCAGCCCTGCCGAGCTGGCAGGCTGCAAGGGGTCTGGGGGTCTGTCCGAAGGTCCACCAGCAGTTCCACCGTGGTCACCCCTCGCCGGGCCAGCTGGTTTTCCACCGCCCTTTGGGTGGAGGCCCCACCCCGGAACAGCACCACAGCCGTCTGGTTTTGGGTCAGCACCACTGCCGGGCTGTTGACACTGCCCACCAGGTCCAGGTGCACCACATCCCGGCTCAGGGCATTGCCCAGCCCCAGAGACACCCCTGCCGCCACCAGGAGGCAGGGCACTGCCACCTGCCAGCGGACCTTCCAGTGGTAGGCCAGCCACAAAAGGCCCAGCAGCGCCAACGCCGCCAGCCCAGCATAGGCCGTATCGAAGTAGAGCCCTGCCCCGGGCTTTGCGGCGATCCACACCGCCCAGCGGTTCAGCAGCCCTGCCAGGAAGGCCGCAGCCCAGGAAAGGGCCCCGTATACCGGTTCCAGCGCCGGGATCAGCCCGGCAAAGGCGGCCCCCAGCCCCAACAGCAGCAGGGGCTGGATCATCCACAGCACCACCACCCCGGACACCACGGCATAGAGACTGACGCTGAGGCCCCGGAGCACCAGCACCGGAAAGGCCGCCGCCGAGGCACAGGCGGAGATGCACACCGCCTCCCACAGGGCCCACCCCCGGTCTGCGGTCCATCGCTTTGCTTTGCCCCGGGCAGTCTCCTTTTTTGCACAGGCCTGCCTGGTCCGCCGGAACCACGCAGCTCCGGCCAGGGTCCCCAGCACCGCCGCAAAGGAGAGTTCAAACCCGATGTCACACACTGCATAGCTGTTGCCTGCGGTCATCAGGATGCCTGCTGCCGCCAGGGAGGTCAGGGCGTCCGGAGCTCCATAGACCCACACGCCCAGGGCACTGACCCACACCGACACCGCCGCCCGGCGCACCGAAGGGGTAAACCCCGTGACCCCTACCAGCACCAGGGCCAGCAGGCCTCGGAACACCGCCCGGCGTTTCCGGCGGCGGTAGCTCAGCTCCCACCCATAGGGCAGCAGGGAGCTGAAGATCTCACCGCAAAGCACCGAAACGTGCATTCCGCTGACCACCAGCACATGGGAAAGCCCGGCACCTCGGCAGGCACTCCGCAAAGCCGGGGACAAATGCTCTCGGTCCCCTACTACCATGGCAGCCAGCACCCCTCCGGCAGAGCCCTCCATCCGGCGGCGCAGGGAACTGCTGAGCCGCTGCTGCAATCTGTGGGTCCGGGCCCGGAAGCTGGTGCTCTCCCCCAGGACCCTGAGCGACCGCTCCTGGCCCTCCAGCTCTGCCGTCAGGGCGATGCCGTCGGTATACAATTCCAGCTGCTGCCGCCGGGCCGGAGCCGACAGCACGAACCGTCCCTGGACCAGCTGCCCGGCCTCACAGGCAGGGAGGGCAGTGCAGGACACCCGGAACCGGGCCGGGGTGCCGTTTACTTCTTCCACATACAGCACCGCATCCACCACCCCGGGGCAATAGGACTCCTGCACCTGCTCCACCTGGGCAGTAAGCACCAGAGGCCGCCCGGCATACATAGCCCGGGTGCGGTCCAAGCGGTCCCGGGTGGCGAGCACCGCTCCCATGCCTGCCGCTGCCCCCAGCAAGAGGCAGAAAGCCGGCTTCCGGGTGCCGGGCAGCAGGCAGAGCACCAGCAGAAGGCAAACAAAAAATGCCGCAAACGGCATAAAACATCCCGTTTGCGGCAAAAAAGCGCACAAAAGCTCAACACCCAACATCCCGGCGCAAAATACGCAGAGTGGGCGTCTCATGGCAAATCAGTGGAAGAACAGGGGCAGCGGCTCCAGGAAGATAATGTCCTTGCGCTCAGAAGCATCGCCCTCGGCCAGAACAGCAGCCTGGCCCACGATGGTGCACTGGGTCTGTTCTGCCAGGTCGTCCAGGGCCTTCAGGGAGCCACCGGTGGAGATCACGTCGTCCACCACCAGCACCCGTTTGCCGCTCATCTTATCCAGCTCCTTGCGGTCGATGACCAGCTTCTGCTTACCGGCAGTGGTAATGGACTGATCCTCCACCACCACAGGGTCGGACATATAGAGCTTGACACCCTTACGAGCGCAGACGTAGGGCTTGCCGCTCTGACGGCTCATCTCGTGGGCCAGGGGGATGCCCTTGGCCTCGGCGGTGAGCAGGATATCAAACTCCGGGCACTTCTTCAGCAGCTCGGCGGCAGCAGCCACAGTGAGCTCGGCGTCGCCCAGCATGATGAAAGCGGCAATATCCATGTGATCGTTGACCTTGCAGATGGTCAACTCACGGGTCAGGCCTGCAACGTGCAGGGTATAAGTCTCAGCCATAATCAAAATCTCCCTTTCGTATCGGAATCAGACAGGCAGTTTTTCGCCGCCCAGAACATGGAAATGCAGATGCTTCACGGTCTGGCCGGCATCCTCACCCACATTGGAGATGATGCGGTAGCCATTTTCCAGCCCCTGCTCCTTGGCCAGCTTTGCGATAACGGCAAAGATGTGGCCCAGCAGGGCACCATCCTCCTCCGTCAGCATAGCGGCAGAAGCAATGTGCTTTTTGGGCACCACCAAAAAGTGCACCTTGGCCTGGGGGTTGATGTCGTAAAACGCCACCACCTGCTCATCCTCATACAGCTTTTTGGAGGGGATCTTGCCCTCTGCGATCATGCAAAACAGACAATCTTCCATGGGGAACACTCCTTCCTGCTTCTACATAAACGTTCTGGCCCTCTCCCTCACGGCGTGAGCCTTGAGAGGGCCAGCCCGTTTTATTTTTTAGCCCAGAGCCTTCTTGACGATGGCACCCACAGCAGCCAGTGCCTCGTCGATCTTGGTCTCGTCCTTCAGGCCAGCCATGGCAAAGTCCGGCTTGCCGCCGCCCTTGCCGCCGGCGATAGCAGCCAGCTCCTTTACCAGCACACCGGCCTTCAGGCCCTTTTCCTGTGCCAGCTTGTTGACGGTGACAGCCATGGTGATCTTGTCCTCGGCCTTGCCCACCAGCACAGCCACCACAGGGTTCACGGCCTTGTCACGGATGCTGTCGCACATACCACGGAGGGTGTCGCCAGTGGTACCGGTAAAGTATGCAGAGGCGATCTTCACGCCGTCGGCGTCCTCAGCGTTGTTGAACAGGCTGTCCACCTTGGAGGCGGCGATCTTAGCCTTCAGCTCCTCCAGCTCCCGGCTCATGGCCTTGTTCTCAGCCATCACAGCCTCGGCACGCACGGGCAGTGCGGTGACGTTGTTGGCCTTCAGGGTATTTGCCACGGTGTGCAGCATAGCCTCCTGCAGGTTTGCACGCAGCAGCAGGTTCTTGCCGGTGACAGCCTCGATGCGGCGGATGCCGGCAGCCACAGAAGCCTCGCTCACGATCTTGAAGCAGCCGATCTGAGCGGTGTTCTTGACATGGGTGCCGCCGCAGAACTCGGTGGACCAGCCCTCGATGTCCACCACACGGACCACCTTGCCGTACTTCTCGCCAAACAGAGCCATAGCGCCCAGCTTCTTGGCCTCTTCAATGGGCATCTCGTTCACGGTAACGTTCAGGCCCTCAAAGATCTTGTCGTTGACGATCTTCTCCACACGTGCCAGCTCCTCGGGGGTCACAGCACTGAAGTGGGTAAAGTCGAAGTGGGTGATGGAGGCATCCTGGTAGGAACCAGCCTGGTGCACATGGTCACCCAGCACCTCACGCAGGGCAGCCTGCAGCAGGTGGGTAGCGGTGTGGTTCCGGGCAATGGCCATGCGGTATTCCTTGTCCACCTGGGCGGTGAGCACATCGCCCACCTTCACGATGCCGCTTTCCAGCACGCAGGTGTGGACGTAGTAGCCCCTGGGGGTCTTTTTCACGTCCAGCACACGCAGGCTGCACTCAGCCCCGTTCAGCACGCCGTGGTCGGCAGCCTGACCGCCCATCTCAGCGTAGAAGGGGGTCTTGTCCAGCACCACCAGCACGCCGTCCTTTGCCTCCTCGTCGGTGGCAATGGCGTCGGTGAGGGTCTCCTCATCGCTGAGGGCCACAACGGTGCCCTTGTCGATCAGGGTGTCGTAGCCGGTAAAGACAGTGGGCTCGGCGGTGAGGCCGCCGAACAGGTCCTCGCTCCAGCCGGAGATGTTCTTCTTCAGGCGCTCGGCACGGGCACGCTCCTTCTGCTTCTTCATCTCAGCATGGAAGCCGTCCTCGTCGATCTCCAGGCCCTGCTCTGCAGCGATCTCCTTGGTCAGATCCAGGGGGAAGCCGAAGGTGTCGTTGAGCTTAAAGACGTCCAGGCCGCTCAGCAGGTGCTGGTGGGCCTTTTCCAGAGCGTCGATCATGTTGTTCAGGATGTTCATGCCGGCATCGATGGTACGGGCAAAGTTTGCCTCCTCGGTGCCAATGACCTTTTTGATATAGGCGTCATGCTCCCGCAGCTCGGGGTAAGCAGACTCGCTGGACTGGATGACAGTTTCCACCAGGTCCACCAGGAAGGGGTGGTCGATGCCCAGCATCCGGCCATGACGGGCGGCACGGCGCAGCAGACGGCGCAGCACATAGCCACGGCCCTCGTTGGAGGGCAGGATGCCGTCAGACACCATAAAGGTGCAGCTGCGGATGTGGTCGGTGATGACACGGATGGAGATATCGGTCTTGGGGTCCTGCTTGTAGGTCTTGCCTGCAATGTGCTCCACATGGTGCAGCACGCTCTGCACGGTATCCACCTCAAACAGGTTGCCCACGTTCTGCATCACGCAGGCCAGACGCTCCAGGCCCATGCCGGTATCAATGTTGGGCCGGGCCAGACGCTCGTAGTGGCCCTTGCCGTCGGCGTCGAACTGGCTGAACACCAGGTTCCAGATCTCCATATAGCG
>CAKSXW010000070.1 GCA_934518555.1 uncultured Faecalibacterium sp. | reverse complement strand
ACTGCAAAAATCGCAGATGAAAAATTGAAGAAGCCCAGCTTCAATGAGGATTTCATCCGGTTCTGGCTGATGAAATTCAGAAAGTTCGATATTTCGCAGAAAAAGCAACGCAAAGCATTGATTGAAATTTTTGTCAATGCCATTTTCCTGTATGATGACCGGATGCTGATCACGTTCAACTACAAAGATGGCGCCCAAACCGTCCGTTTTGAGGACACTTTGACCGCCGACTCAGCGGAGGAAAAAAGTTCGGATTTGTCCAGCTCTGCTGGACCATTCAGAACCGACGATTTCACGTTAGAAATCGTCGGTTCTTTTTTGTTTTATCCCCGGGCCTCAGTTGGGCTTGACCACAATTCTGACCACAAGGGAGACAAGGCAGTGTGCAGCTGCCCTAAAAATATCTCTGACACAAAACCGCAGCCCCTGCCGGGCAAGATGCTCCGGCAGGGGCTGCGGTTTTTAAGTGTGGAAAGGGTCCGGTCTTAATCCCGGTGGGTCAGCTTGTTCAGCAGCATGACTGCCAGCACCAGGACGCCCATGACCAGAAGGATGCCTACCATGCCGATGACCAGGATAGGCAGGGTAGCGGTCCAGGAAGAAAGATGAAGCATAGGGGTACCTCCTTTAAGCCAGCAGGGTCAGGATCAATCCGCCTGCAATGACGGAAGCGATCTGGCCCGAAACATTGACGCTGATGGAATACATCAGCAGGAAATTCTGGGGGTCCTCTTCCAGACCCATCTTGTTGACCACCCGGCCGCTCATGGGAAAGGCCGAGATGCCGGCAGCACCGATCATGGGGTTCAGCTTTTTGCCCTCCGGCAAAAAGAGGTTCAGCAGCTTGGCAAACAGCACGCCGCCAGCGGTGTCAAAGACAAAGGCCACCAGGCCCAGGGCCAGGATCAGCAGGGTGTCGGGCCGGACGAACTTGTCGGCGGTCATCTGCCCGGCCACTGTCAGCCCCAGCAGGATGGTGATCAGGTTGGCCAGCACGTTCTGGGCTGTCTCGCTGAGGGTATTTAGCACGCCGCATTCCCGCAGCAGGTTGCCGAACATGAGAAAGCCCACCAGGGCAACGCTGGCCGGGGCCACCAGCCCGGCAATGACAGTGACCAGGATGGGGAACAGGATCTTGGTGAGCTGGGTCACCTTGCCCTGCTGGTAGGGCATAGAGATGCGCCGCTCCTTGTGGGTGGTCAGCAGCCGGATCACCGGGGGCTGAACGATGGGCACCAGGGCCATGTAGCTGTAGGCTGCCACCATAATGGCACCCAGGTACTGGGACCCCAGGGTGTTGGCCACAAAGATGGCGGTGGGGCCGTCGGCGGCACCGATGATGGCAATGGAGGCGGCGTCCTTCAGGTCAAAGAAGAACCCGGCCAGGAACAGGGTGAAAAAGATGCCGAACTGTGCGGCTGCGCCAAAAAGCATCAGCCAGGGCTTTTCCAGCAGGGGGCCAAAGTCGATCATGGCACCAATGCCGATAAACAGCAGCAGGGGGAAAAGTTCGTTGGACATTCCGGCCTCAAACAGGGCGGAGATGGGGCCTACGGTGTCCCCTTGGGTAATGGCTCCGGAGCCGGGCAGGTTGACCAGAATAGCCCCAAAGCCCATGGGCAGCAGCAGGCTGGGCTCCATCTTTTTTGCAATGGCCAGGTAGATCAGCAGGGCACCAATGGCCCACATCACCACCATCTGCCAGGTCAGGTTCCCAAAGTTGGAAAAGAGACTGCCAAAGGTGTTCAAAAGGTTCATGCTTGTTCATTGCCTCCTTGTGCTTGGGTGCCGGGGCAAGAAAAAAGACTTCTGCCACAGCACAGTGTCTGTGACAAAAGTCTCAAGCCAACACATGGCATCGGGCATTGCTGCCGTGATGACGCTGCCATGCAGCGGCCCATCCGGTACAGGACCCGGTGCGCCGCCCTTTACTCCCTTTTATCAGACCCATTAAAACAGTCTCCGGCTGCCGCTGTCAAGAGGCAAAGGCAGCCTTTACCAAATCTTATCTGCCAGGGAGCCTTCTCGGGGGCTGGCCCAGCAAAAAAACCGGGCTGCCCTGGGGCAGTCCGGTGGTCAAGGGTCGGTTTAATTGATATAGCAGCGGTCCTGGGTCACCAGCCAGTCCTCGCACAGCCGCTGGGCCTCGTCTTTGGAACGGCAGGTGCAGTTGAACAGTCTGCCGTGCAGCGAGCAATAGGTGTAACGCACTTTGGGGATGCCGTCGGCATCTCGAAAATTGACACAGCGTTCTTCGCCGGGGAACAAATGGATCGTATCCACAGGGTCAGCAGCTCCTTCATCCTGGTTTTCTGTGCAGGCGCACAACGCTTGCTATTGTACCACGTCGGCCCTCAAAAGACCATTGATGTTTTACACAAAGAAACGTAAAAAACTTCTCTGTCCCCAAAAGGCCAAAAACGGTTGACAAACCGGAGCAAGGGCTCTTGCAGGGGGGCACAGCCCTTGCTTTTTAGGCCGGAGGGGATATAATGGAACCATCAGATCTATAAATAGGAGTGTATGATATGAAAATCGCAGTCACCTACGAAAATGGTCAGATCTTCCAGCATTTTGGCCACACCCAGCAGTTCAAGCTCTACACCGTGGAGCAGGGCGTCATCACCAGCGCAGAGGTGGTCAGCACCAACGGCAGCGGCCACGGTGCCCTGGCTGGCTTTCTGCTGCAGCAGGGCGTGAATGTCCTGATCTGCGGCGGCATTGGCGGCGGTGCCCAGGTGGCCCTGGCCCAGGCTGGCATCCAGCTGTACGGCGGTGTCAGCGGCGACGCAGATGCAGCGGTGCAGGCCCTGCTGGCCCAGAGCCTGGCCTACGACCCCAATGTCCAGTGCAGCCACCACGCCCACGAGGGCGGCCATTCCTGCGGCGAGCACGGCTGCGGCAATCACGGCTGCCACTAAGCAAGACCCCCAGGTCCCCAGGCCCCTGCAGACGGAGCGGTTCCGGCCCTGCAGGGGCCTTTTTGGGCCTCTGGGGCTTTTCCGGTGAGGCAAACCGTGGTAAAATAAAAAGAACAGATTCCATTCACCGGATCGGAGGGCGTGGTATGGCAGTACGAAAAGTTTATCTCCCCCTGGGGGAGTACCCCTATGTAAAGGAGGTCTCGGTGACCTTTCCTTGGGCCAGTGGGTCCAAACACCAGAACGTTCAGGCTGTGCTGGACACCTTCCACGATGTGTACCCGGAGGTGGCGGCGCTGGAGGTGAGCCTGGCCTCCTCCCAGCCGGAGGGGGTGGCGGCTGCTGCCATGAAGCTGCCGCTGCGGCTGGCATCCCTGGAGCAGGAGGTGCCGGTGGGCATCGTCTACGAGGCCTCCAAGGTGTTTGAAAACGGCGGCCCCTACCCGGAGTTGCTGCAGCTTTCCCGGCAAAAGGTGCAAAAGGATCCCCGGCTCCAGCAAAGCGGAAAATGCCTGGGCTTCCGGCTGGAGGGGCAGGACTATCCTGTGGAGCCCCACCCCTACGCCTTTTTCAACTGGATCTACGGCAAGGCTTTGCAGCAGAACCCGGAAAAGGCAGAGGCGTTGCTGAAGTTTGGGGCCTTCTCGGACCTGGAACTGGGCAGCTCCAAAAAGGACCGGAACAGTCCGGCCCGGGCAGCGGCAGTGTATGCCGGGCTGGCCCTGGCAGGCAAGCTGGACTGCCTGGGCTCCTACCAGGCCTTTGTGACAGAGACCTGCACGGAACCAGCGGCTCGCCCGGCAGCCCCGGCGCCCCAGCCAGCGGCCCCGGTCCAGGAGCCCCCGGTGGAGCCGGAGCCTGCCCCGGCCCAGCAGCCTGAGGAGGCCGCAGTGCCCACCCTGGAGCAGCTGAAGGAGATCAGCTTTGCACCAAAGGTGAAGAACCTATTGATCTCCATGGCTAAAAATGCCGGGTGCTCCGCTGCTACGGCTGCCGGAGTGGTAAAACTGGGCCGCAACCTGCTGCTGGACAGCTACCAGAGAGCCCTGGACCAGGGCACCCTGGTGCTGAACCCGGAAAAGAACAAGCTGGTGTTCCCTCTGGAAAACCCGGACACCCACTACCACACCCTGGCCCAGCTGACCCGGTGCCCCACCTATGTCCAGGGATGGAAGCTGAACTACCAGCCCTGTGAGGCCCCGGAGGAGCCGGAACAGGAGCCGGACCCGGTACAAGAGCCGGAGCCCCTTACGGCGGAGGAATATCTGGTGCGGCAGGGCTACACCATCACCCAGCAGGTGCGGCAGCAGGACCTGCCGCCGCTGGCGGTGCAAAAGCTGGCCTGGGAGATCGGCCAGGCCCTGCAAGACCCGGTGGCCGCAGCCTTTTTGCAGTTCATCCGCAGCCACCTCCAATTCCATGATTCCTTCACCTTCCGGATGCCCAAGGAGGCCAGCAGCGAATCCCGGGAGCGTGTGGTGGCCCTGGCCCAGAGCTGGGACCACCTGGGGCTGTTTTCAGAGATCAGTGCCAACACCAGCCGCATCCTGTGCACCCTGGCCTCAGATAACGAGATGGTGCGGAACTTTGTCAGCGGCCATTGGCTGGAGCTGTATGTGGTCCACTGCACCCGGCAGTTGCTGGAAAGATACCGGACCCAGCAGGGGGCTGCTGCGTCCCTGTGCTCCAATGTGATCCTGGCAGGCACCCCGGACACCGGATCCTCCCATGAGCTGGACGTGGCCTTTTCTGTAAACGGGGTGTTCTTCTGGATCGAGGCCAAATCCTCCAGCCGGAACATCGATTACGGGAAATATGCGGATCTGTGCACAAAATTGCAGGTGACGCCGGACCAGCTGCTGCTGGTGAACAGTGACCTCTCCCAGGAGGACTGCCAGGGTGTGGCCTACTTCTGGCCCTACCGCATCGCCAACTGTGCCACCATGGAGCAGAAGCTGACAGAAATGATCTGCAAGCAGACCGGGCTGCCTGCCCCTACCGGGCCGGAAGCCTGAGGGAGAAAGGACAAAGACCATGGACCCAACCCCCCTTGCCGCCGGAAAGGCGGTGTACCACCTGCCGGGAGCCTTTGAGTTTCTGCCTCTGTATCAGCTGTTTCTGCCCCTGTACCGGCAGCACCGGGAGTATTTTTATGAGTGGTGCCGGATCGGCTCTATCTATGGAGCCCCGGCAGACTGCCTGTGGGGCGGCGGCCGGGCAGGCTTTGGGGAGGAGGACCCGGCCCAGGTGCTGGCCCTGCTGCGGCAGTACGGCATCTCAGCCCGGCTCACCTTCAGCAACTCCCTGCTGCGGCCGGAACACCTGAAGGATCCCCGGTGCAACAGCCTGTGCGCCCTGCTGGCCCGGGAGGGCCCGGGCAAAAACGGGGTCATCCTCCACTCGGATCTGCTGGTAGACTACCTGCAGCAGCGGTTCCCGGAGCTATATCTGGTGTCCTCCACCACCAAGGTGCTGACAAAGTTTGAACAGCTCCAGGCAGAGCTGCGGCGGCCGGAGTTCCGGTATGTGGTGCCGGATTTCCGGCTGAACAAGGCCCTGCCCCAGCTGGAAAGCCTGCCCCAGGCGCAGAAGGACAAAGTGGAATTTTTGTGCAACGAGTGCTGCTGGGTGGGCTGCCAGGACCGGGCACGGTGTTACGAGACCGTAAGCCGCAAAAACCTGGGGGAGCCCTGCCCGGAGCACCATTGTGCCGCCCCGGACGCCGGGGAGGGGTATCGCTTTTCCAAAGCCATGGAAAGCCCGGCCTTTATCAGCATCCAGGACATCCAGCAGGTCTACCTGCCCCGGGGCTTTACCCAGTTCAAGATCGAGGGCCGGGGGCTGGGCAGTGCTTTGATCCTGGAATTTTTGCTGTATTACATGGTCCGGCCGGAATACCAGCTCCAGGTGCGGGAAGCCATCTACCTGGACAATATGCTGGACCTGTTCTGAAACTACTTTACATGACAAAAACAGCAGGCTGACCCTGCTGCACACGGCCTGCCAGGCCGGGAAAGGACCCTCTATGAACCGACCCAAAGACGAAGGCCTGCAGGGCAACGAAAAGCTGGAGCAGGCAGTGCTGGCCCTCCAGCAGGAGCCTACCCAGGAGCAGCTGGCCCACACCCTTACGGTGCTGCGCCGCCGCATGAAGGAGGGGGGACAGCTGGTGGTGGCAGTGGAGCCGGGGGCTGTGGGCGGTGCCGTGCAGCTGCGGACCCTCCGCACCGGAGAAAACGCCCTCTGGTGGTATGCCTTTACCAGCTTTGAGGAAGAATTGAAGGGCCCGGAGGCGGTGCAGTCTACCTTTTTGGCAGAGATAGAGAAGCTGCTGGAGGCGGCACTGACGGTGCCGGAACTCCAGGGCCTGATCCTGAACCCCTGGAACCGCACCCTCCAGCTGGATAAGAACCTGATCCGCATCGTGCTGGGGCGGTAAGGCCCCCTGCTGCGAATTTTGCCAAAACCCGTTGACAAACCATTTGTGTATGCTATAATTTAACTGTACGCAAGGGGCAGTGTGCCCCTTCTACACAAGCAGAAATCATGACAGATGGCAATGATGGGGTCAGAAATGTGCAACCCGCTGTCCAGAGAGAACGTCCTCCAAGCTGCAAGGCGTTCCGGCAGGGTCCATTCCACGCCGCCCCGGAGCTTCCGGTGAAAAAAGCCGGACGTTGTGCAGCGTTAATGCGCCCGAAAGCGGCAGGGGATGCCATGTGGGTCCTTTGCAATCTGGGTGGTACCACGGAGCTTCTTACAACAGTCTTCGTCCCTATTGTTGGGATGGAGGCTTTTTTGTTTTTTGCCCCGGCCTGCCCTGTCTGTCATAAAATACCCCTGAAACTGACGTGCAAACGCCAAGGACGATTGAGGAGAGAAAACCTATGCAATGGACCGGTTTGAACGAACTGCGTGAAAAGTACCTGAGCTTTTTTGAGAGCAAGGGCCACCTGCGCCTGGACAGCTTCCCCCTGGTGCCCAAGAACGACCCCAGCCTGCTGCTGATCAACAGCGGCATGGCCCCCATGAAGAAGTGGTTCCTGGCCCAGGAAGAGCCCCCTCGCCACCGTGTGACCACCTGCCAGAAGTGCATCCGCACCCCGGATATCGAGCGTGTGGGCATCACCGCCCGTCACGGCACCTTTTTTGAGATGCTGGGCAACTTCTCCTTCCAGGATTACTTCAAGGACGAGGTGATCCCCTGGGCCTGGGAGTTTTTGACCAGCGATGAGTGGATGGCCATTCCCAAGGACCGCCTGCACATCTCTGTGTATGAGCAGGACGACGAGGCCTACGATATCTGGACCAAGAAGGTGGGCATCGCCCCGGACCACATGGTGCGTCTGGGCAAGGAGGATAACTTCTGGGAGCACGGCTCCGGCCCCTGCGGCCCCTGCTCCGAGATCTACTTTGACCGCGGCCCCGAGTACGGCTGCGGCAAGCCGACCTGCGGCGTGGGCTGCGACTGCGACCGCTATATGGAGATCTGGAACCTGGTGTTCAGCCAGTTCGACGCCGACGGCAAGGGCCACTACGAGCGTCTGGCCCGCCCCAACATCGACACCGGCATGGGCCTGGAGCGCCTGGCCTGCGTGATGCAGGGCGTGGGCAACCTGTTTGAGGTGGATACCGTCCAGAGCGTGCTGCACCACGTGGAGCACATCGCAAACAAGACCTACGGCTCCAACGCCAAGGACGACATCTCCATCCGCGTCATCACCGACCACATCCGCAGCTGCACCTTCATGGTGTCCGACGGCATCCTGCC
>CAKSXW010000069.1 GCA_934518555.1 uncultured Faecalibacterium sp. | reverse complement strand
GGGCAGGCAAAGGTCATGTAGATGTGGGGGTTGAAGCCCAGCGTATGCCACACCGGCAGGCCGCTGCGCTTGAGCACCCGCTGCATCACCCGCTGCAGGTCCAGCAGGGAGATGTAGGAGGCCTCATTCTTTTTTTCAAACGAGATTCTGACTGTAATCAAAGCAGGGACCTCCTAACAGATGATTGGCACCGCAGGCGTTGCACACCCGGTTGCAGGGGGGCGTGGTCTGGGCAGCCAGGGCCTTGTTGTACTCCCGTACCAGGTATTCGTGGGTAACGCCGTAATCCATGTGGGACCAGGGGGTCACCTCGTCCAGGCCGATGGGACGCTGGCAGTAGAAGGCCGGGTCGATGCCCAGGTCTGCAAAGGTCTGGATCCAGGTATCGTACCGGAAGCACTCCTCCCAGCCGTCAAAGTAGCAGCCCCGTTTGTAGGCCTCCACGATCACCGGAGCCAGGCGGCGGTCGCCCTTGGCGAACACGCCCTCCAGGAAGCTGGTGGTGCTGTCGTGATAGTTCACCTTGATCTTCCGGCTATGGACGCTTTCCAGCAGGTGCTTCTGCTTGGCCTGCAGGGTCTCGGCGGTGTCCATGGGCACAAACTCAAAGGGAGTGTGGGGCTTGGGCACAAAGCAGGCGCAGCTGATGGTCACCTGTACGCCCCGGCCCTTGGCGTGCTTGGGGTTTGCGTAATACAGGTCCACCACCTTCTGGGCCGTCTCGGCAATGCCCTCGATATCCTCCATGGTCTCGGTGGGCAGGCCCATCATAAAGTAGAGCTTGACAGAGGTATAGCCTGCGTTGAAGGCAATGGTGCAGGTCTTTTCGATCTCGTCCCAGGTGACGTTTTTGTTGATGACGTTCCGGAGCCGCTGGGTGCCGGCCTCTGCTGCAAAGGTCAGGCCGCTTTTGCGGACCTTGGTGGTCTTTTCGATAAGGCTCTGGGAGAAGTTGTCCACTCGCAGGGAGGGCAGAGACAGGCTGACGTGCTCCTTGGGGGCCCACTCGTTCAGATCATCCAGCAGCTCCTCCAGCTGGCTGTGGTCAGAGGTGGACAGGCTGGACAGGCTCAGCTCCTCGTAGCCGGTATTGGCACACAGGTCCTGGGCAGCCTTGTTCAGCAGGCTGGCGTCACGCTGGCGCATGGGGCGGTACAAAAAGCCTGCCTGGCAGAACCGGCAGCCACGCACACAGCCCCGGAGCACCTCGATGCTGGCACGGTCCTGGATGGCACCTACCATGGGCACCACAAAATTGGTAGGCGGCGCAAACTGGTTCAGGTCCTGGATGATGGCCTTGGTGATCCGGGCCGGGATGCCGGGCTGGTTGGGGGTGATGGCTTTGACCCGGCCATCCTCATAGTAGGTCACATCGTAAAAGGCCGGGATATACACCCCGGGGATCTTTGCAATGTTCAGCAGCAGCTGCTGTTTGGAAAGGCCCTCTTTTTTGGCCTTTTCGATCTCGGCGCAGATGGCCGGCAGCTGGTTCTCGCCCTCGCCCAGCTGGATCACATCAAAGAAATCCGCAATAGGCTCGGCGTTGCAGGCGCAGGGGCCGCCAGCCACGATGAGGGGCCAGTGGTCATCACGGTCCTTGGAATAGAACGGGATGCCTGCCAGGTCCAGCATGGCCAGGATGTTGGTGTAGGAAAGCTCGTACTGCAGGGTAAAGCCCACAGCGTCAAAGGCCGTCAGAGGGTCCTTGCTTTCCATAGTATACAGGGGCAGCTGCAGCCGCTCCATCTCCGCCTTCATATCCAGCCAGGGCATAAAGGCACGCTCACACCACCAGTTTTCGTGGCGGTTCAGCAGCTCATACAAGATCTTTTCCCCGAGGAAGGACATGCCCACCTCGTAGGTATCCGGGAAGCAGAACGCAAACCGCACATCCACGGCTGCCTTATCCTTGTACACGCTGCCGGGCTCGCCGCCGGTGTAGCGGCCGGGCTTTTGCACGTGCCCCAGGGCTTCTTTCAGTTTGGGATCAAACATTGGGTCCTCCATAAACGATTCATTTGGTACGTTCTTTCTATTTTATCTTAAACCGGAGGGTTTTGCAATCTTTTTCAGCGGTTTTCCGGCCGGGAGATGGTTTTGCAGCCAGCAGGCACCCCAGCATCTCTGCCCCATCCAGGGGCGGCAGGGGCAGCAGGTTGAAGGCCCCGGTCAGGAGGTTGGCGGCCCAGAAAGCACTGCCCCGGACGGTGGTGTACTGTGCCAGCCGCACCGCCCACACCACCGCCAGGGCAAAGTTCACCGCCGGGCCGGCAGAAGCCAGCCAGAACCGCTGCCGGACGGAAAACTGCTCTCCCCGGGTCCGCATACAAAAGCCTGTAAGGGTCACTTCAATGATCGGCAAACGGCGGCGCAGCAGCCCATAGACCAGGATGTGCCCTCCTTCGTGGAGAAATGCTGCCCAGAGCCCCAGCCGCAAAAAGCCGCTGGCGTCAAAATACAGCAGCAGATACAGCACACCGCAAAGCAGCACCGGGTCCCGAAAGACCAGGGGCCCCAGCTGTATGCGCCTAGCCACCGGGCACCTCCAGCAGGGCGGCAGGGTCCCGGGCCGTGCCCTGCTGCCGCAGTTCCAGATGCAGGTGGGGCCCGGTGGCCCGACCTGTCTGGCCCACAGTGCCCAGCCTCTGGCCAGCCTGTACCAGGTCCCCGGGGCGGACATAGACATATTGCAGGTGGGCGTACCGGGTCTCGGTGCCGTCCGGGTGCAGCAGCCACAGGCAGTTGCCGTAGCCTGCGCTGCGCCGGGCCTGCCACACCACCCCCTGCCGGATCGCCAACACCGGGGTGCCCTCGGCACAGGCCAGGTCCACCCCGGAATGAAAGGCCTCCTCCCCGGTAAGAGGATCCTGCCGGGGGCCGTAGGGGTCCGAGATACGCCAGGCTGTCGTTTCCAACGGAAAGCAGGGCTTTTCCGGCACCAGAGCCGCTGCCCGAAGCCCCAGGACCACCGCCGCCCCCAAAACTGCCAGTGCCGCCGCCCGGGGCCAGGCTGCGGTGGGCTTTGCTCTTTTTCGCATGGCACCCCTCCCTGTTTTATCCTATGGGCTCCAGGGCGCAAAAAGACCCGGAGGGGCAACTCCGGGTTTTGCAAAGCTGCTTATTTACGGCGGCGGCTGAACCGCTGGAAGAACTGCTTCAGGGGGTTCTTCCGGGCAGGCTCCGTTACCACCACGGTGGGGTGCGGCAGGGGCTTCTGCTGCTCCTGGGCAGGCTCCACCGCCGGGGCAGGCTGCTGGGGCGGCACAGGGGCAGGCGGTTCAGCCGATACAGGGGCAGCTTCCGGCCCAGGGGCCTCAGGCTGCTGGGGAGTTTGCACTTCCGGTGCTGCCGGAGGGGTCACCTGTTTCCAGGGTTCAGGACGGGTCCAGTCGTTCCGGAGCAGGTCGTACAGGTCCATCTGACCATTGACCTCTGGCTCTCCCTTGGCCGGCTTTACCTTCTGGTAGCTGCCGTCGGCCTGCATCTCCCGGGCGTTGACGTTATCACGCAGCTGCAGCTCCAGGATATCTGTGAGCTTTTTCACCAACACCGGGTCATCCACCCGGACGCCCACCTCCACCCGGCACTCGGTGTTCCGGGTGAGGAAGTCGCCGGAGGCAATGTAGATCCGGGTACGGGCACCGTCAAAGAAGCTATAGATGCGGCCATGCTCCAGGTAACGGCCCACCAGGCTGCGGATGTGCAGGTTTTCGGTCTTGCCAGGCACCTGGGCACGGACGCAGCAGATGCCCCGGACGATCATATCAATGCGGACCCCGGCGCAGCTGGCCTCCTGCAATTTGAGGATAATATCCCGGTCACTGATGGAGTTGTTCTTCAGGATCATGGAGGCCGGGCGGCCCATACGGGCGGCGGCGATCACATGGTCCATCTCCTCCAGCAGTACGCTTTTGAACCGCAGGGGGGCCACCAGCATTTTATCGCTTTCCTCTGTGAGGCGGTGCACAGCCAGGTTCCGGAACACCTTGGAGGCCTCCTCACCGATCCGCTCGTCGGCGGTAATGAAGGAAAGGTCGGTGTAGAGCTCGCTGGTCTTTTCGTTGTAGTTGCCGGTGCCGATCTGGGTGATGTAGGAATAGCCCTCTTTCCCCTTTTTGGTAATGAGGGTGAGCTTGGAGTGGACCTTGTAGTCGTCAAAGCCGTACACCACGGTACAGCCTGCGCTTTCCAGCTGCTTGGACCAGTCGATGTTGTTCTGCTCGTCGAACCGGGCTCGCAGCTCCACCAGAGCCACCACTTCCTTGCCGTTTTCTGCGGCTTCCATCAGGGCCTGGACGATCTGGGACTCCCGGGCCATCCGGTACAAGGTCATCTTGATGGAGATGACGTCCGGGTCGTGGGCGGCATTTTTCAGCATGGTGATAAAGGGCCGGATGGACTGGTAGGGGTAATTCAGCAGCACATCGTGCTTTTGCACTTCCTGAGCCAGGTCATAGCCCGGAGGCGGCAGCATGGGCCGGGCAGCCGGGTAAAACAGGCCCGGGTGGTCCTCGGCCTCAATGCGTCCGGTGAGCTTGTAGAAAAAGCTCAGGTCCAGGGGGCTCTTTTGCACGAACACCCGTTTGTGGGAAAGCTCCAATCGGCTGCACAGCAGACGCTGGACCTCCGGAGCGGCCCCGGGGGTGACCTGGAGCCGCACTGCTGCCAGCTTGCGGCGGCGTTTCAGCAGCTCGGTCATGATTTCCCGGTAGTCGATGTCATGGTCCATCATGCCTTCCTTGACGTCGATATCCGCATTGCGAGTGACCCGGAACAGGCATTTTTCCAGGATGGACTCCTTGCCAAAGATGCTGGCGGCATAGTGCAGCACCAGCTCCTCCACCAGGGCGTACTGGGTCTCCCCGTCCTTCCGGATAAAGTGGAGCCGCTCCATCTGGCTGGAGATGGGGATGATGCCCAGGCTCTGGCCCTGGGGACGCTTTTCACGCAGAAGGACGCCCAGGTAGATCTCTTTGTTCCGCAGGAACGGGAAGGGGTGGCGGTTGTCCACGATCTGGGGGCTGAGGATGGGGAACAGCTCCGTCTGGAAGTATTTTTTCCAGAAGTGCTCCTCCTCCTTGGTCAGGTGGTCAAAATCCACCTTGCGGTAGCCAAACTGGGCCAGGGCCTCCAGGGCCTTTGCGTAGGAGCGGTCGCACTCCTCTTGGAGCCGGGCCGTTTTGGGCATGATGGCTGCCAGCTGCTCTGCCGCAGTCATGTTGGTCTTGTTTTCCCGTTTGGCCTTTTTGCCCTTATCCTGCTCCAGGTTGGCACGCTCCTGCAAAGAGCCCACCCGGACCATAAAAAATTCGTCCAGGTTGGAACCATAAATGGCCAGGAACTTGACCTGCTCGGCCAGAGGGACATTTTTGTCCTTGCCCAGGGCCAGGACCCGGTGGTTGAAATCCAGCCAGCTCAGTTCCCGGTTGATAAAGATGCTCTCATCACTCATAATCATTCCTCTTTCCGCTGCGTCTGAGGCAGGCTTTCCTGCTCGCTAACCGTCACCAACCCCTGCCAGGAGGCCAGAAGCTCCGGGGTCATGCCCGGCACCTGCAAAACGTCCTCCACCTGGGCAAAGGGGCCTGCCTGCATCCGGTATTCCACAATGGCCCGGGCCCGGCTCTGCCCTACCCCCGGCAGGGTGCAAAGGGCAGCTTCCTCAGCCGTGTTCAGGTCCACCTGCAAGTACCCAGCCAAAGGCGTCCCATCCGGCAGGGGCTCCGGCTGCGATGCCCTCAGGGGCACTGCCAGCCCAAAGGCCAGCAAGGCGCACAGCACCACAGCCACCGCTGTGACCCCACAGAACAGCCCCTCTCGGTTGGGGCGGCCGGACGGATGCACCTCTTTCATTGTACCTGAATCTCCTCCAAAAAGAAAGCCCCCTGCGGAAAATCGCAGGAGACTTTGCATAGATTTTACGCAAATTTTTCAGCATCCCGTACCATACGGTACAACACCTCTACCGCAGCACCGCCGGCAGCGTCGGTGAGGGTGGTCTGCTTTGCGGCCAGGCGCAGTTCTGCCGGGGCATCTGCCGCAGCGGCACTGCGGTGGGCAGCACGCACCAGGTCCAGCATAGGCATTCCCCCTGCCAGCACCAGCACGTTTTCCGGGGCAATGCCCACCGGCATACAAACGGCGTCCAGCATCTCGGTGCCGGAAACGCTCCGGGGCGTCAGCAGCAGCAGGTCCTGGGCTGCACGCTCCCCCAGCAGGGCCGTGGTGCTGTCCCCCAGGGCCTTATCCAGCAGGGACGTCAGGGGGATGCTGCGGTTGTCCTGGTACACCAGGGCACGCAGCACCTCATCCGGGCGGATATCTGCTGCATTGGCCAGCAGGTAGGGGGTCCACTCCTGCCGCAGGTGGCGTTCCAAAGCATCGCTCATCCGCAGCACCCGGGTGGAGCCGTCCTTCATCTGCAAGGCGATGCCCACCCCTGCCACACTGGGCATCCGGCTGAACAGAGCCTTATCCTGGCCGGCAAAGCTGCACAGGGGCTGCCGGGTGCCGTCGGCAAAGTGGTAGGCCATGGTACCGCCGCAGACCAGGGCCGGGGCCGACAGCCGGACACTGCCCAGCAGAGCCCGTACTGCCCGGGGGGTGCGCTGAGAAAAGACCGTCAGGCGGCCGCCCCGGCTGCAAAACAGCTGCAGCACGTCCCGTACCACCTGGGTCAGGTTGCCGTCCGGGCCCAGCAGGAGGTGGTCCAGATCACAAATCACCAAAGTGGATGCAAGCGACTCGTTCATGTGTTTTTCCTCCTGAGGGTGGTAAGAAAATGCGTGAAGTACTCCGGCAGCTGGGAATCAAAGCGCAGCTGTTCCCCGGTAATGGGGTGCACGAAGCCCAGGGTCTTAGCATGGAGGCACTGGCCGTGGAGGCTGGTGATGCAGTTGTGGGGGCCGTAGACCGGATCCCCGGCCACCGGGTGGTGGATGGAAGCCATGTGCACCCGGATCTGGTGGGTACGCCCGGTCTTGAGGCGGCACTCCAGCAGGGTGAACTCTCCCAGCCGCTCCAGCACCTTGTAGCCGGTGTAGGCATACTTGGTGTGGGGCTCTCCGGCAGGGTACACCGCCATTTTTTTGCGGTCGTTTTTGGAGCGGCCCAGGTTTGCCTCCACAAAGCCCTCGTCCTGGGCAAAGCCGCCGTAGACCACCGTCTGGTAAGCCCGTTCCACGCTGTGGACCGCCATCTGCTGGCTCAGGCCCATGTGGGTGGCGTCGTCCTTGGCTACCACCAGCAGGCCGCTGGTGTCCTTGTCGATGCGGTGGACGATGCCGGGGCGGATCTCGCCCCCAATGCCGGAAAGGCTTCCTTTGCAGTGCCACAGCAGGGCATTTACCAGGGTGCCGTCCGGGTTGCCGGGAGCCGGGTGCACCACCATGCCCTTGGGCTTGTTGACCACCAGCAGATGGGCGTCCTCATAGACGATATCCAGGGGGATATCCTGGGGCACTGTTTCCACGGGCTTTGCATCCGGGATCTCCAGCAGAATGGTGTCCCCTGCCTTCAGCTTCAGGCTTTTGGCCACCTGCTGGCCGTTGCACAGCACATGGCCCTGTGCCACCAGGGCCTGGAGGGCCGAGCGGGAAAGCCCGGTGTCCTCGCCGCTGAGAAAGCGGTCGATGCGCTGGCCGGCGGTCTCCGGCTCCACGATGAATTCACACTGCTCCATGGGTCACTGCTCCTTCGGGGTGGTGTTTTCCGTGTGGGTCTCCTCCAGGAAGATCACCAGCACCCAAAGGGCCACACCCACGCAGACGCAGATGTCTGCAAAGTTGAACACCGCAAACCGCATGAACAGCAGGTTGATGTAGTCCACCACCTGCCCGTTCAGCACCCGGTCGATAAGGTTGCCAATGCCGCCCCCCAGCACCAGGATCAGGGCG
>CAKSXW010000068.1 GCA_934518555.1 uncultured Faecalibacterium sp. | reverse complement strand
ATGTACTTACGGGTGGCCTCAGCAAACACCAGCTGGCACTCGGTGTTGATGTTGATCTTGGAAACGCCCAGGCTGATAGCCTTTGCGATCATCTCGTCGGGGATGCCGGTGCCACCGTGGAGCACCAGAGGAATGTTGTTGGTGGCCTTGTGGATGCGGTCCAGAGCCTCAAAGTCCAGGCCCTTCCAGTTTGCCGGGTAAACGCCGTGGATATTGCCAATGCCAGCAGCCAGGAAGTCGATGCCCAGAGCGGTGATCTTTGCACACTCCTCGGGGTTAGCGATCTCGCCAGCGCCCACAACGCCGTCCTCGACGCCGCCGATGGAGCCCACCTCGGCCTCGATGCTCATGCCATGAGCGTGTGCCAGAGCCACCAGCTCCTTGGTCTTTTCCACGTTCTCCTCAATGGAGTAGTGGCTGCCGTCGAACATGATGGAGGAGAAGCCTGCCTCAACGCAAGCCTTGCAGCCCTCGTAGGTGCCGTGATCCAGATGCAGAGCAACGGGAACGGTGATGCCCATGGAGTCCACCATAGCGCTGACCATAGCGGCAACGGTCTTGAAACCGGTCATGTACTTACCGGCACCCTCGGAAACACCCAGGATGACGGGGCTCTTCATCTCCTCACAAGCGGTCAGAACAGCCTTGGTCCACTCCAGGTTGTTGATGTTGAACTGAGGCACACCGTAGTGGCCATCACGTGCTTTCAGCAGCATCTCGGTTGCATTTACCAACATATTCTTTACCTCCAAATATAAGCCGGGTTTTGATCCTGCCGTGGCAAATTGTGCACGGCTTAACAAACCTATGAGGTAAGTATACCCCAAACAGGGCTTAAAATCAATCCAAACAGGCGGTTTTTCTGTGCAAACAGAGGCCGGGGAGGGGGGACATTTGCGTTGGAACGTGGAAAAGGCAACAAATGTCCAGTTGATGCACCAGCATTTCAGAAATCGACGGAATGGGGCAGGCAGGGCAGATTTTCAACACTGATCCACATTCGTCAATTTGATGTTGGTGGAAATTGCAAAACAAGACTGGTTCTGATGTAAAAAACCGTCAGTTTTCCAACTTGAAAATTACAAATGGTACGCATCCGGGGAGGCAAAGTCGAACCGGATTGTGGAAAACCCGGTGGAGAATGTTTAATTCCACGAGAAAAACAGGCTTTGCAACTGGACTTTTTAACTTTTTCAACAGGGTTTTCAACATGTGGAAAAAATCCGGGCCTTCTACGGAATGTATAGCACGGTTTTGTGGAAAACTTTTCCCTTGGGCAAAACGGCAAGGTCTGCCCCGGTCCGGGGCTGCAGCAGGGGGGACATTCCTCCAAAGAGCCTTTGGGAGATTTCTGGTGGAAAAATCTGGCGAGGCCTCATAAAAATACACAATTTACTGGCAAAGAAGGGCGGCTTATGGTATACTTTACCTTGGATTATTATCTCGAAAAACAAACAGGCAGGGCAGGGCAAAGCCCACCACTGCCTTGGGGGAACGTGGAGGCCACGGCCCCATAGAACCGGAAGGAGAACACGAACCATGGAAGAACGAAATCAGCCCCGCCGCCCTCGTCGCACCCCGGAGGAGCCCACTAAAAACGAGAGCTTGGTGTACGGCAAAAACCCTGTGTCGGAACTGCTGAAAAGCGGCTCCGGTGTGGACACGGTGCTTATTGCCGAGACCATGGCCCCGGCTGTGGCGGCTTACTATACTGCCCTGGCCAAGGAGGCCGGTGCCGCTGTCAAGCGGGTGAACCCCAACAAGCTGCGTCTCATGACCGGAACTGAGAGCCACCAGGGGGTGGCAGCCTTTGCCAGCGAGATCGAATATGTGACGGTGGAGGATCTGCTGGCTGCCGCCAAGGCCAAGGGGGAGCCCCCCTTCCTGGTGCTGAGCGACGGCATTGAGGACCCCCACAACCTGGGTGCCGTGATGCGGAGCGCTCTGCTGTGCGGTGCCCACGGCATCGTGATCCCCAAGCGGGGCGGTGCCTCGGTGACCCCCACGGTCATCAAGTCCAGCGCCGGTGCTGCGGAGCGGCTGCCGGTGGCCCGGGTGGCCAACATTGGGGAGACCATTCGCCGCCTGAAGGACCAGGGGGTGTTTGTTTACTGCGCCGACATGGACGGCGTGCCTCTGCGGAAGAACAACCTCACCGGCCCCATTGCCCTGGTACTGGGCAGCGAGGGCAGCGGTGTGTCCCAGTTGGTGAAAAAGCTCTGCGACGGTGTGGTGCGGCTGGAAATGGCTGCCCAGGGCACTGGCGTGGACAGCTACAACGTGTCGGTGGCGGCTGGTATCATCCTGTATGAGATCCAGGCCCAGCGTGCAGAAGGAAACGCATGACCGGAGCGATCCGTAACTCCATTTGAAATAAGTAGGAGGGACAAGGATGCCTAAGGAAAAAGATGAACGTAAGGGCGCCGTGCATCCGGACGGCGCAGACAAAGAGGAACGATTCCGCAACTTTTTCAGCACCTCGGTGGTGGATGTACCTGCCGAGATGGCACGCCGGGACGAGGAGGCTGAAAAGCCCAAGGGGATGCTGGGGCGGCTGTTTGGCCACGGAAAACCCAAGGAAGAACCCCAGGCCCAACAGGACCTGGAACTGCCTACCGGCGAGATCCTGCTGGGAGCAGATGCCAAGCCCGGCCAGGAGCCGGACCTGGAGCTGACCCTGCGTACCGCAGACCCCGGGTCGGACTTCCCCCAGCCGAAGGAAGATGCTCCGGTGGTGCCGAGCCCGGAGCCCCAGCCTGTCCCGGCGCCTCAGCCGGAACATGATCCGGCTCCGGTGCCTCAGCCGGAGTCTGCGCCCAAGCAGGAGCCTGTCCCGGAGCCCAAGACCCCGGCCCAGCCGGAGCCGAAACCTGCCCCGAAACTGAAGATCGATAAAAATGCGCCCCAGGTGCTGCTGCCCCAGGAAAAGCAGGAGCAGCAGGAGATGCAGCAGCTGAAGGAGATGCTCAACGGCATCCAGCGTCCGGCAGCCCCGGCGAAGCCGGTGCCGGAGGAGGAGAAGCTGGAGCCTCTCCACACGGTGGATGTGCCCCTGGAGGATCCGGAGACCCCGGAACCCACCCCGGAAAAGGCCCCGGAGCCCTCCCGGCCCACCATGGTGTTTGCTGCCGACAAGACCCCGGCAGGAAAAAAGTCGGTGTTCCAGATGTTCGGCCAGGGAGAGGACGAGGCAAAGCCGGAGGCTCCGGCTGCCCCGGAGACCCCTGCCGCCAAAAAAGTTGATACTATGAGCCTGCCCCTGCTGCCTACGGACCAGGAGGAGGCTCCGGAAAAGGCTTCGGAGGAAGCCCCCACCCAGGAGGTGCCGGAGCTGAAGGCCGAGGCAGAGGATGCCCTGCCGCCGGAGGGAGCCCCGGAGGAACCGGAACAGCCGGAGACGGTAGGGGACAAACTGCGGCGCATGGGGGCAGAGCTGACCCTGCGCTGTGTGCTGTCGGGGATCCTGGCGTTGGTGCTGCTGCACCTGGGCTTGGTGGGGGACGGTTTGCTGCCGCCGCTGGCAGCCCTGGACCCGGACGCTGCCCCGGCGGCCTTCTACGCCGCCAACCTGCTGCTGTACGCTGCCAGCCTGGCGGTGGCCTATCCTGTGCTGCGAGATGGCCTCAGCGGCCTGCGAGACCGGGCCTCGGCAGACACCCTGCCGGCTCTGGCGGCTGTGGCGGCTCTGCTGCAGGCTGTTACTGCCCTGCTTACGGCCAACGCCTTCCGGGCTACAGAGAGCCTGTCCATCCTCACGGGCATTGCCGCCCTGGGGCTGTTCCTGGCTCTGCTGGGCAGCCGTGTGATGCTGGCTGCGGTGCAAGGGGGCTATGACCTGCTGACGGAGCTCCCGGAGCTCCAGGGAGCCGCCCGGGTCCGGGATAAGGATCTGATCCGGGCCCTGGCCCGGGACCTGGACCGGAAGGACCCCTGGGTGCTGCTGAGCCGCCCCCAGAAAGCGGAGGATAGCTTTGTGGACCAGAGCCTGGGGGAGCGGGCCGGAGAACGCCGGGCCCGGAAAAATAGCTTTATCCTGCTGGGTGCTGCTGGCATCAGCGCCCTGCTGTGCCTGGTGGTGGGCCGGGATGTAAAGCTGGCCGCCACCGCCCTTACGGCTGTGCTGTGCATGGGAGCCCCCCTTTCCTCCACCTTGCTGGCAGGCCTGGCCTCCCTGCGGCTCCAGCGCACCGCTGCCGCAGGCGGTGCCGTGGTGCCCGGCTGGGCGGCTATTGAGGAGCTGGGCGGCATCGACACCATCCAGGTGGATGCAGACGATCTCTTTACCGCCGACAGCGTGACCCTGGAGGATATCCGCATCTTCAAGGGCGGCCGCATCGACCGGGCCATCCTGTACGCTGCCAGTGTGCTGAACCAGAGCTGCGACACCCTGCGAGGGCTGTTCCGGCAGATCATTGAGGACCGCACCGACATCCTGTTCCCGGTAAAGGACTTGGAGGTCCACCAGGGCCTGGGCTTTACGGCCTGGTGCGACAACAACCGGGTGCTGATCGGCAGCCGTCAGTTCATGGAGCAGGAGGGGGTGGCCCTGCCGGAGCAGCAGTACGAGGACCAGCACTCCAAAAACGGTGAGCTGCAGATCCTGTATCTGGCAGTGTCCGGCAATGTCCACGCCATGTTCGTGCTCCGGTATGTGGGGGGCCGCAACGTGGCCCGGAGCCTGGCAGCTCTGCAGCGTGAGAACATCCGGCTGCTGGTGACCTGCCAGGACCCCAGCCTGACGGCCAAGCATATCACCGAGGCTTACCGCCTGCCGGAGGGCATGGTGGTGCTGCTGGACCAGGCCCAGTGCGACGCCATCCAGGCAGCCCCGGCCCAGGAGGCACCCTGCTGCCTGTACCACCAAAAGGGCTTTGCCAGCCTTACCGCTGGTCTCCATGCTGCGGACCAGGCCCAGAACGCCGAGACTGCAGCCACCACGGTGCAGATGGTGTCGGTGCTGTTCTCGGTGGCCATTGCCGTGCTGCTGACCAGTGCCCGGAGCATCTGGCAGCTGCCGGTGACCTATGTACTGATGTACCAGGCCGCCTGGAGTGCCTTGAGCATCGCCGTTTGTGCCCTGAAGCAGCACAACTGAGCCCCTTTGTTTGGATAAGGAACGCCGCCGTGCCCGGGCCTTGGGTACGGCGGCGTTTTTGCCTCCTCAGCGGCTCAGGGGCCCGGCAGGCAGAAAGATCAAAGTCCCCCGGGACGAGTACACCAGCTGCTGCATGGCGCAGCCGTACAGCATCAAAAGCAGCCACAGCACCAGGGCTGCCAGCACCAGCCACCGCAGCCAGTGTCGGCCCCGGGGCTTTGGGGTCCAGGGGGTCCCATGGGTGTGCCGCATCCTTTGCCCCTCCTTTTTGCATTTGCCCATCCTATGCCGCAGCTCCGGCGATTGTGCAGCCGGGGCAGCTGTGGTATCATAACAAGAGAACCATCTGAGCCAAAGGAGTTTTTATGCTGACCATCACCTTACTGGGCACTGCCGCCACCATGCCCCTGCCGGACCGTGCCCTCAGTGCCGCCTTTGCGGCCTGCGGCGGCCACGGCATTTTGCTGGACTGCGGCGAGGGAACCCAGGCGGCAGCCCGTCGGGCCGGGGTCAACCTGGGCCGGGCAGATGCGGTCTGCCTGACCCACTACCACGGGGACCATATCTTTGGCCTGCCGGGGCTGCTGCAGACCCTGGGTGCCCAGGGGCGGCTGCGTCCGCTGCTGCTGGTGGGGCCCCGGGGCCTGCCGGAGGTCTGGAGTGCCGTCCGGGCCCTTACGGGGCCTTTGCCCTACCCGGTACGGCTGTGGGAGGCCGGGGACTGCACCCTGCTTCTGGACACCCTTTCGGAGGGGTGGCCTGCCGGAGCCCGGCTGGTGCCCTTTGCCACCTGCCACCGGGTGCCCAGCGTAGGATATCGGCTGGAACTGCCCCGGGCCGGGAAGTTTGACCCTGCCCGGGCTCGGGCCCTGGAGGTGCCGGTGCCCCAGTGGAAGCTGTTGCAGCAGGGCCAAAGCGTGGAGGTCCGGGGCAGCAGGGTGGACCCTGCCCAGGTACTGGGGCCCCCTCGCCGGGGGCTGAGCCTGGTGTTTTCCGGGGATACGGCCCCCTGCCCGGCTTTGGAGGCGGCGGCCTGGCAGACCGACCTGCTGGTTTGCGACGCCACCTACGCCTTGCCGGAGCAGGAGGACCAGGCCCGGCAGTGGGGCCATAGCACCTTTGGGCAAAGTGCCGCCCTGGCGGCCCGGGCCCAGGCCCGGCGGCTTTGGCTCACCCACTACTCGCCCATGATCACAGAACCAGAAACCCAGCTGCCCCAGGCCCAGCGGTACTTCCCGGCGGCAGAATGCGGCACCGACGGCAAGCAGCTGACCCTGCGCTACGAGGAGGACTGACCATGCATCCCATTCTCTTAGACCCCGGGGCGGCGGCCTTGCTGGAGACCCTGCACCAGGCAGGCTATGCCGCCTATGTGGTAGGGGGCTGTGTACGGGACAGCCTGCTGGGGCAGCAGGTCCACGACTGGGACCTGTGCACCAGTGCCCGGCCGGAGCAGGTCATAGCCTTATTTGGGGAGCAGCAGTGCATCCCCACCGGGCTGCAGCACGGCACCGTTACCATAAAGTACGGCGGCCAGCTGTACGAGACCACTACCTTCCGCACCGAGGGGACCTACTCTGACGGCCGTCACCCGGACCAGGTGCAGTTTGTACCCCAGGTCCAGGCAGACCTGGCCCGGCGGGATTTTACCATCAACGCCATGGCCTACCACCCGGCAGAGGGCTTGGTGGACCCCTTTGGAGGCCAGCAGGACCTGGAACAAGGCTTGCTGCGTGCAGTGGGGGACCCGGGCACACGCTTTCAGGAGGACGCTTTGCGGATCCTGCGGCTGTACCGTTTTGCCGCCCGGTTCGGCTTTGCCATCCACCCGGACACCGGCAAAGCGGCAGAGGAGCTGTGCCAGCGGCTGGACCATGTGTCGGTGGAGCGGATCCAGGAGGAGCTGGCAAAACTGCTGGCAAGCCCTGCCCCTGGGGCATATCTGAACCAAAAAATACTAGCTGTTATCCTGCCTCAGCTGTCGGCAGAGGCCCTGGAGGCTGCAAAGCCGGTGCTGGACGCCTGCCCTGCCGGGGCCCGGGAGCTGCCGGTGCGGTGGGCGGCCCTGCTGGGCAGCCTGGGGGAGGAGCAGGTCCGCCGGACCCTCAAGGGCCTGCGGTGCTCCAACGCCTGGGTGGAAGAAACGGCGGTGCTGGTACGGGAGATGGCCGGGGAGACCGGAGACATCCTCCGGGGCCGGGCTTTGCCGGAGCCGGAGCAGGTGTACCTGCGGAGGCTGCTGGGCCGCTGGGGCCTGACCACCGTGCAGCGGCTTTTGGCCCTGGGGGCGGCCCAATACCCGGCCCAGGCTGCCAGGTACAGCCAATGGCGGCAGCAGGCAGAGCAGATGGAGCAGCAGGGGGTCTGCTGCCGTATTGCCCAATTAGAGGTAAACGGCCGGGACCTGATGGCTGTGGGCATCCCGGCAGGGCCGGAGCTGCGCCGGACCCTGGAGACCCTGCTGGAGGCTGTGGTCCGGGGCCAGCTGCCCAACCAGCGGCAATGTCTGCTGGAGGCAGCCCGGCAGCAGCGGCAGGCTTGACAACCGGGCCGGACTGCGTTACTATTATTCTACTATTTTAGTGTGTTGAATACACCAAAGGAGATCCTATGATCACACAGAACTCTGCCCCCCGGCAGCGTGCCCTCATCGCAATGAGCGGCGGCGTGGACAGCTCGGTGGCGGCTTATCTGATGCAGCAGGCCGGGTTTGACTGCACCGGCGTCACCATGCGGCTTACCCGTAAGGAGGCCCTGGGCCAGTCTGGCACCCAGACCTGCTGCTCTGAAAAGGATATCGAGGACGCCGCAGAGGTGGCCTTTGCCCTGGGGATGCCCTATGAGGTGCTGGATTTTACGGTAGACTTCCGGGAAAAGATCATCCAGAAGTTTATCCAGGTCTACGAGGCTGGCGGCACCCCCAATCCTTGTATTGATTGTAATAAATATATGAAGTTCAACCATCTGTTGAACTGGGCCCAGGAGCATGAGATCCAATATGTGGTCACGGGCCATTACGCCCGGGTGGAACAGGACCCGGATACCGGCCGCTGGCTGCTGAAAAAGGGCCTGGAGGAGGGCAAGGACCAGAGCTATGTGCTGTACAACCTGACCCAGCAGCAGCTGGCCCGGGTGCGGCTGCCTCTGGGAGGCCTCCACAAGGCCCAGGTGCGCCGCATCGCCGAGGAGCATGGGTTCATCAATGCCCATAAGCAGGACAGCCAGGATATCTGCTTTGTGCCGGACGGGGACTACGCCCGGTTCATGGAAGACTTTACGGGCAAGACCTACCCGGCAGGAGATTTCTTGGACGAGAGCGGCAAGGTGGTGGGCACCCATCAGGGGGCAGTGCGCTATACCCTGGGCCAGCGCAAGGGCCTGGGTCTTGCCATGGGGGCCCCGGTGTATGTCTGCGGCAAGGATATGCAGGCCAACACCGTGACTGTGGGGCCGGAGAGTGCCCTGTTTGACCGCATCGTCTATGCAGAGGATGTGAACTGGATCGCCATTCCGGAGCTGACGGAGCCTTTGCAGGTCACCGCCCGTACCCGGTACCACCAGACCGAGCAGACCGCCACAGTGTACCCGGCGGAAAATGGCTTCCGGCTGGAGTTCGACCAGCCCCAGCGTGCCCCCACCCCGGGCCAGGCAGTGGTGTTGTATCAGGGGGATGTGGTGCTGGGGGGCGGCACCATCACCCGTGTGGAAAAGTAAGGAGAACAAAATGCAGGATCAGTATTCCCGTACCCAGCTGCTGCTGGGGGCAGAGGCTATGGAAAAGCTGCACCACGCCCGGGTGGCAGTGTTTGGCATCGGCGGCGTGGGCGGCTATACGGTGGAGGC
>CAKSXW010000067.1 GCA_934518555.1 uncultured Faecalibacterium sp. | reverse complement strand
CACCGAGTTGCCCCGATTAGAACCTGAATCTAACGCGTCTGCCAATTCCGCCATATCCGCATATTCTGTTGTGTTCCTGCGCCTCAGCGCCGGGAACGATAATTATTATACCAGATATTCGGAGAATGTCAACATCTGTTTTCAAATTTTTCTGACAAATTTTTGCAGCGAAATTGATGCAGTCCGTACAGCGGCAACAGGGCGAAAAAATCTGCAAAGTGTGGTACAATAAAAGATATGCAGTGGGGCCAGCCCACACACTAGGAAAAACGAGGGAAACACAATGACGAATTGGATCATTTTTTTGATCGGCGCACTGATCATGTTCTACATGGCCTTCCGCAGCTTCCGGGCACGGCAGCAGCTGCGGAACAAGGGGGCCTGCGTAGAGGCAGTGGTCACCGGCACGGTGCAGAGCCGTGATGGCACGGCTTGGGTGCTGGAGTTTACCACTGAGGGAGGCAGCCATCGGCTGCAGTACCCCAAACCTGCCCGGAGCAAGGCCTTTGAGCAGGGGGCGAAGGTGACCCTGTACTACGACCCGGAGGACCCGGAAAAAATGTATGTGGAAGGCGACAAGTCGGTGTTGGGTGCTGAGGCACTGTATACGGTCATTGGCGTTTTGCTGCTGGTGCTGATGCTCCGGCTGATGTAAAAAGGAGAACTGAAGAATGAAACTGGAACATTTTGGCATGGCAGAGCCGGGGGATTGCCGGCTGGTATTCACGGCCAGTGCAGAGGAGCTGGCCCGGGCCCTGGCTGCGGAGCAGGCCGCTCCGGATGCCCCCCAGGACCAGGAGGAGCTGCTGACTGCTGCGGTGAACCGCACCATTCTGGAGGGCTTTTCGCCCCTGTACGAACAGCTGGTGCAGGAGCATCAGCTGGTACCGGTGACCGACCCGGATTTTGAACTGCTGGCGGTGAACCAGGCAGAGGGCTTCCGGGCAGGGGCCCAGTTCTACGCCCTGCCGCCTTTGGAGCTGGGCCGGGACACCGGCTTTGTGCAGGCAGTGGAGCCCCACCCCCTGCGGCAGCTGACCATTGAATTGGAGATCAACCGGAACCACGGAGACGAGGAGCGGGCCGCCGATGCCCAGGGCAAGCAGGCCCTGCGCCAGCAGGTGACCCGGGAGCTTTGGGCCCGGCGCTGCCACCAGGCCAAGGCCCGGGCGGAAAAAGAGCTGATCTGGCAGCTGGGCAGCCAGGTCACCGGCCCTCTGCCCAAGCAGCTGGTGGGCGGCAACTACTTTGCCGAGCAGCGGCAGTTCAACCTGAGCCTCCAGGCCAACGGCATCAACCTGGACCAGTTCCTCCAGGTCCGGGGCCAGACGGTGGAGGAGTTCCGCCAGTGGCTCCACGCCCAGGCAGAGTGCAAGCTGCGGAGCTGGCTGGGCCTGCTACTGGTGGCACAGCGTGAGGGCCTGGAGCCCACCCAGGACCAGGTGGAAGCTGCTCTGGCCCACTGGGACCAGAAGCTGGACGGGGAACCCACCTTCCCCTTTAACGACGCCCGGAAGGTGCGCCAGCGGCTGGCACGGGAAAAGGCCACCGCCTTTGTGCTGGAGCACTCCACCCTGACGCCGCCGCCCCAGGAGCCGGTGGTGCAGGAACTGCCTCAGAAATAACGAAAAAGCCGTGTTCCCACGCCGACAGGTTGGCAGGGAGCACGGCTTTTAAAGGATGGGGACTTGGTAGAGGGCTCAGGCCTCTTTCAGGTGCAGCACACCAGCCTGGTCCAGGCGCTTCCGCAGCAGGGAGCCCAGGATGCAGGAGATGACCACCTTGCCCAGGTCGAAGGCAATAAAGGGATAGACGCACACGGCCAGAGCGTAGCTCAGCTGGCACTGCATCTGGGAGACGAACCAGGCAGTGCCCAGCACATAGCTGGCAGCAATGCCCAGCACCAGGCCCACACCGGAGATCACCGGGTTGCCCTTGCTCTTTTCCACAAACAGGCCGCCAATGAAGGCCATGAGCAAAAAGCCTACCAGGTAGCCGCCGGTGGGGCCTGCCAGCTTGGCCAGGCCGGCACCGTAGCCGGAGAACACCGGCACGCCCACCAGACCGATGAGCAGGTACACTGCCACGCTGAGGGTGCCAAACTTGGGTCCCAGCAGCCAGACGGTAAAGCAGATGACCAGGTTGGTCAGGGAGATGGGCACAGCACCGATGGGCACCGACAGGGGGCCCAGCACGCACATGACAGCGGCCATCAGGGCCGTGACGGCCATCTGATAGGTAGTGATTTTTTTATTTTTCATAACAAAATTCCCCTTTGTATTGTTTCGGAAAGCAATTCCGTGTCAGAGTATAGCCGGAGCCGGCGGTTCTGGTCAACAAAAAAGTTCTTATAGGGTTTACAATTGCAAAGGGCAGCCCCGGTCCCTGGGGGAGAAAGGAAGGAAGGAAGGAAGAACCATGGGTGGAGGACATCTTTCACGGCCGGAATTCGGGATGCCGCAGCCGGACCCGGCCCATCCCTTAACGGAGTTTTATCTGCTGCTGCAGCAGGCTTTGGACAAGGCAGGCAGTTTTGGGCTGCCACCCCTGTATGCTAGCCTCCGGGCTCCGGCCCATCATATTTATAAGGAGGAGGCCCGGCAGTACCTGACCCTGGCCCCGGAGCCCCGGCCCGGGTATGAGCGGCTGCAAGGAGCCGGGCAGCTGCAGGTGCTGTACAGCAGCCTCCAGGTAACGGCACAGGGGGCCCCGGCGGCACTGCTGCTGACAGAGGAATGCACCCGAGGGGTCACGGCGGTGCAGCTGCTGCCGCCCTTTGTCTGGCAGGACCCCCTGCCGCCGCTGCCGGATGTTCCGGCGGCCCTGACGCTGCAGCTGACCTTGCAGGACCTGGAGGACCTGGACGCCGACCCCACTGTCCTGGGCCAGCGGCTGGTGACCAGCCCTATGGGCAAGCGGTGGCTGTTCCACCCCCGGGCCGAGACCTATCTGGCCCGGCAGGTGGCCCTGCTGCAGCGAGTATACCGGAAATGACCCCCACAAAACCACGCAACAGCGAGGAAGCTGCCGGGCAAATGGCGGCTTCCCCTTTTGTTTTGTGTGGTTCCATGGTATACTGACTCATACCTACCGGATTTTGGTGGGAAAAATTATCGTAGGTTTTGTTTGCTGATACGCAATAATTGGGACTGCTCAAACGTTTCTTGAGTGAAATGTCCCCGTGGATGAAAAATTCCACCGAGCCTGGGACCCAGGCGTCAAAGGAGAGTTTGAACTATGGGACAGCTGAACAAAAATGAAGTGTTCACGCTGGCGGTACAGCGGTACAGCGATGCCGTTTACCGGGCAGCGGTACACAATTGTAGGTGCACAGCCGATGCGGAGGATGTGGTGCAGGATGTATTTGAAAAGCTCCTGCATTACGATGGCTGCTTTGAGAATGAGGAGCATCTCAAAGCCTGGCTGCTGCGGGTGGCCATCAACCGCTGCCGGGACCTGACCCGGGCAGCCCACCAGAAGGACACCGAGCTGGACGAGAACCTGCCGGCACCAGAAGCCATGGAGGATGGCAGCGTGCTGGATGCGGTCCGTGCCCTGCCGCAAAACTACCGCAATGCCGTGTACCTGCATTACTACGAAGGCTACACCACGGCAGAGATCGGACGGATGATGGGGGTGCCCACCAACACCGTACTGAGCTGGCTGCGACGAGCCCGGGCGCAACTACATACGATGCTGAAGGAGGAGATCGAACATGAGGTGGTATGAGTACAACATGGAGGTGGAGGACCTCCACGCCTCGGAAGATCTGAAGGCGAAACTTTTGGCTATGGCCGACGGCATGACCGAGGAAGAAAAAGCACAGCCTATGATGAAGCAGTCCGAGACTGTTGTACAGCCGGTGCAGCAGGCTCCGAAAAAGAAGCTGATCCACTTCCCCCTCCGGCAGGTGGGAGCCCTGGCTGCCTGCCTGGCAGTCTGCGTGGTGGGCTACAATGTGCTGGGCACCGGGATGCTGGGCCTTGGAGCCAAGAGCAGCAATCCGGCTCTGTATGCCGGTGTGGACCGCTCTGAGACCGCCGGGGCTGCCGCCGGGGGCAATCTCCAGCAGGCCATGCTGGACGCCACCCCGGAGGCTGCCACCTATGACCTGGACCAGGCAGCCGTACTTTCTGAGAACGACGCCGCTGCCGTGGAGGATCGGCAGGCCAGCACCAGCCCCCAGATCATCTACACCGCCAACCTGACCTTGGAAAGCAAGGACTACGACGATGCCTGCGCCCAGCTGGAGGCCGCCCTTTCCCAGTCCGGAGGCCATCTGGAATCCAGCAGCGAGTATTCCAACAGCGGTTTCAGCCGCTGCAAGGACCTGACCTACCGGGTTCCTCAGGAAAACTACAACAGCTTTCTGGCTGCAGTGGCCCAGGCCGGCAATGTGACCTATCAGAGCCAGCAGGCCCAGGATGTGACCACCCAGTATCTGGACGTGGAGACCCGGCTGACCAACTTGGAGGCCCAGCGTTCCCGTCTGCAGCAGCTCCAGGCCCAGGCCGAAAACCTGTCGGACCTGCTGGAGATCGAGACCTCCCTCACCGATGTCCAGTCCCAGATCGAGAGCTGGCAGAGCCAGCTGGATTGGTACAGCGACCAGGTGCAGCAGTGCACCGTGTACGTGAGCCTCAACGAGGTGCAGACCTACTCGCCCCCCAGTGAGGGCTTTGGCAGCCGATTCATCCGGGCCTTCTCGGAGGGGTGGCAGAACTTTGTAAACGGTCTGCAGTTTCTGGCAGTGGTCCTGGCAGGAGCCTGGCCTGTAGTGGTGCTGGCTGCCCTGGCAGTTGCCCTTTGGGTCTGGCGCAAAAAGCGGCACCTGAAAAAATAAAACATTTTTCAAAAAAGTGTTGACATCCGCCCCGTGGTGTGGTATTATACTTGAGCAGTCAGCGAGAACCGCTGAGAGCGAAAAGTAAATATCGCGGGGTGGAGCAGTCTGGTAGCTCGTCGGGCTCATAACCCGAAGGTCGTTGGTTCAAATCCGGCCCCCGCAACCACTAAAAGCACGTTAGATCATCAAGATTTAACGTGTTTTTTCTTTGTCTTGTGTACTGTGGGGCAATTTGGCTGCTGCCGTTAAAACAGCCTCTGGCACTTTGCCCGGCACTGCGGTATACTGGAGCAGAGACCATGAACCCACAGGAGGTACAAAGGATTTGGTACAGGTAGATCTGATCACAGGCTTTTTAGGGGCAGGAAAGACCACCTTTCTGCGCCGATATGTGCGCTGGCTGGTGGACCAGGGCCACAATGTCTGCATTCTGGAAAACGACTTTGGGGCGGTGAACGTGGACGCCATGATGGTGCAGGACCTGCTGGGAGACCGGTGCGACCTGGAGACCATCAGCGGCGGATGCGACTGCGACACCCACCAGCGGCGGATGCGGACCAAGCTCATTGCCATGGCCATGCGAGGCTTTGACCGGGTAGTGGTGGAGCCCAGCGGCATTTTTGATGTGGACGAGTTTTTTGATGTGCTGCGGGACGAGCCCCTGGACCGCTGGTACCGCATGGGCAACGTCATCGCCATTGTGGATGCCCTGCTGCCGGAGACCCTCTCCCCCCAGGCAGAGTACCTGCTGGCCAGCGAGACCGCCAACGCCGGCCTTGTGGTGCTGAGCCGCAGTGCCCAGGCCGGGCCGGAGGGGTGCCAAAGGGCCATGGCCCACCTGGGCCGGGCCCTGGAGGCCTGCAAGTGCTCCCGGCACTTTGCCCCGGAGGAATTCCTGGTCAAGGACTGGGCCCGGCTGACCGACGCAGACCTGGCAGGGGCGGCAGCCTGCGGATACCGCCAGGCCAGCTGCGAAAAGCTGCACTTTGACCAGCACCAGGCCTTTGGCTCCCTGTGCTTTTTGGAGCCGGGCCTCACGGCAGACCAGCTCCAGGCTGCCGCCAGCCGCCTGTTTGCAGACCCGGCCTGCGGCCAGGTGCTGCGGGTCAAGGGCTTTGCCCCGGGGCCGGAGGGCTGGGTGGAGCTTAACGCCACTGCCCTGGGCCAGACCCTGGCTCCGGTGCCCCAGGGCCAGGATGTGGTCATCGTCATTGGCCAGGGGCTGGACAAGGACGCCATCCAGGCCCAGCTCCACCGCTGAATCATTTGCACAAAAAACGACCCCCGGAGGGGACCGCAGTGGTCCTTCCGGGGGTCGCATGGTTTTAAGGGGTGTCAGGCTCAGAACTTGAACAGCGGAGTGCCAGCCAGGATATCTCCCTCTGCCAGCATCTTCAGCTCGCCCAGGTCGTCACCGTTGGTAACGATAATGGCGGTGGCGGTGGGGTGGCCTGCTGCACGGATGGCGTCCAGGTCCACGTTCAGCAGCGGAGTGCCGGCCTTGACCTTCTCGCCCTCCTTTACCAGGACCTTGAAGCCCTGGCCCTGCATCTCCACGGTATCCATGCCCACGTGGATCAGGATCTCCACGCCGTCGTTGCTGGTGAGGCCCACGGCATGGAGGGTGGAAGCCACCTGGTTCACAGTGCCGTCAAAGGGAGCGTAGACCGTCTTGCCGGTGGGCTCGATGCCACAGCCGGGGCCCAGGATGCCCTGTGCAAAGGTCTCGTCGGGGATGTCGGCCTGTGCCAGCACCTTGCCCCGGATGGGGTTCAGAACAGTCATCTTCTGGCTGGAAAACTTAACGGCATCCTCGCTGGGCTTGCCGCCGAACAGCTTATCAAAAAATCCCATGGTAAATCCTTCCTTCCAATCACTTCGTGCAGGGGCCCGGGGCCCTTGCCATCCTCATTTGGTATACCACAAAGATACCACACCCTCCACAAAAATGCAACTGCCAGGCTGCACAAATCTGGTCTTTCTGCCTTTTTACAGCAGCTCCAGCAGCTGGTGGATCTCCTCCATGGGGGTGGCCCAGCTGGTGGCGATCCGCATCACCGTGTGGGTGTCGTCGTATTTTTCCCAGAAGCCGAACTTAGCCTTGCCCTCCAGGGCAGCCAGCTGGGTGTTGGCCAGCACCACAAAGACCTGGTTGGTGGGGGAATCCATAAAGAACTGGTAGCCCTTGGCGGCCAGGCCCTGCTTCAGGGCGTTGGCGGTGTCAATGGCGTTTTTGCTGATGCGAGTGTACAGGTCCTGGGTGAACAGCACATCAAACTGGATGCCCAGCAGCCGGCCCTTGGCCAGCAGAGCACCCTGCTGCTTTACCATGGTCATAAAGTGGGCCGGGGCCCCCTGGGGGAACACCACTGCCTCGCCGCACAGCGCACCCACCTTGGTGCCGCCGATGTAGAACACGTCGGTGAGCCGGGCAATGTCTGCCAGGGTCACATCGGTGCCCTCTGCTGCCAAGCCGTAACCCAGCCGGGCACCGTCCATGAACAGAGGCATCTGGAACTCCTGGCACACGGCGTGGAGGTCCTCCAGCTCCTGCTTGGTGTACAGGGTGCCGTACTCCGAGGGATGAGAGATGTACACCATGCCGGGGAACACCATGTGGTCGTGGTTGGCGTCGGCGTAAAAGGTCTTGCACCAATCACGGACGTCAGCGGCAGCCACCTTGCCCTGATGGGCCGGCAGAGAGATGACCTTGTGGCCGGTGTACTCAATGGCCCCGGCCTCATGACCGGCAACGTGGCCGGTGGCGGCAGCCAGCACGCCCTGCCACCGCTGCAGCATGGAGGCAATGACGATGGCGTTGGTCTGGGTGCCGCCGGAAATAAAGCTCACGTCTGCCGTGGGGCAGCCGCAGGCGGCACGGATCTTTTCCCGGGCGCTGGCGCAGTAGGGATCGGTGCCGTAGCCGGGCACCTTTTCCAGGTTGGTCTGGGTCAGCTTCTGCAGGATGGCCGGATGGGCACCCTCGCAGTAATCGTTTTCAAAATACAGCATAAAACGCTCCTGGTCTAGTGAAATTGACGGTCAACAGCCCTATTCTACTACAGGAAAACAGGGGTGTCAATCGGGGCGGTTTCCTAACATTTTACTGCATCTTTAGTAAGGTTGTGGTATAATTCTAATTTGGGATGATATGGGAACGGAGGGAGCAGCCCTATGAAAATAGAGATCAAAAAGAAGGACCTGCTGGTGCTGGCAGCAGCCCTTGCCGTGGCCTTCACCTCAGTGGTGGTGGTCCAGCGAGTGACCGGGCGCATTGACGGCGTGGCCATGCTGATCTTTCTGCTGGCGGTGTTCGTCACCTCCATGTACACCGAAGGTTATTTTTGCGGCGTGCTGGCCTCCCTGATCAGCGTGCTGGCGGTGAACTTTGCCTTTTTCACCCCCTATTTTGCCTTCAACTTTACCCTGCCGGAAAACCTGTTCTCCGGCCTGGTGATGCTGGCGGTTTCCATTATGACCAGTGCCCTGACCACCCGAGTAAAGCGGCAGGAACAGCTGCGGATGGAAAGCGAAAAAGAAAAGCTCCGGGCAGACCTGCTGCGAGCCGTATCCCACGACCTGCGGACCCCCCTTACCTCTATTTATGGGGCCTGCTCCACGGTGATGGAGGCCTACGACTCCCTGGGCAAGGACCAGGTGATAAAGCTGCTGGGGGAAGCCTGTGAGGATGCCCAGTGGTTGAACCGGATGGTGGAGAATCTGCTGTCGGTGACCCGTATCGACGGCCAGCAGGTGACCTTGAAAAAGACCCCCACAGTGCTGGACGAGCTGCTGGATGCCGTGCTGGTAAAGTTCCGAAAGCGGTACCCGGAGGTTCCGGTACAGCTGGACCTGCCGGATGATTTTGTGATGATCCCCATGGACTCCATGCTGATCCAGCAGGTGCTGATGAATCTGCTGGAAAACGCCGTGCTCCATGCCGAGGGCATGACTACCCTGACCCTGCGTGTGTTTGTGCTGGGACGCCGGGCCGTGTTTGAGGTCCGGGACAACGGCTGTGGAATGTCAAAGGAGCAGCTACGGACTCTGTTTACCGGCACCGGCAGCCCGGACCCCGGCAAGCCTGCTGACAGCGGCAAGCACGGCATGGGCATTGGCCTTTCGGTGTGTGCCGCCATCCTGAAGGCTCACGGCGGCGAGATCAGTGCCGAGAGCCGCCCCGGAGAGGGCACGACCATCCGATTCTGGCTGGAAACCGAAGAGATCGAACTGGAGGACCCGGAAGATGAGCAACAATAAGTATAAAGTGCTGGTGGTGGAGGACGAGGCCAACATCTGCAGTTTCATCGAGACCCTGCTGACCACCAACGGCTACCAGGCTCTGGTGGCCCATAGCTGTGCCATGGGCCTGACCCTGTTTGCCTCCCACAACCCGGATCTGGTGATCCTGGACCTGGGCCTGCCGGACCGGGACGGCCAGGAGCTGATCCGCACCGTGCGGCAAAAGTACATGACCCCCATCATCGTGCTGTCGGCCCGCACCGATGAGACGGATAAGATCCAGGCACTGGATCTGGGCGCCAACGATTACATCACCAAGCCCTTTGGCACCGGGGAGCTGTTGGCCCGGGTACGGGTGGCGCTGCGGCTGAACCGCTACAGTGCCGCCGGCAGCGGCACTGCCAGCGGCGAGTTCCGGGCCCAGGGGCTGCGGATCCAGTATGACCGACGGAAGGTGTTCGTGGAGGGCGAAGAAGCACGCCTGACCCAGACCGAATACAACATCGTGGCCTTTCTGGCCCGGAACGCCGGCCGGGTCATGACCTACGCCGCCATCGTCAAGGCCATCTGGGGCGATACCGACGTGGGCAGCACCAAAAAGCTCCAGGTGAACATGGCCAACATCCGCAAAAAGCTGGGCAGCCGCCCCGGCAGTAACCCCTATATCCTCAATGAGCTGGGGGTGGGCTACCGGATGATCGACGAGGACCCGGAAAGCAGCCCGGAGGCTAAGGCCTCGGATGACGGCGCAGAATTTTGATGCGCCTTTCCCCCAACAAAGAGCATCCGCCCCGGAGAAATCACCCTCCGGGGCGTTTTTTTGCAAGATTTCAACGAAAGTATGATGATTCCAAAAGAATCGGAACTTTTTCGCAAAAACTGCTTGACAATTCTTGTGTATCTGGTATAATAACTATCGTTCCGAGCGACACAGCTCACGAACACAACAGAATATGCGGATATGGCGGAATTGG
>CAKSXW010000066.1 GCA_934518555.1 uncultured Faecalibacterium sp. | reverse complement strand
ACCCTGCCGTTCTACCTGTGCATGTTCATTGCACTGCTGCTGCTGACCTACGTCCCCGACATCAGCCTTGCTATCCCCAAGCTGCTGGGCGGTTACGTCAGCCCCATCGCCAATCCTCTGGGCCCCGTGTTCATCCACTGAGCCTGTTCCCCATCATAGACCCCGCATCATAGAAGAACAGCTGCACAAGGCTTGCCTTGTGCAGCTGTTCTTTTTGCAGTTTGGGGGGAACTGCTTGCCGAAAACAGCTGCCGATTTTTGTCGATTCTGTCAATGGAATTTCCCGGCACAGCTTTTATACTTTTTCTAAAAGAACATGGGAGGGAAGCAGCATGGATCTGGAATCCATCCAGGCCCTGGCCCAAAAGCTGGGCTACCCGGAACTCAACGAGCTTCAGTACAAGACCTTTGCAGACCCGGAGACCTATCACCAGGCCCAGAACCTTATGATCGTGGGCCCCACCTCCTCCGGCAAGACCCTGATCCCCAAGCTGCTGTATTTTTCTGCGGTGCTGGAGGCGGTGGAGGCAGGGCGGCCGGTGCCCCGGATGCTTTTCATCGTGCCTTACCGTGCCCTGGCGGCTCAAAAGGTCCAGGAGCTGCAGGCAGACTTCAACCGGGTGTTTGGCAAAACGGTCTGCTCCCTGGTCTGTGAGCAGAGCACCAGCGAGTACCGGCAGGCAGACCAGCAGATCCTCCGGGCCGTTGACCTGCACATTGCGGTGGTCATCAACGAAAAAGCCTTTTTGTTTGCCTGCGAGCGGCCGGATTTTTTACAGCAGTACCGTTTTATCGTCTTTGACGAGATCGGCCTGCTGAAGGATGAGAGCCGGGGCATCAAGCTGGATTTTCTCATGACCTGGATCCGCTTTTTGCAGTATCGTGACCCCGAGGCAGCTCCCCGGATGCTGGCCCTGGGCACCCCCTTTTACAATTGGGACAATTACGCCGATAGTTTCCACTTCCATCAGATCAAAGCCGGTGGGCGGCCCCAGCTGCGAGAGATGCCGGTATACTTCCATGCCGGTTCCGGCGGCGGTGCCCTGGTGGACTTCACCAGCTGGCCGGAGGGTGTGGACCCCCAGGATTACCGGCTGCTGCGGCTGCTGCGGAACAAGGGCGTCCCCTACCCTGCCACCCACTGCCCGGTGATGAAGGACCGGGATCCCCAGTTCCTGTGCCCTCAGATGCAGCCCTGCCGCCAGACCGATTCTCAGGAGCTGTGCCCCCAGACCCAGGAGCCCTGTAGGTTCCGCTACCAGCTGGTGGAGCTGGGCCAGCAGCGCCGGTTTGCCGCCATTGCGGAGCTGTGCCGCTACCACCTGCAGCAGGGGCGGCAGATCCTGATCTTCTGGAACGACCGCACCCTGGTCCAGAAGCTCAGCGGCTATCTGTACCAGGCCCTGGCCCCTCTGCTGCGGCCGGTGCCCCCGGACCTGGAAGCCTGCAAGCAGCAGGTCCTGGACGCCTGCACCCAGGCGGTGCGCCGCAGCCTTCCCTCTGCACAGGACACCGTAGAGGCCTTTACCCAGGATGAGCTGGTGGGCATCTTTGAGGACCTGAACTATCAGGCCTACTGTGCCGGGGTGGGCTTTCACAGCAGTGCCCTGCCCCCGGAGGCCCGGTCCGCCGTGGAAGCCGATTTCCTTGGGGAGCACCCACGGCTCCGCATCGTTTGCAGCACCGAGACCCTGGCCTACGGCATCAACAGTGCCGTGGATGTGGTCATTGTGGCGGACCTGCACAAAACCAGCCCCAGCGGCTCGGAGTTCCTGAAGCCCATCGAATACCAGAACTACGCCGGACGGGCCGGACGCCTGAAGCCGGACCGGGACCCCCGGGACATCGTGGGCTACATTTACCCCATCCTCAATGCCTACGGCCCCCACACCGGGGCCGATGACGAAAAAAGCCGGCAGGAACGTCGGCAGTGGGAGCAGCTCCAGGCCAGCAGCCGGGTGCCGGAGCCCATCAACAGCACCTTTTACAGCCCGGAGGGCCTGGAGCACATTCCCTTTATGCTGCTGTGCCTGATCCCTGCGGAGACCGACAGCCCCAGCTATATCAGCACCCAAGAGCTGGACCGTCTGCTGCAATTTCTGCCCCGGCCCCAGGGCCAGGGCCAGCGGGATCTCAGCCAGGTGCTGGCCTATCTGGAGCACCACGGCCTGATTCGGAAGCAGCTTTCCCGGGGTGCCTCCTGGCGTCGGACCCAGACAGTGGAGCTTTACACCGCCACCGACCGGGGCGCCGAGCTGAAGGGCTATACCCCCAGCCGGGCCGACTACAACACCCTGCTGGAGGCCATGCGGCAGGCCTGGGACCCGGACAAGGGCCATCTGGACAACGCTACCCTGCTCTATGGGCTGCTGAAGGCCAACTGCCTGGCCAGCCACCGGGATGCCCTGCACCTGGACAAGGACGCCTCCCTCCGCCAGAAGCTGGAACAGCAGCTGGCAGGCTTCCGGTTCCCGGAAAAGCTGCACTTTTTGCTGCAACGGGAGGGGGAGACGATCCGTACCAAGGATGCGGCTCTGCGCCGAGCGGTCATTACCGCCGCCATCCTGACCTGGGCCGAGACCGCCAGCCCCCGGATCCTCTGCGAGCAGTTTGGCATCAACTACCCCCTGCTGCAAGCCCTGACCCGGGAGCTGAGCTACCTGCTGGCCATTGCCGAACATTCCCTGGTGGAGCTGGCAGACCTGCCCATGGAGCAGTGGGAGGAGCAGCGGCGTGGGCTGCAGACCCTGGAACGGTCCATTATCTACGGTTTCCCGGCAGAGTATTACCAGCGGCTGGTCCGGTTTTTCCGCAGCTATGAGGACCCTGCCCTGACCCCCTACGCCTCCCAGCGGAGCCGGGAGGAGGCTTTGCACATCCGGCAGGAGCTGGACGCCCTGCAGCCTGCCCGGGCCCGTCAGATCCGCAAAGTGGTGCTGGACTGCACCATCCTCCACGAGGCCACCCAGCGCAACGCAGCCCAGCACGAACCCTACGGCGGCAGCTCCCCTGCCCGTACCCTCAACGCCCTGCAGCGTTACAACCGGACCTATCCGGCGCTGTGGCGGTGCTGCATCCGCACCATTCTGGAGGAGCTGGACCAAGCCGAGACTTGCCATGAGGAGAAAAACTGATGAATAACTGTTTGATAGAGCTTAAAAACGCCGACCCGGACCGGAGCCTGCTTTGGGGCACCAAATGGGACTCGGTGCTGCAAAATATGCAGGACCGTGCCGCCTTTGGGGGGACCTTTCGGCTCACCAACCTCCAGCGCATGGCACTGGAGGACCCGTTTTTCTGGGGCAGCTGGGAGGGCAGCCTTTTCAAGGGCAAAAACCTGATCATCCAGGCGGCCACCTCTGCGGGCAAGACCCTGTTGTCGGAGCTGGCCACCATCGACGCCCTGGCAAACCAGAAGCAGGTGCTGGTCCTGGTGCCCTTCAAAGCCATGGTAAAGGAACGTTATCGCCACTTCCAGGAGGACTTCAGCCAGACCCGTACCCGGGTCTTTGCCAGCTCCAGCGATTACCAGGAAAACGACGAGGACCTGATCCACGGGGATTACGACGTGGGCATCCTGGTGTACGAAAAGCTGTTTTCCATGCTTTGCCAGCCCAACTGCCGCATCCTGAACAACTGCGGCCTTATCGTAGTGGACGAGCTGACCATGATGGCCATGGAATCCCGTGGGCCCAAGCTGGAGGTGTCCCTGCAGATCGCCATGCAGCAGGTCGGCAGTGCCCTGCGTATCATCTGCCTGACCACCACCGACTGCGACGTAAAGTATGTCCGGAAATGGTTGGGCCAGTCCTCCCAGGAAGCCGGAGAGGACCAGCCCGGCGGTGTGGAGGTCCTGGAAAGCACCACTCGTCCGGTGGGGCTGGACGAGACCATCATCACCCTGGACGACGACTGCTGCTACCTGCAGAAGATCCCCCAAGAGGAGCCGCTGACTTCCGGTGCGGTGCCTGCCCCAGCCCCTGTCGGGGAGATGCAGCAGGGGCAGGCCCTGGGGCTCCGTTCCATCCCTTTCAAAGCTCGGAGCAGTGCTGCTTTGCGGACCATCCTCCGGAATCTGGCCCAGGACAACAAGGAGCAGGTGCCCCGGACCTTGATCTTTGTGCCCAGCCAGAACGGCGCACGGCGGCTGGCCAATGGCCTGGTGCAGTCTCTGGGGGAGCTGTTCCCCCCACGGGAGCTGGACCCGGAGTTCCGGCAGGCCCTGCTGGAATGCAGCGGCGACGGAGATACCAAGCAGATCCTGCGGCTGGCTGCCCATGGCATTGCCTACCACCATGCCAGCATGAGTTCCGGCCTGCGAGAGGCCGTGGAAAACCACGCCCGTTGTCTGGATGTGATCGTGGCCACCGAGACCCTTACCGTAGGCGTCAACCTGCCTTTTGAAGCGGTGATCATCACCGACAACAAGGTCTACCGGGGCGGCAGCACCCCGGTGGCCCTGACCCAGCAGGAATATAAAAATATCATTGGCCGGGCAGGCCGCCTGGGCCTGTGCGATCACGGCCAGAGCTACCTGCTGATCACCAGCTCCGAGCTGGACCGTTACACCGCCCGGACCCGTCCGGTGCCCATCGTTTCGGCCCTGACAGGCAGCAGCGACCCCCAGTCCGGCCGCTGCCGGGAGGAGGAGCTGGCCCCCTACTACCTGCCCCAGCTCATGGACTGCGACATCACCGCCCAGCGGATCTGTGCCATCGACCAAGCCAGCCTCTCCCACTGCTGCGGAGCCAAGGCCCTGGACCCTGCCGTCATGCTGGAGAGCCTGGAGGACTGCCAGCTGGTCCAGCGAGACAGGCTGAAGCGGAAGCCCACCTACCAGCTGCGCCAGGCCGCCAAAGCACTGGCCCCCTACGCCTTCTGCCTGGATACCACCTGGGCTTTGCGGATGATCTTTGGGCATCTGGACCAAAGCACCGACTACCCGGACCCCCTGCAAAAGGTGACCCCGGCAGAGATCCGCAGTGACCGCTGGCTGCCGGACCTGTTGTTTCTGGTGTGCCAGAACGACGAGATCCGCAAAGGCCACACCCTGGACCTGGTGCCCCGGGCCGGGGGCGATATCAGCGCCTTCCGGCCCAAACTGATCAAGGCCCTGCAGACCCTGGTGGAGGACCCGGAGGAGCCTGCTCAGCTGCTGCCGGAGGGCTCGGAGCTTGATCGATTCCTTTCCTCCCGGCCCAGCGTGGAGACCGCCGATTATGTTGCCCTGTTCCGGACCCTGGCCATGTACTACTGGGCCAGAGGGACCAGCTTTGGGGACCTGCAAAAAAAGCTGGGGCTGGCCCCTCGGAAGGAGGACCTCCCGGAGGAGGATGCCCCGGAGGAGGCTCCCCTGTTCAGCATCGGCGATCTGGAACGCTTTGCGGAGGTCTGCGCCTTCCAGCTGGAGGCCGCCAGCCACCTGATCCAGGACCATTTCCTGACTGCCCAGACCCTTGCTCAAGACCCGGATCTGAGTGCCTACCAGCGGGAGCTGTACAGCCTGAGCTGCCGGGTAAAATACGGGATGCCCCGGGAGCTGACCCTGCTGGCCAACCGCCACATCCAGGGCATCGACCGTCAGATGCTGCTGGAGCTGTTCCAACGGGCGAAAAAGAGCGGAAGATCCCTCATCGAGTATCTTTACGAAGCCTCCCCCCAGGAACGGCGGAGCGTGATCCCGGACCACAAATATCATGACCTGACCAGCCAGCTCAATGCCGTCTATTACGCCGAGAGCCGGAGGGCCCTGCAGCGAAAGCTGGCAGAGGACCCGGAGCTGGACCCCCAGTGGGTGGACAGCCTGCTGAAGCTGGCTGCCGAAGGGGACGGTGTCACGGCGTCCGACTGGTTCCAGCAGCTGGACCAGGTGCTGCAGAGCTGCACCCGCACCGACGGTGCCAACCCTCTGGGGCTGTGCAGCAGCATCAAGTCTCACAAAAACAAATTCTACCGCTGGCTTTTCCAGTCCAACGGGGACGCAGGCGTTGTGACCAAGGACCTGCACATTGCCTTTTTGCCCAGGGAGCAGGTCTCCACTGTTACCGATCTGAGCCTCAACGACTACTTTGACCCGGCAAGCCCCCTGGAGCAGCGGCTGCTGATCATCCCCTCTGCCGCCTTCCAGGAGGAGAGCTGGCCCCTGCAAAAGCAGCTGGAACAGCAGCGTGCAGCCAAGAGCGGCACCGCCGCCCTGGGCTGTGGCCGCATCCTCAGCAGCATGGCCCTGATCGGTCTCCTCTGCTCCCATGCGACCATGAAGAACAACCAGGCGGCCAATCTCCTGTACCAGACCCTGACAGACCTGCGGGGCTACAGCCGCAGCGTCATCGACCGCAAGGCGGACAATTACCGGCAGGCGGAGCCTGCCTGCGAGGAGCCCCGGTATCAGATCCTGCTGGACTGGGACAACGCCCCGGAGCGGCTGCTGGCGCTGCTGACGGCCGACCCGGAGCTGCGGTCTTACCGGCTGCTGCCCTGGGGCAGTGCTCTGCAGACTGCGGCAGACCCGAACCTCCCCACCGTCATCCTGCTGGACTCCGCCACCCTGGAAAGCCGCCAGTCTCTCTACAATTTCCTGTATCATCAGGGCCACAACCCGGCCCTGTCCTTCCTGAACTGCCTGGTGCTGCTGGACAGCCAACAGGCCCTGCGTGCCTGGAACGCTCCCCACGGAGCGGGCCTTGGGATGCGCTGGGAAGAAAACAACCGCAACGCCTACCCGGAGGTCTGCCCCTCTGCCCAGGAGAAGTTCTGGGCCATCCGTCAGTTCCTGGCCAAGTGGAAGCCTGCCTCCTACCGGGTGGCCATCAGCTATGCACACTATGACGATCAGGGCCGCTATCAGCCCGGCCAGGCTGACAAGATCCAGTGGCTGACCCCCTTTGTGGAGGCCCTGAACCAGGAATTTGGAGAGGACCAGGTCCTGTTCGACCATAACCGCCGGGCCAGTGGGCTGTTTTGCGGCCAACAAGAGACAGCCCTGGCAGCCTACCGTGAGGCATCGGTGGGCATCGTGCTCTACGACAACTATTATCTGGCCAACCATTATTGCCGCCAGGAGCTGGATGCCCTCCGCCAGGGCAACGCCAGCCAGGACCTCTTTTATCTCCAGTGCGGTGCCGTCCAGGGGAATGCTGCCCAGGTGCTGGGAAACGTGACCTCCAGCTATTGCCCCAGCACCCCGGAAGCCATCCAGGACCTGATCCGGCAGATCTTCCAACAAATGAGAGGAGTATCCTAAAATGCCCAGACAAAAACGTCGTTCTTCTGCGGCAGCTGCCAATTCCGCAGCCCTGCCCCAAACTGCTCCTGCCCCCGAGCCGGAGGAAGAAAAACCCAATCGGGACCCGGCTGTCCTGGAACAGGCCCGGGCGGCCTGCCGTCGGCAGGGCTATGTGCCCACCCACGATCTTTGCTCCACCATGGGGTATTTGATCGGGGTGCGGCAGCGCAACTTTATGCCGGACGACGACGTGGCACTGCTGCATCAGAGCATCTACAACACCCTGGACCGCAGCAGTGCCTGCCGGACGGTCCGGAACCTTTGCCAGATTCGCATGGCCATTATGCGGAACTTTGACGAAGCCTGCAACGCCGTAAAGGACGCCGGGTATAACCAGTTCCTCCAAAAATATGTGGAGCGGCCCAACGTCCTCACCAGGCTCCACCAGGATGGCTGCGCCCTACCTGCACCGGGTGCAGACCTGAACGATCACCTGTTGACCATCAACCGGAAGATCGGCGAGGCCTTTGAGCAGCTGCGCCGCCTGCCGGCCTTTCAGGGGATCGCCTTCGATCTTTTGAAAAAAGCCATGCTCTACCCGGGCAGCCTGAAAAAGGAGGAGGTCAAAAACCTGCCCTACCGTTCCAGCCGGACAGCCTACCCCTTTGGCTGCTACCTGAGCCTGGATATGCCCGGTGGGTGCAATATCTTTCAGGGGGACGATAAGTTTTTGGACCTACTGTACACTCAGAATCACAAGCCCGTGCCGGACCTGCGGTGCTACCGCCGCAGCTACGGGACCCCGGGGCCGGAAAAGCTGGCCCACTTTTTGCGGCCGGAGGGCAACTACCTGTATCCGGTGTTCATCGACGGAGCCGGCATCCACACCCGGGAACTGCGGTTCCTGCTGCCCCTGCTCCGCCAGCTGAACGAAAATCAGCTGGGGCAGTGCATCCTCTACTGCCCCCACGACAAAGCCTCTTTATGGAGTACCTGGCTGCGAGAGGAGCAGGCCAACCTGACCCTGGTGGAGCCCCGGGAGGAATACGCCTCCCAAAGCTGGGCCCAGCGGCTGACTGCGGACCTGGGGGTCCGGGGCATAATGGCCGCCGCCAATGCAGCCTATGTGTTCATCACCCCCTCGGAGGAGATGATCGTGGGGCTGAAGGCCAACGGTGTGCTGGACAAAAGGAACTTTTTTGTGGTCCTGGCCCAGCAGCCCTCGGACCTTTTGCTGCGGCAGCTCAGCAGCCCGGAGAACTTCTGTGTGCTGGAGGACCTTTTGGGCCAGCTGCCTGCGGAAGAACCCCAGGAGCACGCCCAGCGGCAGGACATGGCGCTGGAGGCCCTGCGGCAGGTCTTTCCTCTGGATCTTCCTTACAACCTGCAGGAGCTCATTGCAAAGCAGCTGGCCCCCCTGCCGGAACCCTGCTCCCCTCAAGAGCAGGCCGCCTTTGAGGAGCTGCTGCGGCAGAACCTGCGGCTGGATATCCAGAAAAACGGGCAAATGCGGCTGGTGCTGGCCTCCCAGGACCTGGGATGACCCAGCCGCCAGCCGCAGGGGGCTGCATTTTTTTATAAACAGCCCCCATGGAGCCGCCGGATGACCTTGAATGCGACCTCGTGCTCTGTTGTCAGCGTTTTTTTCAGCGCAAAGAAAACAACGCCGCTGGTGGGGCAGGTGATCTCTGCTTGTACCTCTGCCGTGAACGGGTCAAGGATCACGCCCAATTTCTGACCATACTCCACTTCCTGGCCCGGCTCCACAAAGCGGCGGAAAATGCCGCCTGCCGGGGTGAGCACATCGGCCATCTCATTTTCCTGCACAACAGACGACAGATATCCACTGTGGCAGTTGTAGCGCAGCAAGCCGACCCGGCTGAGATACGAGCCCAACACCTGCCTGATCTCCAACGGCTTTGCCAGCATGGGGTTTTCCATCCCCGGTGCCTTTGCGGCAAAGCTCCTGAACCCCGGCAAAAAGGTGCTGGCGGTGTGCGGCGACGGCGGCTTTATGATGAACAGCCAGGAGCTGGAGACCGCCGTGCGTGAGAACGTGCCCTTTGTCACCCTGATCTGGGAGGATTCCAGCTATGGGCTCATCAAGTGGAAGGAGCAGGAGCAGTTTGGCGGCGAACACTGCTATGTGGATTTCTCCAACCCCGATTTCAAGCTGCTGGCCGAGGCCATGCACTGCAAGGGTTACCGGGTGGAAAAGGCCGCCGACCTGATCCCCACGCTGGAAGAAGCCTTCCGGCAGACTGTGCCCAGCGTGATCGTGGTGCCGGTGGATTACAGCGAAAACATGAAGCTCTCTGCCCACCTGAAAGAGGTGTACCAGCAGAGTTAGAGCAGACGAGGAGGCATTGTGTCAAATTGGCACAATGCCTCCTCGTCTCTTGATTTTTATTCCTGTGGCTCTTGTTTGCGTTTAATCTGCTGCGTAAGCCGAAGCGTTGTTGCCTGCGATCCGGCCAAACACAACAAAGTCGCACACGGCATTGCCGCCAATACGGTTGCCGCCATGCACACCGCCGGTGGTTTCGCCAGCAGCATACAAACCGGGGATCACATTCCCCTGGGTATCAAGAACCTCTGCGTCGGTGTTGATCTTCAGGCCACCCATGGTATGATGGATACCCGGTGCGATTTTGATCGCATAATAGGGTGCCGTAGACAGGTCAGCGTCCATACCGTTGTTGCGGCCAAACTCCTTGTCCTCCCCTGCTGCCACTGCTGCGTTCCAGGTATCCATCGTATCCACAAAGTTCTGGATGGCATCGCCTTCCAGTCCCATCGCTTTTGCCAGATCTTCGTAGTTGTCGGCAGAAACGGTCAGGCCATTTTTGATATACTTCTGGCAGGACTTCAGATCGTCCACAATCCGCTGGTCAAAAATAATATAGGCGTATGCCCCCGGCTGCTCCAATTCTGCATTAGAAACAGCATCACGGGTAGCCAGATCGTTGCAGAAACGCTTGCCTTCAGCATTGACCAGGATACCGCCCATGCTGCGTACGCTCTCCGAAACCAGCAGGCCGGTCTCCTGATAAACGGTGGGATGCAGCTGGATCTGATCCATGTCCACCGTGTCAGCACCAATGGCTTCTGCCATCAGGATACCATCACCCGTAGCACCGGCGTGATTGGTGGTCACAGCATTGGCCAATGCCGGGTTGAAGCTGGCCATCAACTCAAAGTTTGCGCCAAAACCGCCGGTTGCAAGGATCACGCTCTTTGCATGGATGGTATAATCATGTTCCTTGCTTTCTGCCTTGATGCCAACCGCAGC
>CAKSXW010000065.1 GCA_934518555.1 uncultured Faecalibacterium sp. | reverse complement strand
AACACCGACCTGAACGGCGAGAACACCGCCATCTTCTTCGGTCTGTCCGGCACCGGCAAGACCACCCTGTCCACCGACCCCAAGCGTCTGCTGATCGGTGACGACGAGCACGGCTGGGACGACAACGGCGTGTTCAACTTTGAGGGCGGCTGCTACGCCAAGGTCATCAACCTGGATAAGGACTCTGAGCCCGATATCTACAACGCCATCAAGCGCAACGCTCTGCTGGAGAACGTTACCCTGGACGCTGAGGGCCACATCGACTTCGCTGACAAGTCTGTCACCGAGAACACCCGTGTGTCCTACCCCATCAACCACATCCAGAACATCGTGCGTCCCGTTTCTTCTGCTCCCGCAGCAAAGAACGTGATCTTCCTGTCTGCTGACGCCTTCGGCGTTCTGCCCCCGGTCTCCATCCTGACCCCGGAGCAGACCCAGTACTACTTCCTGTCCGGCTTTACCGCAAAGCTGGCAGGCACCGAGCGCGGCATCACCGAGCCCACCCCCACCTTCTCTGCTTGCTTCGGCCAGGCCTTCCTGGAGCTGCACCCCACCAAGTACGCTGAGGAGCTGGTGAAGAAGATGAAGGCCAGCGGCGCCAAGGCTTACCTGGTGAACACCGGCTGGAACGGCACCGGCAAGCGCATCTCCATCAAGGACACCCGTGGCATCATCGACGCCATCCTGAACGGTGACATCAACAACGTGCCCACCAAGAAGATCCCCTACTTTGACCTGGAGGTCCCCACCGTGCTGAACGGCGTGGACACCGGCATCCTGGATCCTCGTGATACCTACGCCGACGCTGCCCAGTGGGACGAGAAGGCTAAGGATCTGGCCAGCCGCTTCATCAAGAACTTCAAGAAGTACGAAGGCAACGAGCACGGCAAGGCTCTGGTCTCTGCCGGCCCCCAGCTGTAAGCTGCCCTTCTGATCCCTTCTAGCATTTAAGCCTGCCCCGGTGCTCTGCAAAGAGCCCGGGGCAGGCTTTTTTATAGCAATCAACTTTTGCAGCTTGACCCAGAGCTAAAGCCTTCACCCCTTGGGGGGAAGGTGGCGCATAGCGCCGGATGAGGGGTATTTAGGGTAACACGCTGCTGTCCTGCGCCCTCATCAGTCACCTGCGGTGACAGCTTCCCCCGACCGGGGGAAGCCTTTTCGGAAAATTGATTTCCACAGGGCAGCGGAAATAGACCTTGCCAAACCGCCGCAGACCGTGTTACAATACATTATTATAGTAATGCAGTTCGTCTATATGCCTGCTACCATGGCAAGGAGGGAGCACCGTGGCCCGAACCATGACCCTGAAGCAGCGGATCAGCCTGGGGCTGGCCGCTTTTCTGCTGGCGTTGGCCGCCCAGATCTTTCTCAGCTTTTACCAGTCCGGCACCGTGCTGCGGCAGCTGGATGACCAATTGGGCAACTTCAACGCCATCAGCCGGTTCCAGGGCGGCGTAGAAAAGAGCCTTACGGTACTGAACAGCTACCGCTGGGAGTACGGCGACACCCAGGAGTTCCTTTCCGGGCTGGAGGGGGCTTTTTCCGTCACCAACGCCTGGCTGTGGCGCATCAACGGAGACATCCACACCGTGAGCCAGGAGGAATACCTGCTGTACAATGCCGTGTGCACCACCTACAAAAGCTACACCGGCCTGGTGGAGCAGCTGGAGGCGGCGGTACGGGCCGGGGACGACGCCCAGGCATCCCAGCTGTATTACAGCCAGGTAAAGCCCTGCGGCAGCTACCTGAGCCAGTACACCCAGCAGCTGCTGAACATTGCCATTGCCGACGCCCAGAGCATCTACACCGAGATCTCGGTCCGCAGTACCCGGGTCAAATGGGCCCAGACCGTGGTGACCACCGTGTGCCTGGCCCTGGGCTGCATCATGGCCTGGCTGGTGCTGCGGCTTTTGGGGCCGGTGCAGCAGATGATCGTGGCTTCCCGGGCCATCATCAGCGGCCATTACGACACCCCGGATGTGCCCCTGCCTCACCAGGGTGACGAGATCGGCCAGCTCACCGACGCCTTTAACCGGATGAAGCACTCCATGGCCCAGCAGATGAGCACCCTGCGTGAGAAAAACGAGATGGAACGGGAGCTGCACCAGCAAAAGACCCAGGCCCTGGAGCTGCAGACCCGTATGGAGCGCAGCCGGTTGCAGCAGCTCCGCAGCCAGATCGACCCCCACTTTTTGTTCAACACCCTGAACGTGATCCTGCAGACCGCCGGCCAGGAGGCCGCCTACCGCACCCAGGCCCTGATCACCGCCCTGAGCCACCTGCTGCGCTACAGCCTCATGAGCAACGACGAGCAGGTGCCCCTGGCCCGGGAGGTGCGGATCGTGGACGAGTATTACTCCATCTACCATGTGCGCTTTGGGGCCCGGATCCGGATGCGGTGGCGCATCTCCGATTCCCTGGACCTGACCGAGACCATGGTGCCCTCGTTCATCCTGCAGCCCATTGTGGAAAACGCCTTCAAGCACGGCATCGGCCCCAAGGAAGAAGGGGGTGCCGTGCGGATCCGCATCACCCCCTTGCGGCAGCAAAAGCTGCTGCGGATCAATGTCTGTGATAACGGCCAGGGCATCGCCCCGGAGCAGCTGGCCCAGCTGCAAGCCGGTCTGGCCAGCCCCGGGGACCGCTGGGAGCACATCGGCGTGTACAACGTGGCAGCCCGGCTGAAGCTGCTGGATAAGCGCTGTCGGTTCGAGATCCGCTCCCGGCCGGGGCTGGGCACTGCCGTAAGCCTGTATCTGCCCCTGGTGGAGCTTGAGGAAGAGGAGGAATTTGAGGAATGATACGCCTGTTGATCGCCGATGACGAGCGGTTGGAGCGCATTGCCCTGACGGACATCGTCACCCATCGGTTTGAGCACGAAGTGGCGGTGGAAACAGCGGAAAACGGCCGCCAGGCCGCCGACAAGGCCATTCTGTGGGGAGCCGACCTGATCCTGATGGACATCGAGATGCCCGGCATGAGCGGCCTGGATGCCGCCCGGGCTGTGCTGGCCCAGCGCCCCGGCTGCCGGGTGATCTTTGTCACCGCCTACAGCCTGTTCCAGTACGCCCACGAGGCGGTGCACCTGGGGGCCTGCGATTACCTGCTGAAGCCTGTGGACCCCGACGAGCTGGAGGCCTCCATCCGCCGGGCCATACGGCAGCTGGAGACCGAGCGGCGGCTGGAGTCCCTGGCCCCGGTGGAGCCGGAGCCTGCCACCCCTGCCGCAGAGGAAAAGGAAAGCGACCAGAACGCCCTGGTCATGGCCCATGTGCGCCGCTACCTGGAGGACAACTATATGTTCGACCTTTCCCTGGACAGCGTCAGCGCCATCCTCCACATCAGCCCTGCCTACCTGTCGGCCCAGTTCAAAAAATACCAGAAGATGAACTTTTTGGATTGCCTCACGGAGCTGCGGATCAACGCCGCCAAGGAGCTGCTGACGGACCCCTTCCGCTCCTCGGCAGAGGTAGCCTCCATGGTGGGCTACGAGGACGCCAGCTACTTTGCCCGGGCCTTTAAAAAGCGCACCGGAGAGACCCCTACCCAGTACCGGCGCCGGGTGAGCCGGGAGCAGCCCCCGGAGGGGCTGCTGTGAGCCGCCGGGTGACCCGGCGGCAGGTGCTGCTGGCCGCTGCCGGAGCCGCCCTGGGCCTTTGCAGCTGTAACGCCAGCCCGGAGCCGGAAACGGACACCGGGCCGGAGCTGATCCTGCGGTACGCCGAAAACCAGCCGGAGGACTACCCCACCACCCAGGCCGCCCTGGCCTTTGCCCAGCAGGTGAACGAAAAGACCCAGGGCCGGGTAAAGATCGTGGTGTACAGCGGCGGTGAGCTGGGGGCCGAACAAAGCGTGCTGCAGCAGATGCAGTTTGGGGGCATCGACTTCAGCCGGGTATCCCTGAGCCCCCTGGCAGAGTACATCCCCAGCCTCAGCGTATTGCAGCTGCCTTACCTGTACAAGGACGCCGCCCAGATGTGGCGTGTGCTGGACGGGGACATTGGGGACGAATTTCTGGCCCAACTGGACACTTTGGGCCTTACGGGCCTTTCCTGGTTCGACGCCGGGGTCCGGAGCTTCTACACCCGGCAAAAGGTCACCTGCCTGGCAGACCTCCAGGGCCTGAGCCTCCGGGTCCAGGAATCGGACCTGATGAGCGAGTTGATCACCTCCCTGGGGGCAGACCCGGTGCAGATCGTGTACAGCCAGGTCTACGCCGCCCTCCACAATGCCCAGATCGACGGGGCCGAAAACAACTGGCCCAGCTACGACACCATGGGCCACTACGAGGTAGCCCCCTACTTTTTGCAGGACGAGCACACCCGGGTGCCGGAGGTGCAGCTGGCCAGCCCGGCAGCCCTGGAAAAGCTGGCGGCCCTGGACCAGAGCTTCCCGGAGATCCTCCGGGAGTGTGCCCGGGCCTCTGCCCGTACCGAGCGCCGCCTGTGGGCCCAGCAGGAGGCCCAGTCCGAGGCCAGCCTCCGGGCCTGGGGGGTGGATGTGACCACCTTGTCGGAGGAAGAAAAGGAGAAATTCCGCCAGGCGGTGCAGCCCATGTACGACCGATTCCGCAGCCAGGCAGACCTGATCCAGCGGATCCGGGAGAGCTGAAGAACAGAATATACGAAATAGCTCGCCTCTATGTGATATATCAGTTTAGAGGCGAGTTTTTTTGCAGCCTTTTTTCGGCAGAACCGCTAATTCTCCCCAGGCACATTCATGGAAAGTGCACAGCCATTTTTTCACTTTTTTACAAAAATTAGGACATTTTATCAATCCTCTTGCTGGCTAAATTTTTTTGCACTACAATCAAGCTACCAAACAATCGGGCCGTGCAAAACCACCCAAACTGTACCCCATCAAAATTCAGATCGTGCCAAGCAAGAAGGAGGAAAATTGAAATGCTTTCCAAAAAGATTTCGCGCCGCAGCTTTCTGAAGGTCAGTGCTGTGACCACCGCCATGGCCGCCATGGGCCTGCCTGCCTTTGCCGCAGAGGATACGGCAGAGGAGAACTGCTTCCAGACCCTGAACATCCCCCGGGCCACCGGCAGCACCGTGGACAAAAGCGTCCTGCTGAACGAGAGCCGCCTGTACCTCATTACAGATTTTGGTGCTGTTTCGGAGGGGGACCCCATCCAGAACACCAAGGCCATCAACGCCGCCATCCAGGCTGCCAGTGAGGCCGGCGGCGGCACCGTGGTGGTGCCGGCAGGTGACTTTAAGAGCTACACCATCCGGCTCCAGAGCGGCGTCAACCTCCGCATCGACGCCAACGGCATCATCCGGGCTGCCCGGGCAGACCTGTACGACTGGTATGGCAACCAGACCATGGTAGGCGAGGGCGGAAACTACGATGAGCCGGAAGTGAACCTCTACGCCGGTCTCCAGGACCACGGCCACACCTACTTTGCCAACAGCCTGTTCTACGCCGCCGACAAGCACGATATCATGATCTACGGCGAGGGCCTCATCGACGGCAGCTACATGGACGACACCGGCACCCTTATCAATGTGCTGTCCGGCAACGACCCCTCCAACCCCAAGAACCGCACCGACCGGGGCCACAGCGCCACCTGGTACGGCAACAAGGCCATTGCACTGGTGCGCTGCGAGAACGTGGTGCTGGACGGCATCCGCATCCTGAACGGCGGCCACTTTGCCATTATCGCCGAGGGCACCCGGAACATGACCGTCAACGACCTGATCGTGGACACCAACCGGGACGCCTACAACATCGACTGCACCCAGGACGTTACCGTCCGCAACAGCCACTTCAACTCCCTTACCGACGACGCCATCGTCATGAAGGCCTCCTACGGTGCCGGGGTGTTCATGCCCACCCAGAACGTCCTGATCGAGGACTGTGTGGTCAGCGGCTACGATGCCGGGTCTGTGATCACCGGAGCCTGCACCACCGATAAGATCGTGGCCACCGACGCCTGCGGCCCCACCGCCCGTGTCAAGTTTGGCACCGAGTCCACCTGCGGCTACCACACCGTCACCATCACCCGGGTGCGGTTCGAGCGTTCCCGTGGCTTCTGCATGGAGGCCGTGGACGGCAGCTCCCTCACCAACATCGTGATGACCGACTGCACCATGGACACCGTCTCCTCCTCTCCCATCTTTATCCGGGTGGGCGATCGTGCCCGGTACCCTGTCACCGGCCACACCACCGAGCAGGCCATCAACGCCGCCAACGATGTGCGTCTGGACAATTCCGGCTGGGTGCTGCCCAACCGTGCCGAGTATCAGCTGTACCCCGTGGCCCGCTACAGCCCCTCCTATAATAAGAGCAAGACCGTTTCCATCGACGGTATCTCCTCCTTTAAGGTGGTAGACCCTGCCAACCCCACCCGCATCAACAACGCCAACCTGGCACAGATCGACGGCAAGCTGTACCTCTACCGCTGGGATGATGCCCAGCACCAGTATGTGCCGGATATGACCCGGGAAATCAGCCAGAAGGACGCTGTCTACTACGCCAATGCCACCGCTGCCAAGGACCTGGCCAGCGTCAGCAACGTGGAGATCAGCAACATCCGCATCACCAACGTGGATCCCCGGTACCCCATCCTGCTGGAGGGCCTGGTGGACAGCAAGGTGAAGAACGTGATCCTGCGGAACATCTCGGTGCAGTACCGTGGCGGCCTGTCCCTCCAGGAGGCCGTGGAGCAGCGGCAGCTGGGCACCTACTGGGTCTACTCCCAGAGCGGTTCTGCCCCCACTGTGCAGAAGCTGCCCTGGCTGGTGAACACCTTCTTCAGCAAGTGCGAAGGCCTGCTGCCCCGTGTGGCCTGGAAGAACGGCACCTGGGTAGACGACCCCTACAATGTGCCGGAGATGGTAGCCGAGTACCCCGAGCCCTCCATCCTGGGCATCCTGCCGGCCTACGGCATCTACGCCCGTCACGTAGAGGGTCTGGTGCTGCAGAATGTGGCCCTGAACTATGTGATCCAGGATAAGCGCCCGGCCATCGTGCTGGATGACGTTTCCAACGCCGACCTGCGTACCGTGGCAGCCAAGACCGCCCTGGGCGTCAAGACGGTGGTCACCGTGACCAACCACTACAAGCGTCATGTGGGCAACGAGTATGTGCCCGATGAGCCTTATTTCACCACCACCTGCGAGAACCTGAAGCTGGGCCTGCTGAGCCGTGAACAGGTCACCGTGGACACCCCGGCCCCCGGCACCCCGGCAGACAGCCTCTATGGCGATATCCGCCTGCCTATCCCGGAGAATGGCTATCAGTTCGCCATTCCGACCCAGGAGTACCCCCTGCCTCTGACGGTGCACCGCCCCTACTTCAGCTACATCGGGGACCAGACCGTCCAGCTGGGCCAGACCCTGACCCTGACGGTCTCGGGCCGGAACCCGGCCAACGGCGTCCGTACCACCCAGCCCCAGCCTGCTGCCGTTATCGAGGCACTGGACGGCGGCCTGACCTACGGCACCGCAGGTCTGCTGCCCCTGGGCGCATCCTTTGACGCCGGCTCTCACACCCTCACCTTCACCCCCAAGGCCAAGGGCACCTACAAGGTCACCTTTACCCTGGACGACGGTGTCATCCCCGTAAGCAAGACCGTTAAGATCACCGTGGCGTGATCCTGTCGGTTTTCTGCCTGCTCATGGGCCCCGGTTGGTCTCTCCCACAGCAGACCGGCCGGGGCCTGAGCAGTTCCGGGCCACTTGGACCGCAAGTTGTATCCATCTGTACGTTAGTGTTGCACAAATGGAACTTAAAGTCTTTGTGCACTTACACAATAACTTTTTTGACATTCTTTCAAAAAACAGGACATTTTTTGAAATCCCTTGTGTAAAATTCAAAAATTTGTTAAAGTGTGAATAGTGCATGAATGACAGCTGGCTCCTGTGAAACCCGGCTGCCTGAAAAAAAGAACCACCTGAACATCAAGGAGGACACAAATTATGAAGAAGATCTCTCGTCGTAGCTTTCTCGCTGTTGCCGGCGCAGCTACCGCAGCTGTTGCTCTGACCGCTTGCGGCGGTGACAAGGCCGCCAGCACCCCTGCCAGCTCTGCTGCTGCTTCCACCGCTTCCACCGCTGCCGGTGATGCCGCTGCTGCTGCCAACGATCCCAAGGTGACCCTGGTCTACGCCGAGGTCAACCCCCTGGACACCATCGTGGGCCAGACCGGTTCTCACTTCAAGGAGAAGGTCGAGGAGCTGAGCGGCGGTTCTGTTGTGGTTGACGTGCAGGCTTCCGGCGTGCTGGGCTCTGAGAACGACGTTCTGGACGCTATCCTGGGCGGCTCTACCTCCATCGACATCAGCCGTATCTCTGCTTTCGCTCTGACCAGCTACGGCTGCAACAAGTCTAAGCTGCTGTCCATCCCCTTCACCTTTGAGAACCGTGCACACTTCTGGAACTTTGCCAACAGCGATCTGGCACCTGAGTTCCTGAACGAGCCCCAGGAGCTGGGCCTGCCCGTTCGTGGTGTCTTCTACGGCGAAGAGGGCTTCCGTCACTTCTTCACGGTCAACCCTGTTTCCGGCATCGCTGATTTCAAGGGCCTGAAGCTGCGTGTGTCCAACGACCCCGTTATGAACGGCATGGTCGAGGGTCTGGGCGCTAACCCCACCGTCGTTTCCTTCGGTGAGCTGTACAGCGCACTGCAGACCGGCGTTGTGGATGGTGCTGAGCAGCCCATCGCAAACTACAAGTCCAACGCCTTCCCCGAGGTTGCCAACAACCTGATCCTGGACGGCCACACCCTGGGTGCTGTTCAGGCTGTCATCACCGACAACGCATGGGGCAAGCTGACTGCTAACCAGCAGGCTGCCGTCATGGCTGCTGCTGCCGACACCCAGAAGTTCAACGCTGAGCTGTCTGAGACCGCTGAGAACAAGGTCCTGGACGAGCTGCGTTCTTCCGGCTGCAACGTGGTGGACGTGGACGACAAGACTCCCTGGCAGGAAGCTTGCGCCAAGGTCATCAGCGACAACACCTCCGATCAGGCTGAGCTGTACCAGAAGCTGCTGGACATGAAGGCATAATCCAGCCCTTCCATTTCAATAAGTAGTACATTGCCCGGCGGGGGCCCACGGGAATACGCCCGCAGGTCTCGCCGGGTTTTTAGTATGGAGGAATTTCTATGCCGAAAATCTTTACCACTCTGGATAAGATCAAGCCGGCGTACGACATTACCTACAAGGTGGTCCTGTTTATCTGCAAGATCCTGCTGATCGCAGATATCCTCATCACCACCATGTCGGTCATTGGCCGTTACGTCCCCTTTATCCCGGACCCCTCCTGGTCTGAGGAGGTCGTCCTGACCTGCATGAGCTACATGGCAGTGCTGAGTGCCGCTCTGGCCATCCGCCGTGGTGCTCACATCCGCATGACTGCCTTTGATATGTACCTGCCCAAGAAAGTGGTCAAGGTGTTGGACATCCTGTCCGATGTAGCCGTGATGGTCCTGGGTGTGGTGATGATGGTGATAGGTTGGAACTACGCCACCACCCTGGGCGGCCGTGGCTTCTACGTGTCCATGCCCTGGCTGAGCCGCTTCTGGATGTACTTCCCGGTGCCTCTGGCCGGTGTTGCCATGATCATCTTTGAGATCGAGTCTCTGTACAACCATATCAAGAGCATTTTTGTAAAGGAGGAAATGTAATATGACAGCTCAGACACTGGCTATCATTGTCCTTCTTGTCAGCTTCTTCGTCATGATCTTCCTGCGCTTCCCCATCGCCTACGCCGTTGGCCTGTCCAGCGTGCTGTGTATGCTGGTGCAGGGCCAGGCACTGACCGACGTTTGCCGACTGATGGTCAAGGGCATTTCTTCCTTCAGCCTGATGGCAGTTCCCTTCTTCATCACCATGGGCGTGCTCATGGGCTCCGGCGGCATCTCTGAAAAGCTCATCGCTCTGGCTGACGCCTGCGTGGGCTGGATGCGGGGCGGCATGGCCATGGTCAACATCGTGGCTTCCTACTTCTTTGGCGGCATTTCCGGTTCCGCCTCTGCCGATACCGCTTCCATCGGTTCCATCATGATCCCCATGATGGTGGACCAGGGCTACGGTGCCGACTTCTCCACCGCTGTTACCATCACCTCCTCCTGCGAGGGCCTGCTGGTTCCTCCCAGCCACAACATGGTCATCTACGCTACCACCGCCGGTGGTATCTCCGTGGGCAGCCTGTTCCTGGCAGGTTACCTGCCCGGCGCACTGCTGGCCATCGTGCTGATGATCGGCTCCTACATCATCTCTGTAAAGCGCAACTACCCCAAGGGTGATCCCTTCAGCATCAAGCGCTTCATCAAGCAGCTGGGCACCTCTATCTGGGCTCTGGCCGCTGTTATCATCGTGGTGTTCGGCGTGGTCGGCGGCGTGTTTACCGCCACCGAGTCCGCTGCTATCGCTGTTATCTACTCCCTGTTCGTGTCCGTGTTCATCTACAAGGGCCTGGACTGGAAGGGCGTGTGGCACGCCCTGGACGAGTGCGTCAACACCCTGTCCATCGTGCTGATCCTCATCGCCACCTCTGCTGTGTTCGGCAACTGCCTGACCATCCTGCACGTGCCCGATCTGGCTGCTAACGCCATCACCGACCTCACCGACAACCCCTACATCATCGCACTGCTCATCGATCTGATCCTGCTGGTGCTGGGCATGATCATGGATATGGCTCCCATCATCCTGATCGCTACCCCCATCCTGCTGCCCATCGCCACCTCCATCGGCATCGACCCCATCCAGTTTGGTATCATCGTGGTGCTGAACTGCGGCATCGGCCTGCTGACTCCTCCCGTTGGCGCCGTTCTGTTCATCGGCTCTGCCGTGGCAAAGCGCCCCATGGAAAAGGTGGTCAAGGCCACCCTGCCGTTCTACCTGTGCATGTTCATTGCACTGCTGCTGCTGACCTACGTCCCCGACATCAGCCTTGCTATCCC
>CAKSXW010000064.1 GCA_934518555.1 uncultured Faecalibacterium sp. | reverse complement strand
TTCACCAAGGACGAGTACGAGACCGTCAAGGACAAGATCAAGAGCGGCGAGATCACTGTGGACAACAACTCCGACGACGCTACCAAGCCCACCGTCAGCGCACATACCACCGTCAACTACATCCAGTAAGTTCCCGGTGGGGGTAAGCCCCTAGGATATGCCAACCACCGCAGCTTTCGGGCTGCGTTCTAAATGAATTACTAATTGCGAAACAGGGTGCTCTCTTGCAGGCGGGCACCCTGTTTTTATGTTGCAGGCCCCGGCCCTGCGCCCCCGGAAACGAGGCCCGAAAAGCCCTGCCAGGAAAATGCAACAAAAGTATTACTTTTAACTGTACTTTTTGCTGAAAAGAAAAAAAGTGATGTGCAAATTGTCCTAAATCAGGTATAATGGAAACTAGTATAGTATAAGTGTCGCTACGGCACGGAAGGAGAGTGAGCAGATTGGCAGAGGATTTTGTGATCGAGATGCTCCATATCACCAAGGAATTCCCTGGCATCAAGGCAAACGATGATATCACCCTGCAGCTGCGAAAAGGCGAGGTACACGCCCTGCTGGGCGAGAATGGCGCCGGCAAAAGTACGCTGATGAGCGTGCTGTTCGGCCTGTATCAGCCGGAGGCAGGTAAGATCCTGAAAAACGGCAAGGAGGTCGCCATCCGCAACCCCAACGATGCAAACGCCCTGGGCATCGGCATGGTCCACCAGCACTTCAAGCTGGTGGAGTGCTTCAGTGTGCTGGACAACATCATTCTGGGCGTGGAGCCCAACAAGATGGGCTTTTTGCAGAAGGCCGAGGCCCGGAAAAAGGTGGTGGAGCTCAGCGAAAAGTACGGCCTGCGAGTGGACCCGGACGCTTTGATCAGCGATATCTCTGTGGGTATGCAGCAGCGTGTGGAGATCCTGAAGATGCTGTACCGGGACAACGAGATCCTGATCTTTGACGAGCCCACGGCAGTGCTGACCCCCCAGGAGATCGACGAGCTGATGGAGATCATGCGGGGCTTCAAAAAAGAGGGCAAGTCCATCCTGTTCATCACCCATAAGCTCAACGAGATCATGGCGGTGGCAGACCGCTGCACCGTTCTGCGGAAGGGCAAGTACATGGGCACCGTGGACATCCAGGATACCACCAAGGAAGAGCTTTCCCGTCTGATGGTGGGCCGTGACGTGCAGCTGCAGGTGGAAAAAAAGCCTGCTGCCCCCGGCAAGGTGGTGCTGGACGTGGAAGGCGTTACCATGCACAACGACCAACGCAAAAAGGACGTGGTAAAGGACGTGACCTTCCAGGTCCACGCCGGCGAGATCGTGTGCCTGGCTGGTATTGAGGGCAACGGCCAGACGGAGTTCATCTACGGCCTCACGGGCCTGGACAAACTGACCAAGGGCAAGATCACCCTGGAGGGCAAGGACATTACCCGGGAGTCCATCCGCCAGCGTTCCAAGGACGGCATCAGCCACATCCCGGAGGACCGCCACAAGCACGGCCTGGTGCTGGATTACACCCTGGAGAACAACATGGTGCTGCAGCGTTACTGGCAGCCGGAGTTCCAGAAGGGCGGCTTTATCCGGGCCGACAAGGTCCGGGAATACTCGGATAAACTGATCCAGCAGTATGACGTGCGGAGCGGCCAGGGCAGCTCCACCATCGTGCGGAGTATGTCCGGCGGCAACCAGCAAAAGGCCATCATCGCCCGTGAGATCGACAGGGACCCCAAGCTGCTCATCGCTGTGCAGCCTACCCGTGGCCTGGACGTGGGTGCCATTGAGTATATCCACAAGCAGATCGTGGCAGAGCGTGACAAGGGCACTGCCGTGCTGCTGGTGAGCCTGGAGCTGGACGAGGTCATGAACCTGGCCGACCGCATCCTGGTGATGTACGAGGGCGAGGTCGTGGGCGAGTTTGACCCCAAGACCACCACCGTGCAGGAGCTGGGCCTGTATATGGCCGGTGCTCGCAAGCAGGGAAAGGAGAAGAACTGACACATGAACAAGAAAAAACTTTCCCACAGCAGCCTCAACAGTTCCGTTACCAGCGTTCTGGCCGCACTGCTGTGCATCCTCATCGGCCTGGCAGTGGGCTTTTTGGTGCTGGTGGCCATCAACCCGGCCCACGCCTGGAACGACGGCTTTGTGCGGATCCTGAAGGGCGGCTTCCACGACGCCCCCTATGGCGTAGGCAAGGAGCTGGCCAATGCGGCTCCCCTGATCATGACCGGCCTGTCGGTGGCCTTTGCCTTTAAGACCGGCCTGTTCAACATCGGTGCTGCGGGTCAGTACACCCTGGGTGCCTATGGTGCCCTGTACTGCGCCATTATGCTGAAGCTGCCCTGGTTCGTCTGCCTGCTGGTAGCCACCCTCCTGGGCGGCATCTGGGGTGCCATCCCCGGCTTTTTCAAGGCCTACTTCAACATCAACGAGGTCATCACCTCCATCATGTTCAACTGGATCGGCCTGTATCTGGTCAATGAGCTGATCTACCAGAACGGCACCGGCCCCATGTACGACGCACGGAACACCCGTACCTTGAACCTGAGCAAGAACCCTGATTTTGCCCAGACCATCATCCCGGACTTTGGCCTGAACAAGGCTTTCCAGACCAACAGCACCACCATTGCCATCTTCCTGGCGGTAGCGGTGGCCATCCTGATCTGGGTGGTGCTGAACAAGACCACCTTCGGCTATGAGCTGAAGGCCGTGGGTCTGAACAAAAATGCTGCCCGGTACGCTGGCATCAACGAGAAGAAGAACATCATCCTCTCCATGGCCATTGCCGGTGCACTGGCAGGCTTTGGTGCCGGTCTGTACTACCTGTCCAACGTGTCCCAGTGGAACCCCCTGAACTCCACCAGCCTGCCGGGTATGGGCTTCAACGGCATCTCGGTGGCCCTGCTGGCCAGCTCCAACCCCATCGGCACCATCTTCTCGGCCCTGTTCATCTCCCACATCTCGGTGGGCGGCTCCTTCCTTTCCACTAAGTATTACCCCACGGAGATCTCGGACCTGATCAGCGGCATCATCATCTATCTGTGTGCATTCTCCATGCTGTTCCGGGGCAAGATCCACGGTCTGCTGTTCAAGAATGCAGACAAGACCAACGTGAACGCAGAGCCTGCCCCTGCTGCCACCGAGACCAAGAAGGAGGGCAAGTGATATGCTGCTTCTGATCAAATATACTCTGCTGTATGGCATCGTGCTGATGCTGGTGGCTCTGGGCGGTATGTTCAGCGAGCACTCCGGCATCATCAATATCGCACTGGAAGGCATCATGGTCATTGGCGGTGTGGCAGGTGTGCTGACCCTGACCCTGCTGCCTGCCGGCATGTCTCCCTTCCTGGTGGTGCTGCTCACCATTCTGGCGGCGGCCCTGGCTGGCATGGTGTACAGCCTGCTGCTGGCCTTTGCCTCCATCAACCTGCGGGCAGACCAGACCATCGGCGGCACCGCTCTGAACCTGCTGGCCACCGCTGTGGCCGTGGTGCTGGCTAAGTACTTCAGCGAGAGCGGCAGTGCCAAGCTGAACTACTCCAACAAGGCCTTTTTGTTCAGCATCGGTGGGCTGGAGCTCAGCGTTTTTGTGCCTTTGGGCATCATCCTGCTGGTGGTCAGCTATGTGGTGATGTACAAGACCCGGTTCGGCCTGCGGCTCCGTGCCTGCGGCGAGCACCCCCAGGCCGCAGACTCCGTGGGCATCAACGTCTATAAGATGCGCTACGCCGGTGTGCTGATCTCCGGTGCTCTGGGTGCCATTGGCGGCATGGCTTACATCGTGCCCCCGGTGCAGACCTGGAACTTTGAGGTGGGCGTGGCCGGTGCAGGCTTCCTGGCCTTGGCCGTTATGATCTTTGGCCAGTGGAAGCCCTTCCACATCTTTGGGGCTGCCATGTTCTTTGCAGTGTTCAAGAGCCTGGCCAACATTGCGGACTCCACCTTCCTGGCACAGCTGCACTGGTCCAGCAACATCTACAACATGATGCCCTTTGTGGCCTCCATGATCATCCTGGCCTTTACCTCTAAGAACAGCATGGCCCCCAAGGCCGAGGGTATCCCTTACGACAAGGGTTCTCGCTGATCTTATTGCAAAACCTTTCCGGAGCGGCTGCTTTTTGGAGCAGCCGCTCTGTTGTTTTTCAACAAAATCCACAAAATGCTGCTTGCTTTTGCAGGGAACTTTGCTATAATTGAAGTATAATGTGGTAGTATCTCGATAGGAGCGTGAAGCCATGCGAATGTATGATCTGATTGCCAAAAAACGGGACGGCGGCACCCATAACCGGGAGGAGCTGGAGACCATCGTCAACGGCTATGTCCGGGGAGATGTGACGGATTACCAGATGGCTGCCTGGATGATGGCAGTGTACCTGCAGGGCATGACGGACCAGGAGACGGCAGAGCTGACGGATGTGATGGCCCACAGCGGCGTGATGGTGGATCTTTCCCCCATCCCCGGCATCAAGGTGGACAAGCACTCCACTGGCGGCGTAGGGGACAAGACCACCCTGGTCATTGCCCCGGTGGTGGCAGCCTGTGGGGTCAAGATCGCCAAAATGAGCGGCCGGGGCCTGGGCCATACCGGCGGCACCATCGACAAGATGGAGAGCGTGCCCGGCACCCGGACCGCCCTTTCTCAGGAGGAGTTTTTTGCCCAGGTGAACCGCATGGGCCTGTCCGTCATCGGCCAGAGCGAGGGCATTGCCGTTGCGGATAAAAAGATGTATGCCCTCCGGGATGTGACTGCCACCGTCAGCTGCATCCCCCTCATCGCCTCCAGCATCATGTCCAAAAAGCTGGCCTCCGGCTCCGACGCCATCCTGCTGGATGTGACCACCGGCACCGGTGCCTTTATGAAGACCGTGGACCAGAGCATTGAGCTGGCCAAGCTCATGGTGTCCATCGGCACCCACCATGGCCGCCGGATGGCTGCCATGATCACGGATATGGACACCCCTCTGGGCCACAACATCGGCAACAGCCTGGAGGTCATGGAGAGCATGGACGTGCTGAAGGGCCGTGGCCCGGCGGACCTGACGGAGGTGTGCCTGCAGCTGGCTGCCAATATGCTGGTGCTGGCGGACAAGGGCACCCCGGCCCAGTGCCGTGCCATGGCCCAGGCCGTCATCGCCGACGGCTCTGCCTTTGCCAAGTGCAAAGAGATGTTTGCAGCCCAGGGGGGCGACACCCGGGTGCTGGAGGATTACAGCCTCTTTGAACAGCCTGCCGCCAGCTACGAGCTGCTGGCCCAGCAGGAGGGCTACATCACTGCCAACGACGCAGAAAAGATCGGTTCTGCCAGCGTGCTGCTGGGAGCAGGCCGCCTGAAGAAGGGGGACCCCCTGGATTTTGCCGCCGGCATCGTGCTGCACAAAAAGTGTGGAGACTATGTGCACAAGGGGGAGAGCCTGGCTACCTTCTACGGCGCAGCCGATAGGTTTGAGGCCGCCGCTGCCGAGTACCGCAGCGGTCTTGTGTACGGGGACCAGAAGCCGGAGGAGGCTCCGCTGGTGTATGCCCTGGTGACCAAGGACGGGGTGGAACGCTACTGATGCCCTGGAAAAGCCGCCGGGACCCCCAGTCCCGGGGCTTTTTTGTGCGTTTTTCGGCAGTTTTTTCTTGCCTTGGGGCTTCTTTGCGGTAGAACGGTGGACCTTTTGGTCCGGATATGCTATACTGTGTCGGTATTTGCGTGTTCCGCCTGGGAACACAAAAGGAGAAAGGATTTTTTTATGAAGATCATTCTGGTGGGCGGCGGCAAGGTCGGTACGGCTCTGGCACGCCAGCTCAGCGAGGAAGGCCACAACGTGACGGTGGTGGATACCAACAAGGCCCGTGTGGAGCACCTGACCGAGAGCTACGATGTGCTGGGCATCGTGGGCAACGGTTCTTCCATCACCACCCTGTCGGAGGCAGGCATTGAGGATGCAGACGTGTTCATTGCCGTTACCGGCTCCGATGAACTGAACCTGCTGTGCTGTATGTTTGCCAAAAAGGCGGGCCACTGCCACGGCATTGCCCGTGTGCGGAACCCGTCCTACAGCCACGAGCTGGACTTTATCAAAAAGCAGATCGGCATTTCGGCCATCATCAACCCGGAAATGGCAGCTGCCAAGGAGATCTCCCACCTGCTGCGGTTCCCCGGGGCCAGCAAGATCGACACCTTTGCGGACGGCCGGGTGCGGCTGATCAAGTTTGCCCTTACCGACGCCTTGGACGGCGTGGCCATCCGGGAGATCCCCACCCGGCTCAAGAGCGACATCCTGGTGTGCGCTGTGGAGCGTGATGGGGGCGTTATCATCCCCAACGGTAACTTTGTGCTGCAAAAGGGGGACCAGGTCACCTTTTTGGCCACCCAGGAAAAGGCCCACGCTTTTTTCCAGAAGATGCACCTGCCGGTGCAGCCGGTCCGCAACGCCTTTATCGTAGGCGGCGGTGCCATTGCATACTACCTGAGCCAGGAGCTGCTGGAAAACCATGTCCGGGTCCGCATCGTGGAACGGGATGCCGCCCGTGCCCAGGAGCTGGCGGAGCAGCTGCCCGGGGCCCAGATCCTCAATGAGGACGGCTCCAACCGGGACTTCCTGCTGTCGGAGGGGCTGGAATCCGCAGAGTCCTTTGTGGCCCTGACCAACATCGACGAGGAGAACGTGCTGCTGACCCTGTTTGCCAAAAAGCACTCCCAGGGCAAGCTGGTGACCAAGGTGAACCGCCTGGAGTTTGACGACATCCTGGCAGGGCTGGACCTGGGCAGCGTGGTGTACCCCAAATACATGACCTGCGATTACATCGTGCAGTATGTCCGTGCCCTGCAGAACGAGGCAGGCAGCAACATCAAGACCCTGTACCGCATCCTGGACGACCGTGTGGAGGCCCTGGAGTTTACGGTCCATGAGGAGAGCAAGGCCACCGGTGTGCCCCTGAGCCAGCTGCACCTGAAAAAGAATCTGCTGCTGTGCTGCATCACCCGGGGCAATCAGATCCTGATCCCTCGCGGCGGCGACCAGATCCAGGTAGGCGACAACGTCATCGTGGTGACCCTGGAGCATGGCCTGCACGACCTGCGGGACATTGTGGAGAGCTGACGGAGGCAAGCTATGAATTATGCAGTTGTTTTCCGTCTGCTGGGCTATATCCTCACCATTGAGGGCGCCCTGCTGCTGCTGCCGGCGGCTGCCAGCCTGGTCTACGGCGAGTGGCCGGTGCTGGGGGTGTTCCTGCTTACAGCAGCCGTCAGCGGTGCTGTGGGCTTTGGGCTGAAAAGCATCAAGCCCCACAGCAAAGTGTTCTATATGCGAGAGGGCTTTGCCGCCACCGCCCTGTGCTGGATCCTGATCTCGGTGGTGGGTGCGGTGCCCTTTGTGCTTACGGGCTGCATCCCCAACCCGGTGGATGCCCTGTTTGAGACGGTGTCCGGCTTTACCACCACCGGTGCCAGCATCCTGCCGGAGGTGGAGAGCCTGCCCAAGGGCATTCTGTTCTGGCGCAGCTTCACCCACTGGATCGGCGGCATGGGCGTTCTGGTGTTCCTGCTGTCCCTGCTGCCCCTGACCGGCGGCTCCCATGTGAACCTGATGAAGGCCGAGAGCCCCGGCCCCCAGGTGGACAAACTGGTGCCCAAGGTGCAGTCCACTGCCAAGATCCTTTACGGCATCTACCTGGCTCTGACCCTGCTGGAGCTGGTGTTCCTGCTGGCAGGTGGAATGCCCCTGTTCGAGGCCATGCTTACGGCCTTTGGCACCGCAGGCACCGGCGGCTTCGGCTTCCGTAACGACAGCTTTGGCAGCTTTTCCCCCTACATCCAGTGGGTGGTCACCATCTTTATGATCCTGTTCGGCGTCAATTTCAACGCCTACTTCCTGCTGCTGATGCGGAAGTTCCACCGGGCTGCCGCCAGCGAGGAGGTCCGGGGCTACTTTGCGGTGATCCTTGCCGCCATTGCCGTCATTACCGCCAACATCTACAGCCTCTACAACAGCGTGGGCATGGCCCTGCGGCAGGCAGCCTTCCAGGTGGGTTCCATCATCACCACCACCGGCTTTTCCAGCTGCGACTTTGACCAGTGGCCCACCCTGTCCAAGGAGATCCTGGTGGTGCTGATGTTCATTGGTGCCTGTGCCGGCAGTACCGGCGGCGGCATCAAGGTCAGCCGTTTCCTGATCCTGGCCAAGACCCTGGGCAAGGAGCTGAAAACCGCTCTGCACCCCCAGGTGGTGGCCCCGGCCCGGATGGACGGCAAGCTGCTGAACCACGAGACCATCCGCACCACCAATGTGTTCATAGCGGCCTACATCTTTATCTTTGCCACCTCCTTTTTGCTCATCAGCCTCAACGGCTTTGACATGGTGACAAACTTTACCGCTGTGGCGGCTACCCTGAACAACATCGGCCCGGGCCTGGAGCTGGTGGGCCCCATGCAGAACTTCAGCTGTTTTGCAGACCCGGCCAAGCTGGTGCTGATCTTTGATATGCTGGCAGGCCGCCTGGAGATCTTCCCCATGCTGGTGCTGTTCCTGCCGGATACCTGGCGGAGGTTCTGAAAACCTCTGCTGCCCCAAAAACAAAGCAAAAAGACGCTGCCCATTGCAGGCAGCGTCTTTTTTTTTGTGGGTCAGATCTCTACTTTTTCCTGGGCCCGGTACTGCAGGGCTTCCAGCAGGGCCTCCTCGTCCAGCAGGCTTTTTCCGGCCAGGTCCGCCACTGTCCGGGCCACCCGGAGGATGCGGTCATGGGCCCGGGCCGAAAGCCCCAGGGCCTCGTAGGAGGCTCGCAGCAGCTTTTCGGCGGCAGGGGTCATGCGGCACACCCGGCGTACCTGCCCGGCACTGAGCTGGGCATTGCAGCGCACCCCCTCGTAGCCCGGGGCGGCGTACCGCTGGGCCTGGACGGCCCGGGCTGCCAGTACCTGCTGCCGCAGCTCGGCACTGCTCTGGGCCGGGGCGGCGGCGTGGAGCTCGTCAAAGGCAATGGGGTCCATCTCCACACACAGGTCGATGCGGTCCAGCAAGGGGCCGGACACCCGGCTGCGGTACTGCCGCACGGCACTGGGGGAGCAGGTGCAGGGCCGGGTGGGGTGGCCGTAGTAGCCGCACTTGCAGGGATTCATGGCTGCCACCAGCTGGAACCGGCTGGGGTAGGTGGCGCTTCCGGCGGCCCGGCTCACAGTGATCTGGCCGTCCTCCAAAGGCTGCCGCAGCACCTCCAGGCTCTCCCGAGAAAACTCCGGCAATTCGTCCAAAAACAGCACACCGCAGTTGGCCAGGCTGCACTCGCCGGGGCGGAACTGGGCGCCGCCTCCGGCCAGGGAAACGGCACTGGCAGAGTGGTGGGGGCTGCGGAAGGGCCGGGTGGCGATAAGGCCCCGGTTCTGGGGCAGCTGCCCGGCAATGGAATAGATCTTGGTGGTCTCCACCGCCTCCTCCCGGGTCAGGGGCGGCAGAATGCCCGGCAGCCGCTTGGCCAGCATGGATTTGCCGGTGCCCGGGGCCCCCACCAACAGCACGTTGTGGCCTCCGGCGGCAGCAATGACCATGGCCCGTCGGGCCAGAGACTGGCCCATGACCTCTGCAAAATCCGGAACCTGGGCCCAGGCCTCTGCCGGGTCAAAGGGGATCACCGCTGCCGGAGCCAGGGGCTGAAAGCCTCTCAGGGCGTCCACCACCTGCCGGGCGTTGTGGGCTGGGTAGACCACCATGCCCGGGGCGCAGGCCTCTGCAGCCTCGGCGGCGTTCTCTGCCGGGACATACAGGGCGTGGATGCCGGCCTCGGCAGCAGCCAGGGCCATAGGCAGTACCCCGGACACCGGGCGCAGGCTGCCGTCCAGGGCCAGCTCCCCCAAAAAGGCAGCGTCCTGGGGCACATCCTCCAGCTGACCGCTGGCGGTGAGCACCGCCAGCAGCAGGGGCAGGTCATACACCGGGCCAGTCTTGCGGACATCTGCCGGGGCCAGGTTGATGGTGATGCGTCGGTCCGGGAACCGGAACCCCAGGTTCTTGATGGCGGCCCGGACCCGGTCGGCACTTTCTCGGACGGCAGAATCCGGCAGACCTACGATGGAAAAAGCAGGCAGGCCGCCGGAAACATCGGCCTCCACCGCCACGGCAAAGCCGCTGAGACCGTTGAGGCCAAAACTTTTTGTCACCGAATACATGGGCGTGCTCCTTTTCATGGGAACTGATAAAATGGAAAAAGTTGGAACTTTGTGCCTGACTTCGACAAAAAATCCTCTTTGGAACCATTATAGTGAAGGGCAGGAAAGATGTCAATGTGACCGAGAGGAGAGAAGGACCATGACAGGAAACGAATATTGCCGTTATATCCGCACTTATACCCAGCTGGAGGGGCTGCAAAAAGCCCACCGGGTGGTGTACCAGGCCTGGACCGTGCCCCTGGGGGTAATGGCCCAGCTGCGCCGGGAGCAGGGAGGCCGGGCCCAGTGCAGCACCATCCTGACCCCACCGGGGAGCTTTGGCCGGGTGATGCAGCTGCTGCGGTATCTCAGCGAGAACAGCATTGGCCCGGAGCAGTGGCTGGAGGTGCTGGAGGACGCCGGACAGGCTTTTGAGCCCCTGGACCAGAGGCCGGAGGAGACATTTGTTGCTGAAAACCGGGCCTTTTGTGGCATTTGCTGATTTTGCCGCAGGAATATTGTGGCAGAATAGGCAATTGACAGGATGGACACAAGAGATTATAGTATAAGTAGGTTTGAACAAACTGTCTCTTTTTTGGAAAAAACAACAAAGGTAAGGTGTGCAATATGTATCTGGACGAGTATAAGCGCTGGCTGGCAGCAGACCTGGACGATGCAGATCTGAAGCCGGAACTGGCAAAGATCGAGGGGAATGACGAGGAGATCAAGGACCGCTTTGCTGTGGCCCTGAAGTTTGGCACGGCTGGCCTGCGGGGCGTTCTGGGCGCCGGCACCAACCGGATGAACGTTTATGTAGTGCGTCAGGCCACCCAGGGCCTGGCCAACTGGGTCAAGACCCAGGGCGGCAACCAGACCGTGGCCATCAGCTACGACAGCCGCCTCAAGAGCGATATCTTTGCCAAGACCGCCGCAGGGGTCCTGGCTGCCAACGGCATCAAGGTCCGCATTTACGACGCTCTGATGCCGGTGCCGGCTCTGAGCTTTGCCACCCGTTACTACAACTGCAACGCAGGCATCATGGTCACCGCCTCCCACAACCCGGCCAAGTACAACGGCTACAAGGCCTACGGCCCCGACGGCTGCCAGATGACCGATGACGCAGCTGCCATCGTCTACGACGAGATCCAGAAGACCGACGTGCTCACCGGTGCCAAGTACATCTCCTTTGCCGAGGGCGTGGAGAACGGCCTGATCCG
>CAKSXW010000063.1 GCA_934518555.1 uncultured Faecalibacterium sp. | reverse complement strand
CGTCCAGCTCGTGGCCGGTGATGTTCAGGGTGTACTTCAGGTAGTTGACCACAGAGGGGTCCAGGTCGCCGCAGCGAGTGCCCATCATCAGGCCGGCCAGGGGGGTCATACCCATGGAGGTATCCACCACCTTGCCCTGGTCCACAGCAGCAATGGAAGAACCGTTGCCCAGGTGGCAGGTGATGAGCTTCAGACGCTCAATGGGCTCCTCCAGGTACTCGGCAGCCTTGTGGGCCACATACTTGTGGCTGGTGCCGTGGAAGCCGTAGCGGCGCACGCCGTACTTCTCGTAGTACTCGTAGGGGATAGCGTACATATAAGCCTTGGGAGGCATGGTGCTGTGGAAAGCGGTGTCGAACACAGCCACCATGGGAATGTTGCCGAACACCTTACGGGCGGCCTCGATGCCCAGGATGCCTGCAGGGTTGTGCAGGGGAGCCAGAGGGCTCAGCTCACGCAGGGTGTTGATGACCTCGTCGGTGATCAGGCAGCTGCTCTTGAACTTCTCACCGCCGTGGACCACACGATGGCCGATGGCGTCGATCTCGCTGACGTCGTTGATGCACTTGCCGGCACCGGTGGTCATCTTCTTCACAACCTCAGCAAATGCCTCGGTGTGGGTGGGGAAGATGGCCGGGGTGGTGGCCTTGTGGCCGTTGGCCTCGTGGGTGATCATGCTGCTCTCCATGCCAATGCGCTCGCACAGGCCCTTGCACAGCACCTTCTCGCCGTCCATATCAATGAGCTGATACTTCAGAGAAGAAGAACCGCAGTTAATAACCAGAACTTTCATCTGTGTTGCCTCCTGTATGCTTTTTGTTCCATCCAGAGTTGCGGACAGAAATTTACAGATTCCTGTGTTTATTATATAATAGGAACAACGGCTTTTCAAGCCGCAGACCGGGCAAAGCGGTAAAACTTGTGTACAAGGTTTTTGTACATCCTGCCCACAAATGCAGAAGAACCCGTGGATTTTCTGTATATGCGATATAAATTTAACAATCTTCCGGGGCGGAGAGTGGCCCTTTTTGCCCGGAAAGGAGCATTGTCATGAGATTTGCAGGCATCATTGCCGAGTACGACCCCTTCCACAACGGCCACGCCTGGCAGCTGGCCCAGGCCCGGGCCCTGGGGGCCCGGCAGGTGGCGGTGGCCATGAGCTGCGGCCTTACCCAGCGTGGGGCTCTGCCCCTGCTGCCGGAGCCGGTGCGGACCCGGGCGGCTCTGGCCTGTGGGGCCGACCTGGTGTTTGCCCTGCCGGCCCCCTGGGCCTGCGCCGGAGCCGAGGCCTTTGCCCGGGCCGGGGTCCGGCTGCTGGCGGCGGCAGGCTGCGATGCCTTGGTGTTTGGGGCCGAGACCCCGGATGCCTCCCTGCTGCTGGAAGCCGCCCGGGTGCTGAACAGCCCGGCCTACCGCCTGGAGCTGAAGCGGCAGCTGGGGGCCGGGGCCCGGAACTTTGCGGCAGCCCGGCAGGGGGCGGTGGAGGCTCTCTGCCCCGGCACTGCCCTGGCGGCCCTGCTGGACCAGCCCAACAACAACCTGGCGGTGGAATACTGCCGGGCCATCCTGGAACTGCAGCTGCCCCTGACCCCGGTGCCTCTGCCCCGGATGGGGGCCAACCACGGCCAGGCCCTGGACCAGGGCAGCGGAGGGCAGTTTGCCAGTGCCAGTGCCCTCCGGGCCCTGTGGGCAGAGGGGGGCGCAAAGGCTCTGGCTCCCTATGTGCCGGCCCCGGCCTTGGAGGAATACCTGCAGGCAGAGCAGGCCGGGGCCTATACGGATGCTGCCGCCGCAGGCCGCTGCCAGCTGGCTTTGCTGCGTGCTGCCTGCACCGGGCCCCAGCCCTTTGCAGCGGTGCGAGGGGTGTCGGAGGGGCTGGAGCATCGGCTGGAACAGGCGGTGCGGCAAAGCACCACCCTGCCGGAGCTGCTGGAGGCCATGACCACCGCCCGGTACCCCCGGGCCCGGATGCGCCGCCTGGCCATGGACGCCGCCCTGGGCTACACCGCCGATGCCCTGCCGCCTTTGCCCCCTTACCTGCACCTGCTGGGGGGCCGGAAGGAGGCCTTGCCCCTGCTGGGGCAGGCGGCCCTGCCAGCCTCCCACTCCCTGGCTCGGCTGGCCCGGGTGGACCAGGACTGCGGCCGGGTGGCCGCTGCCCAGGCCGCTGCCAGCGACTTTGGGGCCCTGTGCCGCCAGGTGCCGGGTCCCATGGGGGGCGTGTATCGTGAAAAAAATATCTTTTTGACGAATTGACAAAATTTCTTAGCAAAAAATTGGCAGTTATCCCCTTGTATCCCGGCGGCTTTGGGTGTATCATTAAAGCAATGCAATGTTGGATACAACGACGATAAAACTGAGACCCCCTGTGGGATTTAGGAGGAACCATGGCATTACACGTTCTGGACGAAGCTAACCGCTGCCTGGGCTGCAAAAAGCCCCTGTGTCAGGAGGGCTGCCCCATCCACACCAACATCCCCGAGGTGATCCGTCTGCTGAAAGCAAACCAGATGGACGCCGCCGGACGGATGCTGTTTGAGAACAACCCCCTCACCACGGTGTGCAGCCTGGTGTGCAACCACGAGAACCAGTGCGAGGGCCACTGCGTCCGCAACCGGATGCCCAGCCATGACCCGGTGCACTTTTCCATCATCGAGGACTACATCTCCACCACCTATGCCAACAAGATGACCGCCGGCCCCTCCCCCAAAAACGGCATGAAGGCCGCTGTGGTGGGCTCCGGCCCGGCAGGCCTGACCATTGCGGTGCTGCTGGCCCGGTGGGGCTACGATGTGACCATCTTTGACGCCCGCGACAAGATCGGCGGCGTCATGCGGTACGGCATCCCCAACTACCGTCTGCCGGACAGCGTGCTGGACGATTTCCAGTACCGTCACCTGGAGCTGAAGGGCATCAAGGTGCGGCCCAACACCACCATCGGCAAGACCATCACCATCGACGACCTGTTCCGGGACGGTTACAAGAGCGTGTTCATCGGTGCTGGTCTGTGGAAGGCCAACGCCATGCACATCAAGGGCGAGAGCCTGGGCAACGTGGCCTTTGGCATCGACTACCTGGCCAACTCCAAGGCCTTCCGGCTGGGGGATGACATTGCAGTCATCGGAGTGGGCAACTCTGCCATGGACTGCGCCCGTACCGCCATCCGCAACGGTGCCCGTCATGTGACCTGCTACGCCCGCCGGGACGAGAGCTGCATCAGTGCCTCGGAGTACGAGGTCAGCTATGCCAAGCTGGAGGGCGTAGGCTTCCGGTTCTGCAAGGCTCCCGTGGAGATCCGGGAAGATGGCCTCATCTGCCGGGACACCGTAAAGGGAGAGGACGGCAAGTTCACCCAGGTGGAGGGCAGCGAGACCCTGTACCGCCACACCGGTGTCATCGTGTCGGTGAGCCAGGGCTCCGAGAGCAACCTGGTCAAGACCACCACCGGCATCGAGACCAACCAGAAGGGCCTGCTGACCGTCAGCGAGGACGGCAGCACCACCCGGGAGGGCGTGTTTGCCGGCGGCGATGCCGTAATGGGTGCCCGGACCGTGGTGGAGGCTGTGGCAGTGGCCAAAAAGGTGGCGGAATCCATGGACGCCTACATGAAGGCCCTGCCGAAGGAAGAATCGACAGACCCCTATGCCAACATCCCGGTGTTCCAGACCCCCACCTCTGACGTGCTGGCCAAGCAGGAGATCTGATGCCCCGGCAGCCGGAGGGCTGTTTTTTACAATGCAACGTCTTTGCTGATTTTTGCCGCCTCGTTGGTTGACGAGGCGGTCTTTGTTTTGTATACTGTAAATATATCTTATACGAAAGTGTACAAACGGGATACACGTGAAAGGCGGTGGACATCATACTCAAAGGATCCCTTCCCAAACTGCGAGAAAAGCTGTTGGAAGCGTTGCAGGCGGTGCTGCCCATTGTGGCCATCGTGCTGGTGCTTTGCTTCTCCGTAGCCCCCGTATCCCCCAGCATCCTGCTGTGTTTCTTGCTGGGAGCCACCATGATCGTGGTGGGCATCATGTTTTTTACCCTGGGGGCGGAAATGAGCATGACCCCCATGGGCGAGCGAGTGGGTGCTGTGATCACTCGCAGCCGCAGCCTGCCGGTGATTTTGGGGCTGGGCTTTTTGCTGGGCTTCCTCATCACCATCTCCGAGCCGGACCTGCAGGTGCTGGCAGACCAGGTGCCCTCTATCCCCAATAGAACTCTGATCTTGTCGGTGGCAGCAGGGGTGGGGCTGTTTTTGGTCTTTGCCTTTTTGCGAATGCTCATCGGCATTGCCCTGCCCCGGCTGCTGGTGCTGTTTTACGGGCTGATCTTTGTGCTGGCGGCCTTTGTGCCCAAGGAGTTTCTGGCAGTGGCCTTTGACTCCGGCGGCGTTACCACCGGCCCCATGACGGTGCCCTTTATCATGGCCCTGGGCGTAGGCGTCTGCGCCATCCGAAGCGACCGCCATGCAGCGGACGACAGCTTTGGCCTGGTGGCCATGTGCTCCATCGGCCCCATTCTGGCGGTGCTGACTTTGGGCATCGCCTTCCGGGCCGCCGACAGCACCTATATCCCTCCGGTGCTGCCGGAGGTGGCAGACTCGGTGGAGCTGTGGCAGCTGTTCCGGGAGGGCCTGCCCACCTATCTGGGGGAGATCGCCCGGTCCTTGCTGCCCATCGTGGTAATGTTCGGGGCCTTCCAGCTGGTGGCCCTGCGGCTGGACCGCCGCAGCCTGGGCCGCATTGCCGTGGGCCTGGCCTATACCTATGTAGGGCTGGTGCTGTTCCTCACAGGAGCAAACGTGGGCTTTATGCCTGCCGGTAATTACCTGGGCCAGGTGCTGGCAGGCTGTGGGATGCCCTGGGTGATCATCCCCATCGGGATGCTCATCGGCTACTTTATCGTCAAGGCAGAGCCGGCGGTCTATGTGCTGAACAAGCAGGTGGAGGAGGTCACCGACGGTGCCATCTCTGCCCAGGCCATGGGCATGGCTCTTTCGGCTGGCGTGTCCATCTCGGTGGGCCTGGCCATGGTCCGGGTGCTCACAGGCATTTCCATCCTGTGGTTCCTGGTGCCGGGCTATGTGTTTGCCATCAGCATCTCCTTTGTGGTGCCCAAGCTGTTTACCGCCATCGCCTTTGACGCCGGCGGCGTGGCCTCCGGCCCCATGACCGCCACCTTCCTGCTGCCCTTGGCCCAGGGGGCCTGTGTGGCAGTGGGGGGCAACATCGTTACCGACGCCTTTGGCGTGGTGGCCATGGTGGCTATGACCCCCCTGATCACCGTGCAGCTCATGGGTCTGGTGGCACAGCTGCGGACCCGGAAGGCTCGCAAGGCCCAGCCGGCAGCGGTGGTGGCTACCCTGTTTGCCGACCTGCCGGATGACGCCATCATTGAGCTGTAAAGGAGGCAGACTGTGAGCAGTTTGTTTTTGATGATCACCATTACCCACCGCCGCTCCACCGACGGCTTTTTGCAGCTGTACCGGAGCCACGGCGTAACGGTAAGTATGCGTACTGTGGGTTCCGGCACTGCCGTGCAGGAGACCCTTTCCACCCTGGGGCTGGAAAAGACCGAAAAAGCGGTGCTGCTGGCGGTGGTCACCGCCGAAAGCTGGAAAGCCATCCAGAAGGACCTGCGCCGTAAAATGCAGATTGACGTGCCGGGCACCGGCATTGCGTTCATCGTACCGCTGAGCAGCATCGGCGGCAAACGGGCACTGATGTTCTTAACAGAGCATCAGTCCCTTACCTGGAAGGAGGAGAGCACCTTGAAGGATACCCGTTACGAACTGCTGCTGGTGGTGGCAAACCAGGGCTATACCGGCTCCATCATGGACGCCGCCCGCACCGCCGGAGCCGGAGGCGGCACGGTGATCCACGCAAAGGGCACCGGCATGGAGGGGGCGGCCCCCTTCCTGGGCATGGAGCTGGTAAACGAGAAGGAGCTGGTGCTCATCGTCAGCCGCACCTCCCAGAAAAACACCCTCATGAAGGCCATTATGGAGGGGGCAAACCCCAAGGCCGGAGCCATCGTGTTCTCGTTGCCGGTGACCGACACCGCTGGCCTGCGGCTCACCGAGGAGGAGGACCCTCAGCCGGAAACGGCCCTGTAACACCCTCAAAAATTGCATCCGGATCCGCATTTATGGCCCAAGGCTTGATAAATGCGGATCTTTTCGTTATCATAGAAGAAAGAATTGCAAGAAAAGGATGTAAGACATGATTCAATTTTCACATAAGCAGCAACAAGTGTTCAATGCCCTGTCCATCGTGGTGGGCAACGCCCTGTATGCGTTGACGGTGGTGCTGTTCCTGATGCCCTCCGGCCTCATCACCGGCGGTGCCACCGGCATTTCCCTGGCGGTGAACAAGCTCAGCGGCCTGCCGGTGTCGTCGGTGCTGTTCGTGGTCAACGTGGGGATGCTGCTGCTGGGCCGCCTGGTGCTGGGCCGCCGCTTTGCCCTGAACACCCTGGCCAGCACTCTGCTGAGCCCCATTTTTATGGCTCTGTGGGAGCGGCTGCTGGGGGGCATGGTGCTGACGGATGACCTGGTGCTGAACACCGTGTTTGCAGGCTTTGGCATCGGCATCTCCCTGGGCATCACCATCCGCTCCGGTGCCTCCACCGGCGGCATGGACATCCCCCCCTTGGTGCTGAACAAGTGGTTCCACCTGCCGGTGTCTGCCACCATGATGACCTTTGACGTGATCATCCTGGCAGCCCAGGCTGCCTTCAGCCCGGTGCAGCAGTCCCTTTATGGCGTGGTGCTGGCCATCATCTACACCATCGTGCTGGATAAGGTGCTGATGCTGGGCACCACCCGGACGGAGGTAAAGATCATCAGCTCCAAGTCCGACGAGATCTGCAAGGCCATTTTTGAGTATCTGGACCGGGGCGTGACCATCCTCCACGGCGAGGGCGGCTACCTGCGTGAGCCGGAGGCGGTGCTGCTGAGCGTCATCTCCAATCGGCAGCTGCCCCGGCTGGAAAAGGTGGTCCACGCCATCGACCCCACCAGCTTTATGATCGTGAGCCATGTTACCGAGGTCAGCGGCCGGGGCTTCTCTCTGGAAAAGGATTACCAGGCGGAGGAGTGAGGGAACCCTCTCAGTCACGCCTGACGGCGTGCCAGCTCCCCCGAAGGGGGAGCTTTTATGCAGCTTTCGGTCAGTGCCCATAAAGCTCCCCCTTCGGGGGAGCTGGCGAACGCAGTGAGCCTGAGAGGGTTGGCTTCCCCCGGCCGGGGGAAGCTGTCACCGCAGGTGACTGATGAGGGCGCTGCTGCCGGAATTACCCCTCATCCGGCGCTGTGCGCCACCTTCCCCCCAAGGGGTGAAGGCTTCAGTGGTGAGCGGATTTCCACAAGACTCTTGCAAAACGGCCCCGGTTTGGGTATAGTAAGAACGTAATCCAACCCATCTGTCAACAGAAAGGAAAGCTATCATGTTTGATATTTTCAATATGCTCAAAAAAGAGGAAAAGGACGCCCCCAAGCAGGTGACCCGTGAGACCATCATCGGGGACATCCTGGATATGGACCAGACCACCGCTCCCTACTTTATGGAGATCGGTATGCACTGCCTGGGCTGCCCTGCCTCCCGTGGGGAGAGCCTGGAGGAGGCCTGCGCTGTCCACGGTGTGGACTGCGATGAGCTGATCGCAAAGCTCAACCAGCACCTGGGCGCAAAGAAGGCCTAAGTTGCTGCCTACACTGGATGCACGTCTGACTGCTGCGGCCCAGCTGGTGCGGCCGGGGCAGCCGGTGGCAGACATCGGCTGCGACCACGGCAAGCTGACAGCGGTGCTGGCGGCCTCGGGCAGGTACCCCAAGGTGATCGGGGCAGACCTGCGCCCCGGCCCCCTGGCCAAAGCAAAACAGACGCTGGAAAATGCCCATTGCCAAGACCGTGCTGAGCTGAGGCTCGGCGACGGTCTTTCTGTGTTGTCTCCCGGGGAGGTGGGCACCATCGTGCTGGCTGGAGTATCGGCCCAGACCACCTGGGAGATTTTGGAAAAGGCTCCCTGGGTGTTCTGCCCCCAGGGCCCCCGGGTGATCATGATCCCTGCCACCCGTCACGCCGAGCTGCGGCGGTGGCTGTGGCAGAAGGGCTTTACCCTGGTGGCCGACCGCCCGGTGCAGGCAGCCGGACGCTGGTACGCCGTAATGGCTGCTGAGTACACCGGCCAGGTGCGGCAGCCCACCTTTGCCCAGTGCCTGCTGGGGGATACCGGCAGCTGGCCGGAGGGGGCAGGCTACGCCGCCTGGCAGCGAGCCAAGCTGCCCCGGATGCGGCTGGGGGTGCCGGACGGCACTCCTCTGGCACAGGAGATGGACCGGATCTTGCAGGAGGGGGACTGAACCATGACCACAGTACAACAGATCTATGACGCCATGAAGGCCCTGGCACCGCTGGAGCTGGCAGAGCACTGGGATAACCCGGGCCTGCTGGTGGACTGCGGCGGCACAGCTGCCCGGGTGCTGGTGACCCTGGATATTACCCCGGAGGTGGTGGCAGAGGCCGCGGCAAAGCAGTGCCAGGTCATTGTGGCCCACCACCCGGTGATCTTTGACCCCCTGAAAAAGCTGTGCCCGGCAGATGTGCCCTATCAGCTGGTGCAGGCTGGCATTTCTGCTATTTGTATGCACACCAACCTGGACGCTGCCCGGGGCGGCGTCAACGAGGTGCTGGCTGCCCTGCTGGGCATGGAGGACCCGGAGCCTTTTGCGGAGGGCTGCGGCCGGGTGGGCACCATCCCGGAGACCACCGTGCCGGAGCTGGCCCGGCGGACCCAGCAGCTGCTGGGGGCCCGGTGCAACCAGCCGGAGAATGGCCCGGCGGTGCAGGTAAAGTACGCCGATACCGGCAAGCCGGTGCGCCGCCTGGCGGTCATCAGCGGCTCCGGCGGCAGCCTGTTCCAGGAGGCCCTGGACCAGGGGGCAGATTGTCTGCTGACCGGGGAGGCCAACCACCACCACGCCCTGGACGCCAAGCGGCTGGGGTTGTCCCTGGTGGCGGCAGGCCACTATGCCACCGAGTTCCCGGTGACCGCTGCTGTGGCCCAGGCCCTGCACACCGCTCTGCCGGAGCTGGAGGTGCTGGTGAGCCAGGCCGACCGGGACCCCTACACCTATTTATAAGGGAAGCTGAACGGCCTCGCCCTCTCCGTCACGGCTAACGCCGTGCCACCTCTCCCCTTGGGAGAGCTGTCGCACAAATGCGAGACTGAGAGGGCGAGGCTGCTAAAATATAGCTGCATTTTTCGTAAAACGAGGTAACATATATGGCACTGGATGCCGCAACTCTGGCCCTGACGGCGGCGGAACTGAAAGCCACCCTCACGGATGCCAAGATCGCAAAATTGTTTGAACCTACCCGGGACGAGCTGGTCATTACCCTCCGCACCCGGACGGATACCTACGCCCTGCTGCTGTCGGCACGCAGCGGCTCTGCCCGGGTCTGCCTGACCCAGGAGACCTTTGAAAACCCCGAGACGCCGCCCTCCTTCTGTATGCTCATGCGGAAGCACCTGACCGGTGGCCGCCTGCTGGATGTGCGGATGGAGCCGGGGGACCGCATCGTGTACTTTGACTTCCAGTGCACCAACGAGATGGGGGACCTGGTACAGAACACCCTCTGCGCCGAGCTCATGGGCCGCTACTCCAACCTGGTGCTGGTGCAGAACGGCAAGATCATCGACGCATTGAAGCGAGTGGATTTTGAGGACAGCGACATCCGGCAGCTGCTGCCGGGGCTGCCCTACACCACGCCCCCCAAACCGGCCCGGCCGGATTTTTTGCTGGTAAGCTCTGCCTCCATCGTGGCGGCGGCCTGCCAGCGAGACCTGCCGGTGGCAGACGCCCTGAACAAGACCGTGGCCGGGGTAGGCCCGGTGGTGTGCCGGGAGGCTGCCTGGCGAGCCTTTGACGGGGAGCATCTGCCGGCCAACGAGCTGACCGATGAGCAAAAGCGGAAGCTGATGGAGGCCATCGACCAGCTGAAGGAGCTCCACGACCAGGGGGGCTGCCCTTGCAGCGTGACGGCACCGGACGGCAAGCCGGTGGAGTACACCTTCTTCCGGCCCCAGCAGTACGGCCCGGACTACGCCATCCGGCAGTGGCCCTCCTTCAACGCCATGCTGGAGGGCTACTATGCAGAAAAGGACCGGGCCGAACGGCTGCGGACCAAGAGCAAGGAACTCCACAAGGCGGTGCACAATATGTACGACCGTGCCCTGCGAAAGCAGGCTGCCCGGCAGGAGGAGCTGGCCGCCAGCGGCAAAAGCGAAAAACTGCGGCTTTACGGGGAGCTGCTGTCCGCCAACCTGTACCTGGCCCAAAAGGGCATGAAAAGCATCACCGTGCCCAACTGGTACGATAACGGCAATGAGGTGACCATCCCCCTGGACCTGCGGTTCAGCCCCAGCCAGAACGCCCAGAACTTCTTCAAAAACTATAAGAAGAAGCAGACTGCCGCCCGGATGCTGGTGGACCTGCTGGCCGAGGGCGAAAAGGAGATCGCCTACCTGGAAACGGTGCTCTACGAGGTGGAGACCGCCTCCGGCGAGGCTGCCCTCAACGAGATCCGGGCAGAGCTGAAGGGCCAGGGCTACCTGAAGTACTACAAGCAGCGTGACAAGCGCCAGAAGCCTGCGGATTTCCTGCGGTTTACCTCCAGCGACGGCTTCGAGATCCTGGTGGGCCGCAACAACGCCCAGAACGACAAGCTCACCCTCCACACCGCCCGGGGCAAGGACCTGTGGTTCCATGTGCAAAAGGCCCCCGGCAGCCATGTGGTGGTCATGAGCCACGGCCAGGATATCCCGGACACCACCCGGCAGGAGGCCGCCGAGCTGGCAGTCATCTATTCCAGTGCCTACAAGGCCGGCACCGGAGCCAAGGTGGCGGTGGACACCACCGAGGTAAAGAACATCTGGAAGGCCAACGGTGCCAAGCCCGGCATGGTGCTGTATGAGGTGTACACCACCGTCTACATCACTCCCCGGGATGGGCTGGAGGAGCAGCTGAAAACGGCTCCTGCAAAACGATAAACGCATTTCGGCTCCCTACTGTACGGTGGGGAGCCTTTTGATTTGCTAGGAAAAGTGACGAATTGTCGGAAGCGACTTTCGTGCACTGTGCTGAAATCCACGGACCGTCTTGACAGCTGCGGAAGGTGGGTGTAAATTGAACCTAACCAGGGAAAACCTGGAAATATGCGGAACTAGCACACACCAAGAAAGTGAGGTATTGCACGATGAGACAAAAATCAAAAAAGCTGAAAGCAGCGGTTGCGGCACTGGTGCTGAGCGTGGCACTTCTGGCCCAGCCCTTGACAGCCAGTGCATGGATGCTGGATGCGGAACAGCAGCAGCTGGTGGACAACCTGACATCGGGCCAGGAGGCTCT
>CAKSXW010000062.1 GCA_934518555.1 uncultured Faecalibacterium sp. | reverse complement strand
AGACCAAGGGTACACACAGCTGCGGCGTTGCGGCTGTGTGCGGCGTGTCTGTTCAGACAGCAATTTATTATAGCAAGCCCGGCGGAATCTGTCAAGCCCTCAGGTGAAAAAAAGTGCTGAAAAAAATCCTTTGCATTTTTTGCTACAGGGGACTATAATATAGTCGCTTTCCTACAGCATGGCAGGGCCGGGGCTCCGGCAGGGAAGTGGGAATCATAAAGGGAGGGTAATCTATGTATTCGTTGTTTCGAGATCTGGCAATTATAATCCTGAGCGCAAAATTCTTTGGTCTGGTGGCACGCAAGTGCAAGGCTCCGCAGGTGGTGGGCGAGATTATCGCCGGCTTGCTGATCGGCCCCTGTGTGCTGAATCTGGTGCAGATCAGCGATGCCATCTCCGTTTTTGCAGAGATCGGCGTGGTGATGCTCATGTTCACCACAGGCCTGGGCACCAACCTGAAAGAGCTAATCAAGGCCGGCCCCATCGCCACCCTGATCGCCACCGTTGGCGTGGCGGTGCCCCTGGTGGGCGGCACCTTATTATATGGCGCCTTCTACGGCTTTGCCGCAGTGGGCAGCCCGGAGTTCTACCGGGCTCTGTTCATTGGCACCATTATGACCGCCACCAGCGTGTCCATCACGGTGGCCACCCTGCAGGAGCTGGGGCACCTGAAGAGCTTTCTGGGTACCACCATCGTCAGTGCCGCTGTTATTGATGATGTCATTGGTATCGTGGTGCTTACCTGCGTGCTGGGTGCCAGCAGCGGCACCGGCACAGGTCTGGGCAAGGTGCTGTTCAATACGGTGCTGTTCTTTGCCACTGCACTGGGCGTGGGCCTTGTGGCGCACTATGCCATGAAGTGGCTGGACCAGCGCAACCCCCACACCCAGCGCATCACCATCGTGAGCATGGCGTTCTGCTTTGCCATGGCTTACATTGCAGAGGAATACTTCGGCATCGCCGATATCACCGGTGCTTACATTGCAGGTATCGTGCTGTGCACGATGGACGATGCACCCTATGTGGAGCGCCGGGTGGATATCAGCAACTATATCATCTTTGCACCCATCTTCTTTGTCTCCATCGGCCTCAAGACGGATATCAGCGGCCTGACCCCGGAGATCCTGCTGTTCTGCATCTGCTTTGTGGTGGTGGCACTGATCACCAAGATCATTGGCTGCGGCCTGGCTGCCAAGATCTGCCGCTTCAACTGGGGCGACTCCCTGAAGGTTGGCGTGGGCATGATGACCCGAGGCGAGGTGGCCTTGATCGTGGCTCAGAAGGGTCTGGCTGTCGGCGTGGTGGACCCGGTGTACTTTACCGCTGTCATCCTGCTGATCGTGGTGTCCAGCGTGGCTACTCCTCTGGTTCTGAAGGCCCTGTTTACAAAGCAGCCCCCGGTGCCCCATCCCAGCCAGGCAAAATAAATGAGATTGCTGTGCAAATGATATGGCTTACGCCATGATGTCTGCTACGCAGATGATGTGCGCCGCATAGCGGCGCAATGAGAAGCCCCCGGAAGATCAAATTCTTCCGGGGGCTTCTGCGTTTGGCTAGTCCTTCATGCGCCGCAGCGCACATCATTTTGCGAAGCAAAACATCATTCGAAGAACATCATTTGCGTAGCAATATCATTCTATTTACAGCGTCTTGCAGAACTCCTTCAGGTAGGCACGGAAGTCCTCGCCGATCTCCGGGTGCTGCAGTGCCAGCTCCACCTGAGCCTCCACCACCTTCAGCTTGTTGCCCATGTCGTAGTGCTTGCCGGTAAACTCCACGGCGGTCATGCCGCCGCAGGTACGGGCGTACTCGGCCATGGCATCGGTAAGCTGGATCTCGCCGCCGGCACCGGGCTTGGTACGGGCCAGGATATCGTAGATCTCCGGGGTCAGCAGCACCCGGCCCAGGATGGAGTAGTTGCTGAACTCCTGGCCCTTTTTGGGCTTTTCGATCATGTCATCCACAAAGAAGTAATTGTCGTGGAGGGGGGTGGTCTTAAGGCTGCAATAGCGGCTCACATCTGCCCAAGGCACTGCCGAAACACCGGCCACCGGGCGGCCAAACTCCTCGTAGGCACGGACCAGCTGGGCACAGACCGGGTCCGGGCCGCAGATCACGTCGTCACCGTAGATGACCACAAAGGGATCGTCCCCGGTAAAGGCCTTTGCCATGCTCACGGCGTGGCCCAGACCCAGGGTCTGGTGCTGCCGCACGAACATGATGTTGGCCAGGTTGGAGATGCCCAGGCACTCCTCCAGCATTTTCTCCTTGCCGGGAGCGGCCAGCTTGGCCTCCAGCTCCGGGCTGCGGTCAAAATGATCCTCGATGATGCTCTGGTTCCGGCTCAGGATGATCAGAATGTCGGTGATGCCGGACTTTACGGCCTCCTCCACCAGATACTGGATGGCAGGCTTGTCCACGATAGGCAGCATTCCCTTGGGCATGGCCTTGGTAGCCGGCAACACCCGGGTGCCCAGACCGGCAGCAGGAATGACGGCTTTGGTAACTTTTTTCATGATGTTCTCTCCTCTGTGCAGAATATGATCAGCCCATTGCACCCAGCAGTGCGCTGAGGTTAGGGCCCAGCAGCAGGCTGCAGCAAGAGCCTACCACCATCAGCAATACAAAACCACCTACCACAGCGGCCCAGCTTACGCCACCCTGGGCTGCCAGCACCACACTGCGCTGGGCAGCGTCCGGGAACTCCTTGCGGATGCGGCGGATGTGGGCCCCGGCACTTTTGCGGTACAGCCATTTGGCATACAGCCCTCGCACCAGCATCAGGGCAAAACTAGCCAGGGACACCGCCCGGGACAGCACCGTGAGGGCACCCTGGCTGATATCCGGGGCCAGGGGGCTGCCGGTGATCTGCATCATCTGCAGCAGACTGGGCACAAACAACAGCAGCTCCGCTGCCAAAAAGGCAAAGGCAGGCTTCCAGGCCTTGCGGTAGAAGAAATAGAAGGGGCCGAACAGCAGGGCAGAAAAGCTCAGGGAGATCTTGGTGTTCTGCAGCTGCATCCGGCTGTAATCGCTCAGGTAGACCGGGGCGGCAGCGCCAATATAATCCACCCAATCCCGGCTGGGGATGCCGTCGATAAGCTCCTCGGGACCAAAGGCGGCCCGGACACTGCGGTGGACCGGGTCCACCACCTGCTCCTGATAGCGGCGGTACATCTCGTTGCGGTACAGCCCGTCGTAATCAAAGCTGCCGTTCTGTTCGGTCTCGGCGGCCTTGCGGTCGTTGGGCTGCTCGGCACTTTCCGGCGGCAGGGCAGCACCGCAGCAGCGGCAGATAGGCTCGCTCCGCAGGGTGCGCTCCCCACAGCTGGGGCAGGTACGCAGCTCAGCGTCCTGATACGGGAAAGTCCACTCGTACCCGGCTTTGTGAGCAGGGGCGTGGATGCACCGGCCCAGCTTTTCGTAGCAGTCACGGTGATAAGGGGCACCGCAGTCCGGGCAGACCACGATATCTTCCTGCAGGGTCAGCGGTTTGCCGCAGCCCTCACAGGGACAGCCATAATATTTCGGCATGTTTTCCTCCTGTCAGATGGTTCATACTGATATTATACTCTCCCCTCCGGGAAAAGAAAAGGTTAAAATCTTCAAATTTCCAGCATGTTAACAGTTTTTCCTCTTTACTTTACCACAGATTCCCGGTATACTAATGAAGTATCTGTGTATAAATTGTATCTTTTGGACGCCCTCCGTTTTCCCCGGGCAGGCCCTCTTTCTTTCCATAAAAAGGGCCCTGCAGGCAGAGGGGGAGCGTTCGTTCTTGATCTATGACCAAGGAGAGGAACCGAGAATGATTACCATTGATGAACTGAAAGTGCAGCTTGCCGATCACGCCAAGGCGATCCAGGATCTGGAGGAGGCTCTGGCCATCGAGGCATCCCGCAAGCGTGTGCAGGAGCTGGAGCACACCATGAGCCGCCCCGGCTTTTACGATGATGCAGACCTGAGCAAAAAGGTCTTTGACGAGGTGGGCGACCTGAAGGGCAAGCTGAACCGTTTTGAAAAGCTGCAGGGCCTGTACGATGACGCCGAGACCATGCTGGAGATGCTGGACGAGGAGTACGACCCGGCAATGATCCCCGAGGCTGAGGAGTCGGTGAACGCTGTGGGCAAGGCGGTGGATGAGCTGCAGCTCATGACCATGCTGAACGGCGAGTACGACCACAGCAATGCCATCCTCACCTTCCACGCCGGCACCGGCGGCACCGAGGCCCAAGACTGGGCCGAGATGCTGTACCGGATGTACAACAAGTGGGCTCAGGCCCACGGCATGACCGTGGAGGTGCTGGATTACCAGGACGGCGACGAGGCCGGCCTCAAGAGTGCCTCCATGATGGTGAAGGGTGCCAACGCCTACGGTCTGCTGAAAAGTGAGAACGGCGTGCACCGTCTGGTGCGTGTGTCTCCCTTTGACGCCAACGCTCGCCGCCAGACCAGCTTTGCTTCTCTGGAAGTGATGCCGGAGCTGGACAACACCATCCAGGTGGACATCCGCCCCGAGGACATTGAGATGCAGGTGTACCGCTCCTCTGGTGCCGGCGGCCAGCACATCAACAAGACTTCTTCTGCCGTGCGTCTGATCCACAAGCCCACCGGCATCGTGGTCAGCTGCCAGACCCAGCGCAGCCAGTTCCAGAACCGTGACTACGCTATGGAAATGCTGAAGGCAAAGCTGTACCAGATCGCCAAGCAGCAGCACATGGACAAGATCGACGACATCAAGGGCGTGCAGAACGAGATCGCCTGGGGCCACCAGATCCGCAGCTATGTGTTCATGCCCTACACCATGGTCAAGGATCACCGCACCAACTACGAGACCGGCAATGTGGACGCCGTGATGGACGGCGACCTGGATGGCTTCATCTTTGCCTACCTCAAGGCTGCCAGCCGCGGCGAGCTGCAGGATACCTGATCCTCATCAAAATACAAAAGCCGTGCTCCCAGGAAAGGGAACACGGCTTTTTTGTATATCAGGCCAGGTCCGGCAAAATATCCTCCCACAGAGCCTGCTCCTGCCGCAAAGCGTCAAAGCAGCAGTCCAGATAGATCTTGTTGGCAGCCGAAAGGATGGTGCTGCGTAACAGCAGCCGCTCGTCGGTGGCGTCAGGGGAGGGCTCCGGCAGGGTGCTGCTGCAGCCAAACACAAAAGGCAGGCACTGCTCCAGCTCCTTACAGAAGGTATCGTAGGCGTCCCGGGCCGAGTAGCTGGCCCGCTGCATCCGGAACAGGGTGTCGATGTTCTCCATGGACAGCACGGTCTTGGAGACCACGATATACATCAGGGAGGCGATCTGCTCCCGGGTGTACTTTTTTTTGACCGGGTGGCTCAGGATGCCTTTTTTTACATAGTTGCTTACCATGGAGGGGGTCAGCTCCACGCCGTAAAAGGTGCGGAAGCAGCCGTTGACATACTGGACCGTCTGGTCCAGGTACAGCCCTACCTGGGGCAGGTCAGCGTAACGGGGCAGGGCAAAGCCCACGGCGCAGGCTGTGACACGGCGTTTGGTTTCGGCGTTCATGGGGGCACCTCCTTGGAGTTTCGGGTCTTACATTTGGTAGGATACCACAAACTGGAAAACGGGTCAACAGGAAATCGAAAACTTTTTTAAGAATTTACGAAATATCTTGACAGGGTTTTGAAAAACTGATATGATGTCTCCGATGAACCGAAGAAGATCCCCGGCGGCGCTGCCGGGCCACCATAAAAACAGGGAGATGTCTGTTATGAAAACCAAGATCGTTGTGGATTCCTCTGCCAACCTGTACACCCTTCCCGGGGTGGAGTTTGCCTGTGTGCCGCTGAAGATCCTGACCGATGACCAGGAGTACCTGGACACCGCAGAGCTGGACGCCCCTGCCCTGGCAGAAATGCTGCGGACCTATAAGGGCCGCACCAGCACCTCCTGCCCCAATGTGGCAGACTGGCTGGCCGCCTACGAGGGAGCCGATGAAGTATACGTTGTGACCATTACCGGCACCCTGTCCGGTAGCTGCAATGCTGCCCGGCTGGCTGGCGAGGAATATTGCCAGGTCCACACCGGGGCCCGGGTGTTTGTGCTGGACAGCCTGTCCACCGGTGCAGAATCCCGGCTGCTGGCAGAGCGTCTGGCTGCCTTGATCAAGGCCGATACTCCTTTTGATACTGTATGTGAGAAGATCCAGGCCTACCAGCAGCACACCCATCTGCTGTTTGCCCTGGAATCCCTGGCCAACCTGGCCCGCAACGGCCGTGTAAAGCCTGCTGTGGCTGCTGTGGCCCGTATGCTGGGTATTCGGGTCATTGGCCGGGCCAGCGAGAGCGGCGAGCTGGATGTCCTGTGCAAGACCCGGGGCGAGCACGGTGCCCTGGAGCGGATGGTGCTGGAAATGAAGGCCCGGGGCTTTACCAATGGCAGAGTCCGCATCGACCACTGCTGCAACGCTGCCGCTGCCGAGCGGCTGAAGCACATGATCAAGGCTGTATTCCCTGGGGCCCAGGTAGAGGTAGGCGCTTGCGGCGGCCTGTGCAGCTATTATGCGGAGTTCGGCGGCCTCATGGTGGGCTATGAGGACGGGGACGCACCTGCCCTTTAAGAAACGGATAAGAAACCTGCAGGGGCTGTCGTGCGGTTCACGGCAGCCCCTTTGTGCTGCCCGGAGTTCTTGCATCTTTTGCAAAATGGCGGTATACTGGCACATATTAAAAAGGGAAACACCGGGAAGGGGGCGTATCATGTTCAGACTTCCGATCATTCGTTTTTTCAGCCGGGTGCTGAACCGGGTCACCATTACGGTGGTGCTGGTGGCATTGCAGGTGGCCTGGCTGCTGTGGGCCTTTTTTTCGCTGACCACAGGCCGGGTGTGGGTAAACACCGCCCTGCGGCTGCTGAGTCTGGCCATCGTGTTGTATCTGGTGCGGAAGGACGAGAACAGTGCCTATAAGATCGTCTGGATCGTGCTGATTGGAGCACTGCCCCTGCTGGGTGGGGCTTTGTACCTGGCCTTTGGCAACAAGCGGCCTGCTAAACGGCTGCGAGTAAAGCTGCAGGCAGTGGAACAGGCCCACCGGGCCGATATGGCCCAGCAGCCGGGGCAGACGGACCTGCTGGATACCGGGGGGCGGGGCATGAGCCGGTACCTGGAACGCTATGGCCCCTATCCGGCCTGGCGGAACACCGGGGCCCAGTATTTTGCCAGCGGCGAGGCCATGTATCCCTGCCTGCTGAAGGATCTGGAACGGGCAGAGCACACCATCTTTCTGGAATTTTTCATCCTGCACACCGGGGTCATGTGGGACGGCGTCGAGGCCATCCTACGGCGCAAGGCGGCCCAAGGGGTGGATGTGCGGCTGATCTACGATGATTTCGGCTGCCTGCTGGGTCTGCCGTCGGATTTTGTGGTCCGCATGGAACGGGCCCACATCCGGTGCATCCCCTTCAACCCGGTGGTGCCGGTGCTGTCCCTGGTAATGAACCACCGGGATCACCGCAAGATCGTGGTCATTGACGGGCGAGTGGCGTATACCGGCGGCGTGAACCTGGCAGATGAATATATCAACGCCCAGCAGCGTTTTGGATACTGGAAGGATGCTGCCCTGCGGCTGGAAGGAGATGCCGCCTGGAATTTTACCGTCATGTTCCTGAATTTCTGGAACGCCTTCCGCCCCAGTGAGACAGACTACAGTGCCTTCCGGCCCCAGCACAGCCCCATCCCGGTGGAGGATGGAGTAGTGCAGCCCTACGGGGACAGCCCTCTGGACGAGGAGCCGGTGGCAGAGACCGTCTATCTGAACCTTCTGGCCCAGGCTCATCGGTATGTGTATATCTACACGCCCTACCTGGCACTGGGCGAGGAGATGCTGGACGCTTTGAAAAATGCCGCCAAGCGTGGGGTGGATGTGCGGCTGGTGCTGCCGGGGATCCCGGATAAAAAGCTGGTGTTCCGGCTGAGCCGCTCCTACTACCTGCCTCTGCTGCGAGCCGGGGTGCGGATCTACGAGTACACCCCGGGCTTCCTTCACGCCAAGTGCTGGGTCAGTGATGACCGGGCCGCCGTGGTGGGCAGCATCAACATGGATTACCGCAGTATGTTTTTGCACTTTGAGTGCGGTGTGCTGCTGCAGCACAACAGTCAGGTGCCGGTGCTGCGGGATGACGTTCTGACCACGCTGCCCCAGTGCCGGGAGGTGCAGGTGTCGGACTGCCGCACCAACCTGCCGGGCACCCTGCTGGACAGCGTGCTCCGGCTGCTGAGCCCCTTGATGTAATGGACCATGAACCCCTTCCCACTGCGGAAGAGATGGAGACCGCTGCCTTGTGCAGCGGTCTTTTTTGGTAGAATGCACGAAAGCTGGCGGCTCTTACAGGGCAAAAAACAGTATTTTGGGAGAAATCCCGTTTTTTGCTTGCCAAACGGCGTCAAATGCGCTATTCTATAGCCACAGTTTACCGCTTTAGCACAGCAGAGCGGTAAAACAAGAGGGAAAATACATTGGGAACTATTTGAGGGAGGAACCTGTTATGAAGATGAAACGTCTGGCATCCGCATTCCTGGCCGGTGCGCTGGCCCTGAGCCTGGCCGCCTGCGGTGGTGCATCCACCTCTGCCACTGCTTCCTCTGCTGCTTCCGGCAGCACCGCAGCAGGCAGCGACCTGGACTATATCAAGGGCAAAGGGAAAATGGTCATTGGCTATACCGTTTACGAGCCCATGAACTACACCGACGCCGAGGGCAACTTTACGGGCTTTGATACCGAGCTGGCCACCGCCGTGTGTGCAAAGCTGGGGGTGGAACCGGAGTTCGTAGAGATCAACTGGGACACCAAGGTGGTGGAGCTGGATGCCAAGAGCATCGACTGCATCTGGAACGGCATGACCCTCACCGATGACATCAAGGCCAACACGGCCACCACCAAGGCCTACGCCAAAAACGCACAGGTGGTGGTGGTAAAGGAAGGCACCGCCTACACCTCTACCGCAGACCTGGCAGATAAGACCCTGGTGGCCGAGGCTGGCTCTGCAGGTGAGGCTGCCATCCAGGGGGATGAGAACCTGGCCAAGGCAGATTACATTGCCAAGAGCGTGCAGACCGATTGCCTCATGGAAGTGGCTGCCGGCACCGCCGACGCCGCTGTGCTGGACCTGACCCTGGCCAACGCCATGATCGGCGACGGTACCGACTACGCCAACCTGAAGATCGTGGAGGAGCTGAACGCTGAGGAGTACGGCGTGGCCTTCCGCAAGGGCAGTGATGCCGCCGCTGCTGTGGATGCCGCCTTTGACCAGCTGAAGGGCGACGGCACCATGGAGGCCCTGGCCGACAAGTACGACCTGGCCCTGGCGGACTGATCCTGATCGCTCCGCTTTCGGCGGAAACCAAAAAAGATGGATGGGTGTGTGCTTGTGTCTGTGATCCTTGGGCGCCTTTCCGGCGCATTCCTGCTGAACTGTGAGCTGTTTGCTCTTACGCTGCTGTTTGCTTTGCCCCTGGGGCTGGTGGTGTCCTTTGGCTCCATGAGCCGCTGCAAGGTGCTGGCCGGGGCGGTCAAGACCTTTGTCTGGGTCATCCGGGGCACCCCCCTGATGCTGCAGATCATCGTCATCTACCTGGGCCCGGGCCTGCTGGGCATGACGAACCCCTGGCCCTCCGGCTCCGGCGGCCGCATGGTGGCGGCGGTGGTGGCCTTTGCCATCAACTACGCCTGCTATTTTTCCGAGATCTACCGGGGCGGCATCGAGGCGGTGCCCAAGGGCCAGACCGAGGCCGGTCAGGTGCTGGGCATGACCAAGACCCAGATCTTTTTTAAAGTGACGCTGCTGCAGGTAGTCAAGCGCATTTTGCCCCCCATGGGCAACGAGATCATCACCCTGGTGAAGGATACCTCTCTGGCCAATACCATCGCCAACAAGGAGATCATCATGATGGCCAAGGAGTACAGTGCCAAAGGCCTGATCTGGCCGCTGTTCTCCACCGCCATCTTCTTCCTGGTGTTCGTGGGGGCACTCACCCTGCTGTTTGGCTGGCTGGAGAAAAAGCTGGACTATTTCCGCTGCTGAGGAGGTTTTGAATCATGGCATTATTGGAAGCTTCCGGCATCGGCAAGGATTTCGGAGAGACCCACGTTTTAAAGGATATTTCCCTGACCCTGGAACAGGGGGAGGCCCTGGCCATCATCGGTTCCTCCGGTTCCGGCAAGACCACCCTGCTGCGGTGCCTGAACTTTTTGGAGCGGCCGGACACCGGGGTCATCCGGGTCAACGGCGAGACCATGTGGGATGCCGCCGACCCTGCCACCCAGAGGGAAAGCGAGATCCGCAAAAAGCGGCTGCACTTTGGTCTGGTGTTCCAGAACTTCAACCTTTTCCCCCAGTATACCGCATTGCAGAACGTGATGCTGGCAGGGGAGCTGCTGGCCAAGGAGCGGCCGGACTACAAGGCCAACAAAAAAGCCATCCACCAGCAGCTGGAGCAGCAGGCTCAGGAGCTTCTGGCCCAGATGGGCCTGTCGGAACGGGCAAACCACTACCCTCATCAGCTTTCCGGCGGTCAGCAGCAGCGAGTGGCCATTGCCCGGGCCCTGGCCCTGCACCCGGACATCCTCTGCTTTGACGAGCCCACCAGTGCCCTGGACCCGGAGCTGACCGGGGAGGTGCTGCGGGTGCTGCGGGACCTGGCAGACCGCAAGACCACCATGATCATCGTGACCCACGAGATGAACTTTGCCCGGGATGTGGCAGACCGTATCCTGTTCATGGACGGCGGCGTGGTGGTGGAGGAGGGCCCGGCCCGGCAGCTGATCCAGCACCCTCGGGAGGAGCGGACCCGGCAGTTCCTGGCCCACTACAGCGAGTAAGCAAAATCACCAATTCTTTGGCCCAAAAACCAGAAATGTTGATGCAATGCAAATCTTGCCAAGAGAACGTTGCTTCGCTATAATACCATTCATGAATGTACACAACGTCCTGCCACTTGTCGGCAGGGCGTTTTTCACGGCAAAAAATGGGGCCTGCAGGGCAGCGCAGGCAGGAGGATGCTTTATGACAAAGGATATGACCCAGGGCAGTCCGTTGAAACTGCTTTTGGCTTTTGCAGTGCCGCTGATGCTGGGCAGCTTGTTCCAGCAGTTCTACAACCTGGCAGATACCATCATCGTGGGCCGCTTCGTGGGGGTGGAAGCCCTGGCAGCGGTGGGCAGCGTAGGCGGCCTGAACTACTTGGTGCTGGGCTTTGTCAACGGCATTGCCTGCGGATTTTCCATCCCCATTTCCTGGACCTTCGGGGCCCGGGACCACGCCGAGATGCGCCGCTACACTGCCAACACCGTGTGGCTGTCGGCAGCCTTTGCAGTGGTGCTGACGGTGGTCACGGTGGCCCTGACCCGGTCGGTGCTGGTGTGGACCAACACCCCGGCCAACATCATCGACCTTGCAGATATCTACATCCGTACCATCTTCTGGGGCATCCCCTTCACCCTTCTTTATAATGTGACCAGTGCCATGATGCGTGCCCTGGGTGACAGCAAGCGGCCCCTGTATTTTCTGCTGGTGGCCAGTGT
>CAKSXW010000061.1 GCA_934518555.1 uncultured Faecalibacterium sp. | reverse complement strand
TGACACGGGGATTTTCAGTCCCCTGCTCTACCGACTGAGCTACAGAGGCGCACCGGACGATGATTATTATACCTGATTTTTCGATTTTGTAAAGGGGTAATTGCAAACTTTTTTGAAAAATTTGAAAATTTCTTGAAAAAATCCGTTCCAGCGCACAAAATAAGAACGACTTTTTTCTCTGGCTGTTGCAGCCCCGGGGAGCCGAAAGACTATTTGACAATAAAAACAACCTATGGTTTAATAAATAGGAACAATAAGGAGGCTTTGGGGCCTGAAAAAGCTGCTTATACCTATATAAGTAAAAAAGCCCAAAGCGCAATTGATTTAACAAACAGGAGGCCGGCACTGCCTGGGGTATGCCGGCCCGGAGGATCAGCATGGCAAAAAAACAGGAATATGGCAACGAGAGCATCACCTCTCTGAAGGGAGCCGACCGGGTGCGAAAGCGTCCGGCTGTGATCTTTGGCTCCGACGGCGTGGAGGGCTGCGCCCACTCCATCTTCGAGATCGTGTCCAACTCCATCGACGAGGCCCGGGACGGCCACGGTGACACCATCAACGTCACTCGCTGCAAGGATGGCAGCGTCATCGTGGAGGATTTTGGCCGGGGTATGCCCGTGGATTGGAACAACGGCGAGGGCCGCTACAACTGGGAGCTGCTGTTCTGCGAGATGTACGCCGGCGGCAAATACGGCGAGGGCGAAGATAACTACGAGTTCAGCCTGGGCCTCAACGGTCTGGGTCTGTGCGCCACCCAGTATGCGTCTGCCTGGATGACCGCCGACATCTACCGGGATGGCTACCATTACCACCTGGACTTCCAGAAGGGCGAAAATGTAGGGGGCCTGCAAAAGGAGCCCTACAAGGGCCGCCGCACCGGCAGCGTCATCCACTGGAAGCCCGACGACGAGGTGTTTACCGACATCGACGTGCCCGGCAGCTACTATAAGGACACTCTGCGCCGTCAGGCGGTGGTCAACGCAGGCCTGACCCTGAACTTTACCGACGAAAAGGAAAAGGACCCTGCCACCGGCAAAGCCTGGAAAGAGAGCTGGTGCTACCAGCAGGGCATTGCCGACTATGTGGCAGAGGTGGCAGGGGATGCCACCCTGACTCCGGTGTTCAGCTGCGAGAGCGAGGCCGTGGGCCGGGACCGGGAGGACCAGCCGGACTACAAGGTGCGGATGAGTGCCGCCTTCTGCTTTTCCAACAAGGTGCAGCTGCTGGAGTACTACCACAACTCCTCCTGGCTGGAGCACGGCGGCAGCCCGGAGCACGCAGTCCGCACCGCCTTTGTGTACCAGATCAATAAGTATCTGAAGGAAAAGAACCTCTATAAAAAGGGCGAAAGTGCCATCAGCTTCCAGGACGTGCAGGACTGCCTGGTGTATGTGTCCTCCAGCTTCTCCACCCGTACCAGCTATGAGAACCAGACCAAAAAGGCCATCACCAACAAGTTCGTCTCCCAGGCCATGACGGACTTTTTGAAGCATTATCTGGAAGTGTATTTTCTGGAAAAGCCGGAGGAGGCCCAGAAGATCTGCCAGCAGGTGCTGGTGAACAAGCAGAGCCGGGAACACGCTGAAAAGACCCGGCAGAGCATCAAAAAGACCCTGTCCACCCAGATCGACCTGGCCAACCGGGTGCAGAAGTTCGTTGACTGCCGCACCAAGGACGCCTCCCGTCGGGAACTCTACATCGTGGAGGGCGATTCTGCTATGGGTGCTGTCAAGCAGAGCCGTGACAGCGACTACCAGGCCATCATGCCCATCCGGGGCAAGATCCTCAACTGCCTGAAGGCGGATTACGCCCGGATCTTTAAGTCTGACGTTATCGTGGACCTGATCAAGGTCATGGGCTGCGGCGTGGAGCTGGGAGGCAAGCACAACAAGGAGCTGGCCACCTTCAACCTGGACAACCTCCGGTATAATAAGATCGTCATCTGTACCGATGCCGACGTGGACGGCTACCAGATCCGCACCCTGGTGCTGACCATGCTGTACCGCCTGACCCCCACCCTCATCAACCGGGGCTATGTGTATATCGCAGAGTCGCCCCTGTACGAGATCACCACCAAGGACCACACCTATTTTGCCTATACCGAGCCGGAAAAGGCCACCTTCCTGAAGGAGATCGGAGACAAAAAATATACGATCCAGCGGTCGAAAGGCTTGGGCGAAAACGACCCGGAGATGATGTGGCTCACCACCATGAACCCTGAGAGCCGCCGCCTGATCAAGGTGCAGCCTGCAGATGTGGAGGAAACGGCCCGGGTGTTCGACCTGCTGCTGGGAGACAACCTGGCAGGGCGCAAGGAACACATTGCAGAGCACGGCGCCGAGTATCTGGATGATCTGGACGTGAGCTAAAGAACCCTCTCCGTCATCGCTGACGCGATGCCACCTCTCCCGAAGGGGAGAGGTTTGGCACAAGAGGGAAACTTTGCGGAACGACCCCAAAGCTCCCCCCTCGGGGGAGCTGTCTGCGTAGCAGACTGAGAGGGTCTTTCCCTATGGAGAGGATTTACAATGGCAAAAAAATCGAGCAAAAAGACCCTGAAACCTGCCCGGCCTCAGCTGGGAGACGGCGTAGAGATCCTCAACGCCGGCAGTGTGCTGGAGGACCCCATTACCCGCACGCTGGAAGTAAACTATATGCCCTACGCCATGAGCGTCATCGTCAGCCGCGCGCTGCCGGAGATCGATGGCTTCAAGCCGGCCCACCGGAAGCTGCTGTACACCATGTATGAGATGGGCCTGCTGAAGGGGGCTCGGACCAAATCCGCCAACATCGTGGGCAGCACCATGCACCTGAACCCCCACGGCGACGCCGCCATTTATGACACCATGGTGCGAATGGGCCGGGGCAACGAAAGCCTGCTGATGCCCTTTGTGGACAGCAAGGGCAACTTTGGTAAGGCCTACAGCCGGGATATGTCCTGCGCTGCCGCCCGTTACACGGAGGCCAAGCTGGAGACCGTGTGCGAGGAGCTGTTCCGGGATATCGACAAGGAAACAGTGGATTTTGTGCCCAACTACGACGGCACCACCACCGAGCCCACCCTGCTGCCGGTGACCTTCCCCACCATTCTGGCAAACAACACCCTGGGCATCGCCGTGGGCATGGCCTGCAACATCTGCTCCTTCAACCTGGCAGAGCTGTGTGCCACCACCATTGCCCTGATGAAGGACCCCCACCACGATCTTTCCACCACTCTGCCGGCGCCGGACTTTGTGGGAGGTGGCCAGATTTTGTACGACGAAGGCCAGATGCGTGAGATCTACGAGCGTGGCCGGGGCAGCATAAAGGTCCGGGCTCGTTATAATGTGGTGCCCGGCGAAAATATGATCGAGATCACCCAGATCCCCCCCACCACCACGGTGGAGGCCATTATGGATAAGATCGCTGAGCTGGTAAAGACTGGCAAGGTCAAAGAGATCAGCGATATGCGAGACGAAACGGACCTGAACGGTCTGAAGCTGACTTTGGACCTGAAGCGAGGCGTGGATGCGGAAAAGCTCATGGCCAAACTGTTCAAGACTACCCCCCTGGAGGACAGCTTCAGTGCCAACTTCAACATCCTGGTGGCAGGCCAGCCCCGGGTCATGGGCGTCCGGGAGATCCTGCAGGAGTGGACGGCTTTCCGGGTGGAGTGTGTGCGCCGCCGCACCTACTACGACCTCCACGGCAAGGAAAAACGCCTGCACCTGCTGCAGGGCCTGGCTGCCATCCTGCTGGACATCGACAAGGCTATCCGCATCATCCGCACCACCGAGGAAGAGAGCGAGGTCGTGCCCAACCTGATGATCGGCTTTGGCATCGACGAGGTACAGGCCGATTATGTGGCCGAGATCAAGCTGCGCCACCTGAACCGGGAATATATCCTCAAGCGCACCAGCGAGATCGAACAGCTGGAAAAGGACATCGCCGACCTGAAGGACGTGCTGGAAAAGCCGGCCCGGGTCCGGCGCATCATCGTCAAGGAGCTGGGGGATGTGGCCAAAAAGTACGCCCAGCCCCGGCGGTCTGAGATCCTGTACGACCTGCCCCAGGAGGACGCCGATGCCGAGGAGGATGCTGTGCCGGATTACCCGGTCACCGTGTTCTTTACCCGGGAGGGCTACCTGAAAAAGATCACGCCCCAGAGCCTGCGGACTGCCGGTGCCCACAAACTGAAGGAGGGCGACGAGATCGTCCAGCAGCTGGAGACCCGGAACAACGTAGAGGCGCTGTTCTTTACCGATAAACAGCAGGTGTACAAGGTACGCTTGGCAGAGCTGGAGGACGGCAAGGTGGCCCAGATGGGCATCTTTGTGCCGGGCCGCCTGGGCATGGACGAAGGGGAAAACATCCTGGCCATGGTCATTACCGGGGATTACAGCGGCTTTGTGCTGTTCTTCTTTGCCAGCGGCAAGTGCGCCAAGATCTCCCTGAGCTCCTACGCCACCAAGCAGAACCGCCGGAAGCTGCTGAAGGCCTACAGTGATAAGGAGCCTCTGGCAAAGCTGCTGTACCTGCCGGAGGAGACCGAGATCGCCATCCGCACCAGCGGCGGACGGATGCTGCTGGTGGGCACGGCGCAGATCGCTGCCAAGACCACCCGGGACAGCCAGGGCGTGGCAGTGGTGACCCTGAAAAAGAACCAGACCATCACCTCAGTGGTGCCGGCAGAGGGCCTGGAACTGGCAGATCCCCACCGTTACCGGGTCCGGAGCCTGCCGGCTACCGGTGCCCTGATCCGGGCAGAGGACCAGGGGGAGCAGATGAGCCTGCTGTAAGGAGAATAAAATGCAAAACATCGACCTGATCTGCGTGGGAAAGCTCAACGCAAAATATTTCGCAGAAGGGGTGGCCGAATACCAAAAACGGCTGGCTGCCTTTGCCTCCTTCCGGATCCTGGAGCTGCCGGAAGAAAAGATCGAGGAGAAAAACGCCTCGGACGCAGTGGTAAAAAAGGCTCTGGACAAGGAGGGCAAGGCCATCCTGTCCAACGTCCGCAAGGGGGCTGCCATTGTGGCCTTGTGTATCGAGGGCAAGCAGATTTCCTCGGAGGAGCTGGCCCGGTATCTGGCAGACCGGGCAGGCAGCGGAGCCGGGGACGTGGCCTTTGTCATCGGCTCCTCCCACGGTTTATCGGAGGAGGTCAAAAAGGCTGCTGCCCTGAAGTTCAGCATGGGCCGCATCACCATGCCCCACCAGATGGCCCGGCTGGTGCTGACAGAGCAGATCTACCGGGCCTGCACCATCAATGCAGGCATGAAGTACCACAAGTGACCCCTTTGGCCCCAAAACCTCCGGTAAAACGGACAGAAACCGGGCTTTGGCTTTACAAGCTGGGCAAAACATGGTACAGTAAGGGTACTGTGCCCCGTGTTTTCCCGGCGGCACGCCTGGCGGTGGGGAAAGCCGCCGGGACACAATAGGATACGACACGGCAAACCAGCCGCGGACGGAAAGGATGTACTACAATGGAACAGAGTGAAAAGACCCTTGATATGATCGTCAGTCTCTGCAAGAACCGTGGATATGTGTTCCCCGGTTCCGAGATCTACGGCGGTCTGGCCAACAGCTGGGACTACGGCCCCCTGGGCGTGGAGTTCAAGAACAACGTCAAGAAGGCTTGGCTGAAAAAGTTTGTGCAGGAGAGCCCCTACAACGTGGGCCTGGATGCTGCCATCATCATGAACCCCCAGACCTGGGTGACCACCGGCCATGTGTCCAGCTTCTCGGACCCCCTGCTGGACTGCCGTGCCTGCAAGGCCCGGCATCGTGCCGATAAGCTCATCGGTGAGGAGCACCCTGAGGTGAACGTGGACGCCATGAGCTTTGACGAGATGGATGCTTTCATTGCAGAGCACCAGGACATCGTCTGCCCTGTTTGCGGCAAGCACGACTTTACCCCCATCCGCAAGTTCAACCTGATGTTCAAGACCGCCATCGGCGTTACCGAGGACAGCTCCTCCACCTGCTACCTGCGTCCGGAGACTGCCCAGGGCATCTTTGTGAACTTTGCCAACATCCAGCGCACCACCCGCCGCAAGCTGCCCTTTGGCGTTTGCCAGGTGGGCAAGGCCTTCCGCAACGAGATCACCCCGGGCAACTTCACCTTCCGTACCCGTGAGTTCGAGCAGATGGAGTGCGAGTTCTTCTGCAAGCCCGGCACCGACCTGGAGTGGTTTGCTTACTGGAAGGATTACTGCGAGAACTGGCTGCTGAGCCTGGGCATCAAAAAGGAGCACCTGCGCCTGCGTGACCACGAGCCTGCAGAGCTGGCCTTCTACAGCCGTGCCACCACCGATATCGAGTACGCCTTCCCGTTCACCGATTGGGGCGAGCTGTGGGGCATTGCCGACCGCACCAACTACGACCTGACCCGTCACCAGGAGGCCTCCGGCAAGAGCCTGGAGTACTTTGACAGCGAGACCAACGAGCACTATGTGCCCTACGTCATCGAGCCCTCTCTGGGCTGCGACCGTGTGGCTCTGGCCTTCCTGTGCGAGGCTTACGATGAGGAGCACCTCACCGACAGCAAGGGCAAGGAGGATATCCGCACCGTGCTGCACCTGCATCCGGCTCTGGCTCCCTACAAGTGCGCTGTGCTGCCCCTGAGCAAAAAGCTGGGCGACAAGGCCATGGAAATCCGCAACGAGCTGAGCAAGTACTTTATGGTGGACTACGACGATACCGGTTCCATCGGCAAGCGTTACCGCCGTGAGGACGAGATCGGCACCCCGTACTGCATCACCGTGGACTTTGACACCGTGGGCGACGAGGCCAAGGGCATCGCTGCCGACAACTGCGTCACCGTCCGTGACCGTGATACCATGGAGCAGGTCCGTATGCCCATTGCAGAGCTGAAGAACTACATCGAGAGCAAGATCCAGTTCTGATCCCCCTGGGCACAGAACCCGATTTTTCAGGCACCTGCCTGCATCCCGGATGCAGGCAGGTGCCTTTTTTGCGGCCTCCGGGGGCAAAAAACCAACTGCAGTCCTTGCCCGGGGCCCTGTGCTGTGCTACACTAAAACAAATAACCATTGCGAGGGATGGAACATGAATGGAGGAATCACTTTGAAACCACTGCAAGCGTTTGGACGCCGGGCGGCAGCCTTGGTGCTGGCCTTGGTGCTTTGTCTGTGTGCTCCGGCGGCCTCTGCCGCTGGGGAGGCTCCGGCCTCCGGGGGCACGACCCTGGGGGGTGCCAACACCACCCTGATCCCGGCAGAGGAGGAAAACTGCCTCAGCTGGTTCTTTGGCTCCGGCAGCAAGATCACCATGCCCTACCTGAACATCAAGGGCCAGGGCCTGAAAAAGAACGTGACCCTGGACCTGGTGGACTGCCTGGTGGGCATCACCTACACGGAGCTGGGCTCCATTGGCAGCTATGTCAGTGACAGTGCCGCCCAGCAGGCCTGGAAGGCCCAGGCGGTGGCCATCCACTCCTATCTGGAGTACCACAAGCAGTACGGCTCCTCCACCAACGCCCTGGTGTACACCCCGGTGGAAAACATCCCTGCCTCCGCCCGGGAGGCCATCCGCAAGGCGGTGGAACCGGTAAAAAATGAGGTGCTGACCTATAACGGCAGCGTCTGCGATGCCGTGTGGTCTGCCAGTGCCGGCTACAACACCCAGACCGGGGTGTACGGCACCTGCGCCAGCCGGGACGCCTGGGGCACCGAGGTGCCCTATCTGCAAAGCGTGGAAAGCCCCTATGAGCAGCAGTATCATCAGCTGCTGCAGCGGTGCATCGGCAAGGACTACACCTATGTGGAATACAACGACAGCCGCACCGGGGAGGCTTACCGGGAGGCCGACACCACCCACAAGAGCCTGGGGGGCTATGTGCTGTACGACACCTTTGTGTCCAACGGCAAGCGGTACCGGTACATCGGCCAGTTCGTTTCCTCCCGGTACTGCTTCGACTTTGGCACCGACGAGAACGGCACCCCCTGCATGACCTACTACGGCTTTGGCCACGGGGTGGGCATGAGCCAGTGCGGTGCTGTGGGCTACGCAGCAGAAAAGCACATGGGCTACAAGAGCATCCTGAAGCACTACTACCCTGGGGCATCCATTACCAGCCAGGGCGGCAGCCGCAGCGGCCTGTTTGGCTGGCTGCGAGGGCTGTTTGGGTAAAAATTTTGGGAATTGCTTCTCAAACCCAGTGGGATTTGGTATACTATCCCGGGGCTTATAATGCCCTGAACGGGAAAAAGAAACGCTCCTGCGCCGGATGACGCAGAGAGAATGGAATAAATGCATCCCCGAGAAATGGAGAATCGGCATGGAGTTGGAACGGGAAAACGAGAATCGAAACAAAACAGAACAGGCCCGGGAGCTGGCCCAGCGCATCCGCCGGGAGCTGAGCCCTGACAGTGCAACGGTGCTGGGGGGCCTGGGGCAGCTGCAGCAGGCCCTGGAGGGGGCCGGTGTCCGGCAGCCCCAGGAGGGCCAGGCACCGGCACTGCAGGTGCTGGTAGACCCGGAGTGGATGGAGCTGCCGGAGGTGCTGGCAGACCAGGTGCTGCTGGTATGCAGCCAGGAGACCGCCCTGGCCTCCTGCGCCAAAAAGCTGGCAGAGCAGGGCCTGTACCGGGATTTTACCTGGCGCAGCCGGGGCCGTGGGCCCCAGACGGCCCTGTACTGCAAGGCCGCTGCCCCGGCAGCCGGGGAGCAGGCCGTGTGCTATGAGGAAGAACTGGATGCTCTGCGGGAGCGGACCCAGCTGGCAGAACGGGCAGTAGAGGAGCAGAACCGGCAGCTGGAGCGGCTGCGGAGCGACCTTTCCCTGAGCCGCAGCCATGAGCAGGACCTGGAAAAGACCCTGGACGGGGTCACCCAGTCCCGGTTCTGGAAGATGACCTGGCCCATGCGGTATCTGGTCAGCAAGGGCCGCCAGCTGTGGCACACCTTCCCCCTGTTCGTATTTTTGGCCACCCTGCGCCGGGTAGGCATCTCCGGCCTCCGGGCCCAGGCCAAGGCCCGGAAGGAATATGCCCGGCTGTTCCCGGGCAAGGCCATGCCTGCCGACCACTTTGCCACCCCGGAGCTGCTGGTGGACCAGGCGGCCAACCAGCCCCAGGCTCCCCTTATCAGCATCGTGGTGCCTTTGTACAACACCCCCCAGCAGTTCCTGGTGGAGCTGCTGGACTCGGTGCAGAACCAGAGCTACCGCAACTGGGAGCTGTGCATGGTGGACGCCGGGCAGGATGAGACGGTGGGCCAGACGGTGCTGCAGCGAGCCGCTGCCGACCCCCGTATCCGCTACCAGAAGCTGGAAAAGAACGAGGGCATTGCCGGCAACACCAACCAGGGCTTTGCCATGGTCCAGGGCCAGTACATCGCCCTGCTGGACCACGATGATATCCTGCACCCCTGTGCCCTGTGGTATGTGGCCCAGGCCATTGCCCAGCAGGGAGCCGACTTTGTGTACACCGACGAGGTGACCTTTGAGGGAGACGTGGACCACCTGACGGTGTATCACTTCAAGCCCGATTATATGCTGGACAACCTGCGCTCCAACAACTACATCTGCCACCTCAGCGTGTTCAGTGCCCAGCTGCTGGCCCAGGTGGGCGGCGACGAACGGGCAGAGTTCAACGGCAGCCAGGATTACGACCTGTACCTGCGGCTGACGGAGCAGGCCAAAAAGATTGTCCATGTGCCCCACCTGCTGTACTACTGGCGTGCCAGCCCCACCAGTGTGGCCAGTAATATTTCGGCCAAAATGTACTGTCTGGAAGCTGCCATGAAGGCCCTGCGAGCCCATTACCAGCGTGTGGGGGTGCCGGTGGACGATGTGTCCATGATCCCCAATACCCCGGGCTTTTACAAGACGGATTACACCATCACCAAGCCCGGCCGGGTAAGCATCCTGATCCCCAGCTGCGACCACGCTTCAGATCTGCGTACCTGCGTGGAATCCATCTACAGCAAGACCACCTACTCGGATTTTGAGATCCTGATCATCGAGAACAACAGCAAGGAAGAAGCTACCTTCCGTTATTACGAGCAGCTGCAGCGGGAGCACCCGGATAACCTGCGTGTGCTGTACTGGAAGGGCACCGGCTTCAACTACAGTGCCCTGAACAACTTTGGAGCCAAGGCTGCCACTGGAGAGTATCTGCTGCTGCTGAACAACGATACAGAGGTCATCACCCCCCGGTGGATCCAGGAGATGATGATGTACGCCCAGCAGCACCGGGTGGGCTGCGTAGGCGTCAAGCTGCTGTACCCGGACAACACCATCCAGCACGCTGGCATCGGCTTTGGCTACCTGACCCTGGCCGCCCACATGCACAAGAACTTCCCTGTGGGGCACCCGGGGTACATGGGCCGCCTGGTCTATGCCCAGGATGTGTACGCCGTTACCGCCGCCTGCCTGATGGTACGCAAGGAGGTCTACGATCAGGTGGGAGGCCTGGACGAGAGCTTTGCCGTGGCCTTCAACGATGTGGATTTCTGCGTCCGGGTCCGGGAGGCTGGCTATACCAACGTCTTTACCCCCTTTGCCCAGCTGTACCACTACGAGAGCAAGAGCCGGGGCCTGGACGAGAACCCGGTCAAGCGCAAGCGGTTTGAGTCGGAGGTGCAGCGGTTCCAGCAGCGTTGGGCCAAGCAGCTGGCAGCAGGAGACCCCTGCCTGAACCCGAACTTTGACCTGATGAAGGAGGACTTTACCTTCGACATCAAGCCCCTGGAGTAATGCCCCGGGGCAGGGCCTGCTCCCCCGGAAGGGGGAGCTTTTGATTGGAAACGGAGGAGACCTGGTGGAGCTTTCGGCTTGTATCGTAGTTTATAATGGGGCAGAGGAGGCACTGCAGGCGGCCCGTACCGTGCTGGAGCACACCTGCCGCTACCCCCTGACCTTGTATCTGGTGGACAACGCCAGCCCCGACGGCAGCGGCCAGCGTCTGGCAGCGGCTGCCAAGGACGGCACCCTTCCGGTGGGGCCGAACCAGAAGGTGGAGGTGCTTTGCCGGCTGGAAAACGGTGGCTTTGGCACCGGACACAACACGGTGCTGTCCCTGCTGCACAGCCGGGTGCATTTTATCCTGAACCCGGATATCCAGCTGACCGCAGACACCCTCAGTGACCTGGCAGACTGGATGGTGCAGCACCCCGGCGTGGTAATGGCCCGGCCGACCCTGACCTTCCCGGACGGGCAGCCGCAGCAGCTGCCTTTGCGCCGGTGCAGTGTCCGGGCCATGGCCTACCGTCAGCTGCCTTGCCTGCATTTTTGGGCAAAGTACAATGACCGCTATCTGATGGCAGACAAGGACCTGACCCAGCCTACCGAGATCGAGTTTTGCACCGGCAGCTTTTCGGCGGTGGAAACCGAGGCCTTCCGGGCGGTGGGGGGCTTTGACGAGCACTACTTTATGTATGTGGAGGACGCCGACCTGACCCAGAAGATGCGTACCAAGGGCCAGGCGTACCTGGTGCCCCAGTATACCGCTGTCCATGCCTGGCATCGGGCGGCCCACCGCAGCCTGCGGCCCTTTTTGTGGCAGCTGCGGAGCCTGCTGCGGTATTTTTCCAAGTGGGGCTTTGCCTGGTGAGTGGGAGCGAAAAATATTGTTTTTGATCTGCAGAAAGCGGTGTGCCGTAGGTACGCCGCTTTCTGCCTTTTTCGCCTCTTGCATTTTGCGTGAATTGATAGTAAAATAAAGTGAGCTGTTATCCTCTTTTGCCCCTGGGCAGGGGAGCAGCCCCTGAAATCGTTGACAGCGGACGCAGCTCCGCTTTGAATTAAGCTGCACATCTTTTTATGAGAAAAAAGGAGTGCACAAGTATGAAAGGCATTATTCTCGCCGGCGGTGCCGGCACCCGGCTTTACCCGTTGACCATGGTCACTAGCAAACAGCTGCTGCCGGTCTACGACAAGCCTATGATCTACTACCCCCTGTCTACCCTGATGCTGGCAGGCATCCA
>CAKSXW010000060.1 GCA_934518555.1 uncultured Faecalibacterium sp. | reverse complement strand
ACTTCCTTCTTGGGCAGCAGCTCGAAGGTGCCGTTCTCCTTCATCTTAGCCAGCTGATCCATGCGGTCGATGCGCTTACGGATGGTGCGGAAGTTGGTCAGCATACCGCCCAGCCAGCGAGCGTTGACGTAGTGCATGCCGCAGCGCAGAGCCTCGTCACGGATGGACTCCTGAGCCTGCTTCTTGGTGCCGACGAACAGGATGTCGCCGCCCTCAGCTGCAACTTCCTTCACATAGTTGTAAGCCTCGTCCAGCTTCTTCACGGTCTTCTGCAGATCGATGATGTAGATGCCGTTGCGCTCGGTGAAGATGTACTTCTTCATCTTGGGGTTCCAGCGGCGGGTCTGGTGACCGAAGTGCACACCTGCCTCGAGAAGCTGCTTCATAGAAACGACTGCCATAGTAAAATACCTCCAGATATTGTTTTGCCTCCGCACACCGTGATCCGCTGCCGTATCGGACGGTTTTGGACTGCCCTCCACCCAAAAGGGCACAAAAGGGCATAGTGATGCGTGTGTAATGCCTTGTTATCATAGCACAAAAAGTGCACGGATGCAAGAGTTTTTCTCTGTTTTATCCAAAAAAGTTTCCGGTTTTTTGCTTATTTGCCCTTCTGGTCCTCTGCAATGCTTTCCAGCCCCATTGCCTGGAGGGCGTAGTTTTTGCCAAACATCAAATCGTATTGCAGCATCCAGTGTTCCTGGCTCCACCGCTGCTGGAACGCTGTGGGCTGGGTGGTGGTAGTGCCGTCCAGATCCATGGTCACGCCCCGGGTGCAGCTGCGGCTGGCCACCTGGAGCTGCCGGTTCAAGAACTGGAAGTACAAGGGCTGCTGCAAGCCAAAGAGCTTCATCATCACCGGGGAGATGTCGTAGGCCGCAATGGTGCCCAGGTCCACCTGAGCGTTGCTGTAGTTGGACCACATCAGCAGGGTGGTCTGGTGCAGCCGGGGGTCGGTGGAGGAGCCGCTGGCATAGCCGGTGGTGGTGTAGACGTCGTAGCAGGAGTCGATGGGGTTATAGTGGTCCCCCCAGAACACCAGGATCACCGGTTCTTCCACCTGGGAGAAGTAGGCCGTCAGCTTGCCCAGCATGGCATCGGCATCTCGGACGCCGGTGGCAAAGTCCTCCAGGGCCCCTACGGTGCTGGCCTTCATGCCTGCCGGATGCTCCAGCACCCGTACCCGCTGGTCGTCGGGGTAGTTGGCCCTATTATAATTGGTATGGTTCTGCATGGTGACGGCGTGGAGGAACACCGGCTGGTCCGAGGAGGCCTTCATCTTCTGGTACTGGTCGATGATCTGGTCTGCCATGCAGTCGTCGGTCACAAGGCCGCTGGTCCAGTAGTATTTGCGGACCTTGGTAACGTTATGCATATCCTCCAGGCTGATAAAATCGTCCAGACCCAGGTTGGGGTAGGCCTGGTCCCGGCTCCAGTATTTGGCCCAGAAGCAGTGGACCGCTGCGGTCTGGTAGCCCTGGGTTTTGAGGTAGCTGGGCAAGGCGAACATGGGTTTGGTGACGTGCTGCTGATAGGGCTTGCTGCCGTTGGGCAGAAAAGACACCGAGTAGCCTGTCAGGGCCTCAAACTCCACGTCGCAGGTGCCGCCCCCAAAGCTGGGGCTGTAGGCCCGGCCAAAGGCACTGGTCTGCTGCAAAGCGTGGAGGTTGGGAGACACGTCGGTATCAAAGGTGATGCCGTACTGCTGCAGCTCCGATACATCCCAGTAGGACTCGTTCATCACATAAATGATGGTGGGCTGCCGGACCTGCTGGTCCTGGGCGGTGGTGGCGGCGTAGCTAGCGGGGTACTGGGGGCCGGTGGTAAAGTTCTGGCTCTCGGCTACCTTATCCAGAATGTCCTCCACGGCCTCCTGGGAGTAGCCCTCCGGCTTGTCGATCTCCAGGTTGCTGAGGTTGGTCAAAAAGCCCGTAATGACGCCGTTATAGCGGTAGTACCGGTCCTGCATCCAGGGGTCTGCCACGATGCCCACCGCCTGGCACACTGCCGGCTGCAGATACACCCCGAACATCAGCAGGCACAGGGCCGCTGCCGTGGCGGCACTGCCTGCCACCCGGGGCAGCCACCGCTGCTTCTGCCGCCCCCGGTAAAGGAAAAAGCTGCCCACCGCCAGGGCCAGCACCACCACCAGGGTGCAGATCATGCTGGGCTGGATCTTGATGCCGGCGGCGGAAGCCACCCCGGCAGCCTCCGACACCTGGGCCAGGTCCCAGGGCAAAAAGGGCTCTCCTCGCAGCTGGAGGGTGTAAAAGTTCACGGCGCAGGGCACGCAGCCCACCACCGCCATGCCCAGGGTGGACAGGGGCGGCAGCCGAAAGATCCAGTCCAGCAGCAGCCAGACCAGCAGCAAAAACAGCCACGCCAGCAGGTATGCCGGGGCATGGGGGAGCATCAGCTCCAGGAAGATCTCTGCCGTCAGGCTGCCCCGGGCGATCCACTCGCCCAGCAGCAGTACAGCCAGGGATGCCGCCACCGGGAACGCCATCCGGGCGGCCAGCAGCGGTTTGGGAGTTTTTATCGGTTCCATGGTTGTTTTTCCTTTCCACATCCTGCTCCAGGGCAGGTACCCACTTGTGCCGTTTGCACAAAGCCTCTGGGCTTATTATAGTCACTTCAACGAAAATGTCTACCCTTATTTTACAAAAAATCACCAGAGATTTTTCCAGCGCCGGGCCTAGGGCTTTTGCAGGCCCAGCCGGGCCAGCAGCCGCTGCCACAGGCCGGGCTGAGCCGCCGGGGCCGGGGGCACTGGGGTGCATACCAGGATGGCGTCGGTGCCCAGGGTCTGGATATCCTGCCAGGGAATGGTAAGGGTCTCCTGCCGTCCCAGCAGCCCGAAAAGCCGGGGGCGGCCCCACAGCAGCAGGCTTTGGAGCCGGGCGGTGGCAGGATCAAACTCCAGGTCGTCGGCCCGGCCCAGGCACACCCCCTGGTCCAGCTGCACCACCTGTTTTTCGCAAAGTTCCCGGATGGTCATGGCTTCACGCCCCTTTCCCCTGCCAGCTTATGCGGCCAAGGGCCCGGCCATGCAAAAACCAGTGGAAACTGGCGGCCCGGTTGTGGTATACTGGAGGCGTTCCCCATTCACCTCATAAAAATAGCGAGGAAACTTGTATGTATAAAAGCATCGTGTTTGATCTGGGCGGCGTGATGATCGACTTTGACCCCCGGGGGTATCTGGTGGACCGTTTGTGCAACGCCGAGATGGAAGAAATCGTTTATGATCTGACCTTTGGCAGCGAAGAATGGCAGCTGCTGGACGCCGGGCTCCTCTCCCGGGCCGAGGGCAACCACCGGATGCTGGAAAAGGCCAAGGCTGCCGGCTGTGCCTTTGAGGTGCAGTGCGTGCTGGACGACTGGATCCGGATCCTGCGGCCCCGGCTGCGGATGCAGGAGCTGGTGCGCCGGATGAAAAACCACGGCTACCAGGTGTATTACCTCAGCAATATCCCCCAGGACGTGTTGCAACAGCTCCAGCAGCAGGGGGTGCTGGACCGATTTGACGGAGGTGTAGCCTCCTGCGAGGTGCACATCAACAAGCCGGACCCCCGGATCTACCAGGCTCTTTTGGACAAGTACCACCTGCAGGCCGAGGAGTGCGTTTTTATCGACGATCGGCTGGAAAACGTCCAGGCTGCCTTCAGCCTGGGCTTTGTGGGTATCCAGATGAAGTCCACCGTCAACGCCCTGGTCCGCAGCCTGGCCACCTGCAATGTGGCCCTGCGCTAATTTTCTCCCTCAACGCCGCAGCCCCCGTCAGGGCCCTTTTGCAGGGTGCCTGACGGGGGCTGTTTTTGCGGCTGCCGGGGTTACTTTTCTTCGTAGCTCTGGCAGTAATGGGGAGTTTCTACCTGCTGGGTGCTGCAAGTGCACTGCTCCGTCACTTTGATCTGGGGCAGGTCGCACTTGCACCCTGCCACGTTGTGGCTGCAAGCGCAGACATCACAGGTAACGCCGATGTTTTCCATGTTTATCACCTCTCTGCCCCTAGGTTACCCCAACGGCAGAGGGGTTATGCACACCGGCTTCAGGATTTTTTTGCCTCCCGTTTTGCCTTGAGGGTCACCGCCACGTGCTTGATGGACAGCACCGGGTGCACCGGCAGCATCCGTGGGCCAGCCCAGCGCATGACCGCACGGATCTTTTCCCGCATGGCAGGCTGATAGCAGTGGACCTTGCAGGCCGAGCAGAACGTTTTGGTTTCCATAAACGGGCATTTTTCAATGCGAGACAGGGCGTAATCGTGCAGCTGCTGGCAGTCCGGGCACAGGGTGCCTTTGGCACTGCCATGCTGTTTGCGGCAGTACAGTGCGATCATCTCGCTGACCAGCAGTTTTTCATCTGCACGTTTTTTGTCCAAATTTTTTGCGGCCTGATGCATGGGGTCCGTTCCTCCTGATTTTACCTGTTTTTCTTACGGCCCGACCGAATTGCAGCGCAGCGCACCGCACCACGCAAAAACGCAAAGCCTACCGTAACACCAATTGCTACAGCCATTGCCATACACACCGCCTTTTACCGGAACATAAAACGGCAGGAGACCAAAGGGCATTCCCTCTTATCCCCTGCCGTATGGTTGTTTTCGTCCTGTGCAAGGGCTGCTTTTCAAAAAGTTAGAAGTCTCTAACTTTTAGTGCAACAAAGATGCCGCAAAAACGCAGCACGCCAAGTTTAACGCAGCAAGCCCTTTTTGTCAAGAGAAGCTCTGAGACGGAGCCCTTCTGCTTACCATGCAGCCAGGTCTGCACCCAGCTTGCGGCAGGCAGCCTGCACATCGTCATCGGGGCTCTCGTTGCAGACGAGGCCCTCGCCGCCAAACACCTGGGCACCATCGCCCTGAGCACGCTCCACCCAGTCACGCATCCACTGGCCGTCGCCCCAGCCGTAGGAGCCGAACAGAGCGATCTTTTTGCCGTTCAGGGAGCCCTCCAGCCCGGCGAACATGGGCTCAAACTCCCCTTCCTCCAGCTGCTCTGCGCCCATGGCCGGGCAGCCAAAGGCCACCACGTCAAACTCTGCCAGCTTTGCAGGGGTCATTTCGCCCAGGGGTACCAGGGTGCCATTGGCTCCCTCTGCGATGCAGTTTGCCATGGTCTCGGTGTTGCCGGTGGCGCTCCAATATACGACTGCTACTTTGCTCATAAGATCGACCTCATTTCTATTTTGTAGTTAGTTTTATCTAACTTTCTACTCCAGAAAAATGCGTCCGAAGCATGGGCGCATCTTTCTTGGTTAGTGTTTTCTAACCATCAATAGGATATCACAGTCCCGGCTTGCTGTCAAGGGCTTTTCCGACAAAGCAGGCAAACCGGAACGCACCGTCCCCTGCCCCGGGGCCCAAAAAGCCCCCTACAGGGCTAAACGCCTTGCAGGGGGCAGCATAGATAACCGGGGAGACCCTATCAGACTTCGGTGTTGAAGTAACGCTTCAGCAGGCCCTCAAAGCCGCGGCCGTGCCGAGCCTCGTCCTTTGCCATCTCATGGACGGTGTCGTGGATGGCATCCAGGTTCAGGGCCTTAGCCTTCTTGGCCAGGTCCATCTTGCCGGCGCAGGCACCGCACTCGGCCTCGGCACGCATCATCAGGTTCTTCTTGGTGCTGTCGGTCACGACCTCGCCCAGCAGCTCTGCAAAGCGGGATGCGTGGTCAGCCTCTTCGTAAGCATAACGCTTGTAGGCCTCGGCGATCTCGGGGTAGCCCTCACGCTCTGCCACGCGAGCCATAGCCAGATACATGCCGACCTCGCTGCACTCGCCCTCGAAGTTAGCGCGCAGACCGTCAACGATCTCCTGCGGCACGCCCTCTGCCTTGCCGATGCCGACAACGTGCTCGGTGACGTAGGTGTTGCCCTTCTTCTCCACAAAAGCGGAAGCGGGAGCCTTGCAAACGGGGCACTGAGCGGGGATCTCACCCTCAGCGATATAACCACAAACGGTGCAAACGTATTTCTTCATAAGAATTTACCTCCATTCGATCTGTTAAAAATAACACAGGACGGAAACCACCCGCCTGTTGCTTCTATGCAGGGCAGCTGCGCTGCCGGGTATAGAAAGAGCCATGGAAAGAAGTTTTGTGCTTTGTGCACTTCCCTTTCCATGGCTCTATTATAGCGAATAATTCCTAGTTAGTCAAGTATATTTTTAAGAATTATTCCTATTTATCGAAATCTGGCAGGATGCCCAAATTCCCTTGCGGAAAACTGGACGCATTACCGAGAATCAGACCTGCAGGTTGCCGCTGGTGGCAGCATCGGAACCGGCGGTAGCGTCAAACTCGTAGTCGTTGCCGGGCAGGATGGCGTTGAGCAGGATACCTGCAATCGCAGCCACCGCCAGACCGGACAGGTTGATGGTGACGCTGCCAACGGTAAAGCCAACGCCGCCCACAGAGTTGAAGCCCAGAGCGCACACCAGAATGACGGCGGCAACGATCAGGTTGCGGCTGTTGGTGAAGTCCACGCGGTTCTCCACTACGTTGCGCACACCGATGGCAGAGATCATGCCGTACAGCACAAAGCTGATACCGCCGATGATGCCGGTGGGGATGGTGTTGATGACAGCCTCAAACTTGGGGCTGAAGCTCAGGATGATGGCCAGCACGGCAGCAATGCGGATGACCAGCGGATCGTAGATCTTGCTCAGAGCCAGCACGCCGGTGTTCTCGCCGTAGGTGGTGTTGGCCGGGCCGCCCAGCAGGCCGGCCATGGTGGTTGCCAGACCGTCACCCAGCAGGGTACGGTTCAGGCCGGGGTCGTTGATATAGTTGTGGCCAACAGTAGCGCTGATGGCGGCGATATCACCCACATGCTCCATCATGGTTGCCAGTGCAATGGGGATGATGGTGAACAGGGCGCTGATAAACTCCGGGCTGCCGTCGATGGCAAACAGACCCATGGCCTCCCTATGCAGAGGGATGCCCACCCATGCAGCCTCAGAAATGCGCTGGAAGTCCACCGCACCGGTGACCAGTGCCACTGCGTAGGACACCAGCACGCCGATGAGGATGGGCAGGATCTTGACCATGCCCTTGCCCCAGATGTTGCAGATAATGACCACGCCCAGCGCCACAAAGGCCAGCAGCCAGTTGGCCTGGCAGTTGTTGATGGCAGAGGGAGCCAGGATCAGGCCGATGGAGATGATGATGGGGCCGGTGACCACCGGGGGGAAGAACCGCATGATGCGGCGGATGCCGAAGGTGGAGATCAGCAGGCTGGCCACCAGGTACACCAGGCCGGAGAAGGCGACGGCGGCGCAGGCGTAGGGCAGCATCTTGGTGTTGGCCACGGTCAGGTTGCCGTCAGCGTCTGCCAGCATGGGGGCCACGATGGAAAAGCCGCCCAGGTAAGCAAAGGAGGAGCCCAGGAAAGCCGGCACCTTCTTTTTGGTGATCAGGTGGAACAGCAAAGTGCCCAGACCTGCACACAGCAGGGTGGTGGACACGCTGAGGCCCGTCAGCAGGGGCACCAGCACCGTGGCACCAAACATGGCAAACATGTGCTGCACACCCAGGATCAGCATCCGTCCGGTGCCCAGCTGTCGAGCGTCGTATACGCCCTTGGAGTAATCGATCTTTTCACTCATAGATTTTTATACCTCCTGTGTCAGCCCAAAAAAAGAGGCATTGCCGCAGCTTACGGCAGTGCCTCAATGATTGGGAACAATGATCCCGCCCGGGTAAAAATAAGAAGAACTATGCAGCATCCAGTGGTTCCTGTTCCGCATCCTTACTTCCCCTTTCTCCCAGGCGCATTCCAAACCGCCGGTCGTTCCCCCGGCATGACCGCCGCCCAGCCCCGCAAAAGGCTTGGGCCCACGGCCTCTGCCCTTAGTATAGCAGACTTTTGGCTCCTCTGCAACATCTTTGCAGATTTTGTCTGGCCCGGTTCTGGCCCCGGGGCTTGCAATCTGAGGGCCGGAGGGCTATACTATAAACCTATAAAATCAATGTGTATTAGAATGCAGGAGGTTTTATGATCTATCTGGATTATTCCGCCAACACCCCCGTGGCAGAGGCGGTGCTGCAGCGGTTTTGTGAGGTGGAACGCCGCTGCCCCGGCAACGCCAACGCCCACCACCCTGCCGGGGCTGCCGCCAAGGCTGCCATGGACCAGGCCACCCAAAGCATCGCCCACAGCCTGGGGGTGCGGCCCGGGGAGATCATCTACACCTCCGGGGCCAGCGAGGCCAACAATTTTGCCCTGAAAGGCCTGGCGGCCCTGGAATGCAGCACCGGGCGGCACATTATTTCCACGGCTTTGGAGCATTCTTCCATCCGCAGCACCTTGGAGGCTTTGCAGCGGCAGGGCTTTCAGCTGGACCTGGTGGGCCTCCGGCCTGACGGCACCGTGGACCTGGAGCAGCTGGCAGCCCTGCTGCGGCCGGATACCATCTTAGTGGCGGTCACGGCAGTGGACAGCGAGCTGGGAGTGCCCCAGCCCCTGGCTGCCATTGCCCGGCTGCTGCAAAATCGCCCCCACTGCCATTTCCACGTAGACGCCACCCAGGCTGTGGGCAAGCTGCCTCTGCCGGACTTCAAGGGCATCGACACCATGAGCCTGACGGCCCACAAGTTCTACGGCCTGAACGGCATCGGGGTCCTGGTAAAACGCCAGGGCCTGGCCCTGGAACCTTTGATCCACGGCGGCAGCAGCACCACCCCCTACCGCAGCGGCACCCCCACGGTGGGGCTGGCCTGTTCCCTGGCGTTGGCCCTGGACCAGGCGGTGACCCAGCTGCCCCAGCGTGCAGAGTACACCCGGCAGCTGAACCGCTGGCTCCGGGAGGCCCTGGCCCATTACCCGGAGGTGCGGATCAACAGCCCCCAGAACGCCGTGCCCCAGATCCTGAACCTCAGTGTGCGGAACGTGAAGGGCACCGTGTTCCAACGGGAGCTGGCAGCCCAGGGGGTCTGCGTCTCGGTAAAGTCTGCCTGCGCCTCCGACGGCTTGCCCTCCCAGGCGGTGCTGGCGGTCAGCGGCGACCCACGCAATGCCCTTTCCTCCTGGCGCATCAGCCTGAGCCACCTGACCACCCGGCAGGAGCTGGAGGAATTTTTGCAGGTCTTTGACCGCTGCTACCACGCCCTGGCCCAAGGGTAAACAAAAACAGGTCAGCCCGGCACAAAGCCGGACTGACCTGTTTCGTTTGTATGTTTTTTACAGCTGCCGGACCACCGACACCTCCGGGACCTGATACCGTTCCATCAGCTCCAGAGCCGCCGGGGTGATCTCCTCGCCGCTGACCACGATGGGGATGGCCGGAGGGCAAGAGACGGTGGGCATGGCGCAGACCCGGCCCAGGGACTGGGCCGCCGGGAGCCGCTCCTGGGGGCCCAGCACCGCCTGCCGGATGGTGCACCGCTGGACTGCCTGCTGTTCCAGGGCCACAAAGTTCCCTGCCGGGTCCTGGGGCACCGGCAGTGCCCCGGGCAGCTGGCCCAGCAGTTCCAGCAGAAGATCCTGCAGCCGAGCCCGGTCCCGGGGCGGATTTTCCGGGGTGAACATCAGCACCACATACCGTGGGTCGGCGTATTCACACTCCATCTTCCCCTGCCGCAGCTGCTGGGCCAGAGCCGTGCCGGTGCAGCCCAGAGCGGCGGCGTCCAGGGTCAGCTTCAGGGGCTCCTGGGCCGGGCCATCCAGGGCCAGGGGCACCGGGGTGCCTGCCGCCTCAGCAGCCTGGTTCAGGGCCCGGCGCAGCTCTGCCAGCTCCTGGCAGCACCGCCCCAGCCGGGCCGGATAGTCCCCTGCCAGCTGCCTGTTGCAGGCGTCCAGGGACTGTAAGATCAAATAGGAGGGGCTGGTGGACCCAAAGAGGGCCAAGGCTCCCCGTACCGCTGCCTCCTCCTGCACCGGAGCCTTGCTGCCCAGGTGCAGGTATGCGCCGCCGGTGACCACCGGCAGGGTCTTGTGGGCAGAATCGCAGCACATGGCGGCTCCCAGGGCAATGGGGTGCCGGGGCTCCCCGGGCAAAAACCGCAGGTAGGCCCCGTGGGCGTTATCCACCAGCAGCGGCACCCCGGCGGCGTCGCAGACTGCCGCCAAGGCCCGGATATCCTGGACGCCTCCCAGGTAATCAGGGCTGGTGACGTAGACCCCAAAGGGGGCAACGCCCTGCTCCTTCAGCTGCCGAAGGGCCTGTTCCAGAGCCTGGGGGCTCAGGGGGCAGCTGCACAGGGCCCCGGCGTCCTGGGGCTGGGGCCAGAGCCACCGGATATCAAAATCCAGCAGGGCGGCAGCGTAGAGCAAAGCCTTGTGGGCGTTCCGGGCTGCCAGCAGTACCGGACGGCCGGACCCCCGGGGTGCCCCCTGCAATGCCAGGCACAGCATGGCCCGGATGCACTGGGAGGAGCCCTCGGTGCTGTAATAGGTGTGGGCCGTGCCGAAGAGCCTGGTGGCGTTGGCCTCGCTTTGAGCGATGATGCCCTCCGGCTGGTACAGCTCGTCGGCCCCTTGGATCTCGGTCAGGTCCAGGGGCTCAAAGCCCAGCAGGCTCCGGCCCTTGTGGCCGGGCATATGGAGCCGGGAAATGCCGGACTGGGCATACCGGCCCACAAAATCCACAATGGGGGTATCCATGATTATTCGCAGGCTTCGCCGTCGGCGCAGGCGTTGCAGGTGGAGCCCAGCTCAATGGGCACCTCGATGCCCTGGGCAGCCAGCTCCTGGTTCTCGGCCACCTTGATCATGATGGCGCACTCCATGCGCTTTTTGAACAGCTCACAGCCGTACTCATACACCCCGGTGATGCTGCCGGTGGCGTGGTAGGAGTTGGCTGCACAGCCGCCGGAGCAATACAGCTTGGCCCAGCAATCCTGGCATTCCTTGCGTGCGTAGGCGTTGCAGTGCTTGAACTCATCCCGTACAGCAGTGTTGGTGACACCCTTCCAGATATCGCCCAGCAGATACTTGGGGTCGCCCACGAACTGGTGGCAGGGGTACAGATCGCCCCAGGGGGTCACGGCCATGTACTCGGTGCCAGAGCCGCAGCCGGAGATCCGCTTATAGATGCAGGGGCCGCCGGTCAGGTCGATCATGTAGTGGTAGAAGGTAAAGCCACGGCCCTCCCGGTCCCGCTTGATCATCTCCTTGGCCAGGATCTCGTACTGCTCCTTCAGGATGGGCAGATCGGCCTCCGTCAGGGCACTGGGGTCGCTGGGGTCACAGACCACCGGCTCCATGCTCAGCTCCGTAAAGCCCAGGTCTGCCATGTGGAAGATATCGTTGGTAAAGTCCGTGTTGTAGTGGGTGTAGGTACCACGCATATAGTAGTTTTTATCTCCACGCCTCTTCACGAACTCCTGGAACTTGGGCACGATGCGGTCGTAGCTGCCGTTGCCAGCGCAGTCCACACGGAAACGGTCGTTGACCTCCTTGCGGCCGTCCAGGCTCAGCACCACATTGTGGCACTCCTTGTTGCAGAAGTCGATGACGTCGTCGTCGATGAGCACGCCGTTGGTGGTCATAGTGAAGCGGAAGTTCTTGTTGTGGATCTTTTCCTGCTCACGGCAGTAGGCCACCAGCTTTTTGACCATGTCAAAGTTCATCAGAGGCTCGCCGCCAAAGAAGTCCACTTCCAGATTGCGGCGGCTGCCGCTGTTCTCGATGAGGAAGTCCATGGCCCGCTTGCCCACCTCAAAGCTCATGAGGGCACGGTCCCCGTGGTAGCGGCCCTGGGAGGCAAAGCAGTAGGAGCAGCTCAGGTTGCAGCTATGGGCCACATGGAGGCACAGGGCCTTGACCACCGTGTTGCGGTTTTTAAAATCGAAAGCCATGTCCTTGTAGACATCGGGGCTCCACAGCTTGCCGTTCTCCTTCAGGCTGGTCACGTCGTCGATGCACTGGCGCAGGTCCTCCTCGGTAACGTCCGGGCGGCTGCCATACTTTTCCATCATAGCCGAGACGATCTGGTCGGCAGTGTGATCCTGATACAGGGCAATGACGTCATAGGCCACGTCATCCACCACGTGCACCGAACCGCTGCAGGTGTCCAGCACGATGTTATAACCGTTCAATTGATACTGATGTACCATGTTTTACTCCATTCCAGTTTGATACACAAAAAAATGCCGCCCGGCAAAGGCGGCATAGGGTTTGCAGAAATTACTTGTTGCTGTTCTCGCACTGCTGGTTAGCCACGCCGCAGGAGGTCTTGCAAGCGGACTGG
>CAKSXW010000059.1 GCA_934518555.1 uncultured Faecalibacterium sp. | reverse complement strand
GACGGGGTAATGGGGTAGATGGCAGCCACGTCCGTGTAGGCATACGCTACATGGGCGGCAGCGGTATTGCCATCCATCGTTTGCTTTGCTCTAGGCATTTTTCTTCCTCCATTATTCAGAATTTGGTACCTTTTGCACGGGGCAATATGCCCCACATGGGACCGGAGAACCCCATAAAGGCACTATTGCTTGTATACTATAATAGCAGATTCCGGCAATAATGTAAACGCAAACCGCCCGACAAACGCACCAAAAATAACGAAATTTTTTAGCGGTTTTGTACGGTCTTTAGCGTGGTAAAGCAAGCAGCCACCAGGGTTTTTGGGCTTTTGCACCGCCCCCGGAACCGGCTGTTGTGATTTTTTTCGCAAATAAGGGGAAGGACCCTCTCTGAGGGAGCCTGCTGAACCCTCTCAGTCACGGCTTACGCCGTGCCAGCTCCCCCGAAAGGGGGAGCTTTATCAGTGCTAACCGGCAGATAGCCAAAACCTCCCCCTTTCGGGGGAGGTGGATTTGCGAAGCAAAGACGGAGAGGGTTCGTCCCCTTCTTCTATTTCTTATCTCCCGGTTGACAAGGGGCCGCCTTATGCCGTAAACTGGGACCAGAAAACCGGCGCTGCGCCGGAAAAAGGGGCGTTTGAGATCATGAGCAATCCTGTTCATTTTGAAAAGACACTTTCCAGCCAGACCCTGTTTGAGGGCCGGGTCATTACCCTCACCCTGGACACCGCTCTGCTGGAGAACGGCAAGACCGCCACCCGGGAGGTGGTGCATCACCACGGTGGGGCCTGCATCCTGCCTTATTTTGACGATGGCACCATCTGCATGGTGCGGCAGTTCCGCTACGCCATGCAGCAGGAGCTGTGGGAGCTGCCTGCCGGAAAATTGGAAAAAGGGGAGGACCCCTTTGAGGCTGCCAAACGGGAGCTGGGGGAGGAGTGCGGCCTCACGGCTGACAAGTACATCTCCCTGGGCCAGTTCTTCCCCACGGTGGGCTACGACACGGAAGTGATCTATACCTGGGTGGCCACGGGCCTCCACCAGACCCAGATGCACCTGGACGCCGACGAGTTTTTGACCCCGGACCGGGTGCCCCTGGACACCGCCTATCAGATGGTCATGAGCGGCGAGATCAAGGACGGCAAGACCATTGCCGGTATCCTGAAGCTGAAGGCCCTGCTGGCTGAGGGCAAGCTGTGAACATCCTGTACCAGGACGCCGCCCTGGTGGTGGTGGAAAAGCCTGCAGGCCTGTCCAGTGAGGAGGGCATGACCGCCGCCCTGCGGCAGCACTGGGGCAATCCCCAGGCCTATGTGGGGGTGGTCCATCGGCTGGACACCGGAGTGTCGGGGCTGATGGTCTTTGCCCGGACCCCGGCTGCCGCCGCTGCCCTGAGCCGCCAGGTGACCCAGAGCCAGGAGGCCTACGCTGTGGCCGACGGCAGAGCCCAGGGCCCGGCAGCGGCCCCTACTTTTGTAAAACAGTACCGGGCAGTGATCGCCGGGGCCCCGGACCAAGCCCTGCCCCCGGAGGGGATGCTGCGAGACTACCTGTTCAAGGACAGCCGCAAGGGCCGGGTGTTCCCGGTGAGCCGACCCCGGAAAGGGGTCCGGGAGGCGGTGCTGGAATACCGCATCCTGGCCACAGCAGGGGACCAGAGCCTGGCCCACATCACCCTCCACACCGGACGCACCCACCAGATCCGGGTGCAGTTCGCCTCCCGGAAACACCCCCTGGCCGGAGACGGCAAATACGGCAGCCGGGTAAAAGGGGCCCTGGCCCTGCAAAGCTGTGGGCTGCAATTTGACCATCCGGTCACCGGGCAGAAAATGGCCTTTACCCTGCCGCTGCCTGTAGAAGGCCCCTGGAAGCCTTTTGCCTGAGTTTTGGAGACGATTATGGAAAAACAAGACGACGCCATTTACGCAGTGCTGGAACGGGAGATCATCGACCTGACCATCCGCCCCGGCTCCTCCCTCAGCGAGAACCCCCTGTGCACCCGGTTTGGTGCCCCCCGGACCCTGATCCGCATGGTGCTGCAGCGTCTGCAGGAAAACGGCCTGGTACGCATCGTGCCCTACAAGGGCACCACCGTCACCCGGCTGAACCGCCGCATCGTGGACGAGCTGATCTACGAGCGCACCGCCGTGGAGGCCCGGGTGCTGCGAGACTTTACCCCCCGGTGCACCCCGGAGCAGCGAGCCCTGATCCGGGTGCGGGTAGACGCCTACGAGGCCCTGGCCCGGGCAGAGGTGCCGGATTTCAACCGTCTCTATGAGGCGGACCGGCTGCTCCACGAGACCTGGTTTGCGGCCATGGACAAGATGTACCTGTGGCGCACCTTGCAGAATGCCCACGCCGACTACAGCCGGTTCCGGATGCTGGACACCATGACCAGCGGCGGCCTGGACGAGGTGATTGCCGACCACCGGAACCTGCTGAACGCCATTGAACGGTGCGACCTGGCGGCTTTTGAGCCTCTGGTGGAGCGGCACCTTTACGGCGGCATCCGCCGCCTAGGCTCCAAGCTCACCGGGGAATATGCCGATTACTTTGAGCCGGAGACCCAGAAGTGACCCAAAATGTTCCACGGGGAACAATGACCATTGGGAATGCCCTCCGCAGGGCTCTGGGCATTTTTAGCGGAAGAATGATTTTTATTTGCGAAACGGGAAAATCTGCGGATTTTCCCGTTTCGCTTTTTCACGGAAGGGGGCTAACCCTCTCCGTCACGGCTTGCGCCGTGCCACCTCCCCCGAAAGGGGGAGGTTTTTGCATCTTACGGTCAGCACAAATAAAGCTCCCCCTTTCGGGGGAGCTGGCAAATCCGAAGGATTTGACTGAGAGGGTTTCCTCCCGGAAGGAGTAGCCCACAAGCCCGGAAGGCAGAAACACCTTCCGGGCTTGCTTTTTATCATATTTTTTTACAGCACCCCGGTGAAGAAGATCTCCAGGCCGATGCCGATGAGGATGAGGCCCCCCAGGATATTAGCCTTGCCGGAGAGCTTGGTGCCAAACTTTTTGCCGATCTGCAGCCCGGCCAGGCAGATGACAAAGGTGACAGCGGCAATGATCACCGCTGCCGTCAGGGCCATGAGCCAGCCATATTCCGAGATGGTAAAGCCCACCGACAAGGCGTCGATGCTGGTGGCCACCCCCTGCATCAGCAGGGCCCCGGTGCTGAGGGCGGCGGCCTCCTGAGCCTCCTGTCCCCGGATGCCCTCCAGCAGCATCTTGCCGCCGATGTACCCCAGCAGAGCCAGGGCGATCCAGGGAATCAGCACCGCAAAGGAGGCAAACAGCTCCAGGATGGTGTGGACGCACACCCAGCCCAGCAGGGGCATCACCGCCTGGAACACCCCAAAGGTGCCCGCGATCTTTGCCATGGTGCCCTGATCCATTTTGGGGTCGTGGAGGCCGTTTGCCATGGACACGGAAAAAGCATCCATAGCCAGGCCCACCCCCAGCAGCCCACTGTTGAGAAAAAATACAAAACTCCACTCCATTTTGTCTGCCTCCTGTTGCTGACCAAATTCCATTCTTACACAAAAACCCGGCCCCAGGCGCATTGCACGTCCGGGACCGGGTGATCTTTTGGTAAAAATCGACTCCATGTGCAGGGCGCAGCAAACACGCACCAAAACACATGAGTCTCGCAATAAAAGACAAGCCAGACCAAAAGCGGCCATTGTGTTGACTTGCCACGCCCTGCAAGGCGCCTGCTACTCCCCCACGGGTATTGTAGGTCCTATCATAGCATAGTTTTCCGGCGAAGTCCAGACAAACCTGACGGTAGGACGATTTAGAATGTGCTCCGCTGCGCTCTGCACATCAATAGCGGAAGAATTATTTATAATTTTGCGTTTGTCGCGCTCTGCGGAGCGCTCCAAACGCATTTTCACCGGAGGGGTCGTAACGGCAAGCGGCAGTTGCAGCGCCGCTTTCTGCGAAAGCGCAGCGCTGCGGAACACGATCTTCTCCCGTGAAAATGGGATAGCGGAACGCCCGCAGGCGTTCCGCTATCCCGAAAATATAAAATAAATTTTCCGCTGAAAATGCCCAAAACGCACGTGGCGGGCATTCCAAATCGTCCCACGAAAGGAAATATCATTGTGCGGGCAGATCATTTCTGCACAGCAGAAACATTATTCCTTCTCTTCCGGGTCGGCCTCCGGGGCTTCCGCTTCGGCGGCGGCATCGGCGGCCTCCATCTCGGCCAGCTGCTCGGCGGTGAGCTCGGCATCGGCCTCAGAAGCGTCGATCTGTTCGGTCTGGGCCTCGTCGTCGTGGTCGGTACGGGCCAGCACCATCACCTTGTCGTTTTCGCCCAGGCGCATGACCCGGACACCGGAGCCGTAGCGGCTCTGGAGGGGGATCTCGTTGGCGTGGAGCCGGATGATGATGCCCTCCTGGCTGCTGAGCAGCACGTCGTCCACGTCGTCCACGATCTTCACGGCAGCCACCTTGTCACGGCTCACGTCGTAGTTCCGGATGCCCTTGCCGCCGCGGGCGGTGATGCGGTAGGTGTCGATGTCGGACCGGCGGCCCTTGCCGTTTTCGGTGACGGTCAGCACGGTGCCGCCTTCGCGGCAGATGCACACGCCTACCACTTCATCGCCTTCGGCCAGCTTGATGGCCCGGACGCCGTGGCCGTTGCGGCCCATGGGACGAGCGTCCTCCTCGTTGAAGCGGATGGCCTGACCGTTCCGGGTAGCCACAATGAGCATATCATGGCCGGTGGTCAGACGGGTCCAGGCCAGGGCATCCCCCTCGTTGAGGGCAATGCCGATCAGGCCGCTCTTGCGGATGTTGGCGTACTGCTCCAGGGGGGTGCGCTTGATGAGGCCCTGCTTTGTGACCATGGTCACAAAGCCCCCCTCCTGGTCTGCCTCCTTGCTCTGGCAGATCATGTTGGTGACCTTTTCGCCCTCGGCCAGCTGCAGCAGGTTCACGATATTGGTGCCCTTGCTGGTGCGGCTGCCCTCGGCGATGGTGTAGCCCTTGATGCGGAAGATGCGGCCCCGGTCGGTGACAAAGAGCACATAATCATGGGTGGAGCCCACGAACATCTCCTGGACGATATCCTCTTCCTTCCGGGTCATGCCGGAAATGCCACGGCCGCCCCGGCGCTGGGCCTGGTAGGTAGCCTTCAGCTGGCGCTTGATATACCCGGCCTCGGTGAGGGTATAAACGCACTGCTCCTCAGCGATCAGGTCCTCAATATCCACCTCGCCGGTGACAGACTGGATCTCGGTGCGGCGTTCGTCCCCGAACCGCTTTTTCATCTCCAGCAGCTCGTCCTTCACAATGGCCAGCACCCGGGCGTCGTCGGCCAGGATGTCCTCCCAGTTCTGGATCTTAGCCTGGAGGGCTGCCAGTTCTTCCTCGATCTTCAAAATTTCCAAACCGGCCAGACGGCCCAGCTGCAGCTTGACGATGGCATCGGCCTGGGGATCATCAAAGCCAAAGGCCTCCATAATGGCAGCCTTGGCCTCGGCCATGCCGCCCTTGCAGGCCCGGATGGTGGCAATGAGCTCATCCACGATGTCGGTGGCCTTCTTCAGGCCTTCCAGGATGTGGGCCCGTTCCTTGGCCTTTTTCAGGTCGTACAGGGTGCGGCGGCGCACCACTTCGTCCTGGAACTCCACATACTTCTGGATCATCTGCTTCAGGGTCAGCACCTTGGGCACCTTGTGGTCGATCGCCAGCATGATGACGCCCACGGTATCCTGCAGCTGGGTGTACTGGTACAGCTGGTTCAGGATCACCTGTGCGTTGGCGTCCTTGCGGACGTCCACCACGATGCGCATACCCTTGCGGTTGGTCTCGTCGTTGAGCCCGGTAATGCCCTCGATGCGCTTGTCCTTTACAAGGTCTGCCATGTTTTCAATGAGCCGTGCCTTGTTGACCATATAGGGGATCTCGGTAATAACGATCTGGGTACGACCGTTTTTGGTCTCCTCGATGGTGGCACGACCCCGGAGGGTGATCTTGCCTCTGCCGGTGGCGTAGGCGGCACGGATGCCGCTGCGTCCCATGATGATACCGGCAGTGGGGAAGTCCGGTCCCTTGATGTGTTCCATAAGCCCCGGCAGGTCGATGTCCGGGTCGTCGATGTAGGCGACACAGCCGTCAATGACCTCGCTGAGGTTGTGGGGCGGGATGTTGGTCGCCATGCCCACGGCGATACCCTGACTGCCGTTGACCAGCAGGTTGGGGAAGCGGCAGGGCAGCACGCTGGGTTCCTTTTTGGTCTCGTCAAAGTTGGGGTCCCAGTTGATGGTATCCTTGTCGATGTCGGTGAGCATCTCCACCGCCATGCGGCTCATGCGTGCCTCGGTGTAACGGTAGGCAGCCGGAGGGTCGCCGTCCACAGAGCCAAAGTTACCCTGACCATCCACCAGCGGATACCGCAGGGAAAAGTCCTGTGCCAGACGGACCATGGCATCGTAGACCGATGCGTCACCGTGGGGGTGGTAGGAGCCCAGCACCGCACCGACGGTGTCGGCGGACTTGCGGTAGGGATGGCTGGGGTCGTTGCCGCGCTCGTGCATGGTATACAGGATGCGGCGGTGCACCGGCTTCAGACCGTCCCGCACATCGGGCAGAGCACGGGATACGATGACCGACATGGAGTAATCCAGAAATGCGGTCTCGATCTCCTTTTTGACATCGCGGATGATCTTTTTGGTTCCGCTGCCCGGTATCATCACATAATCTTCTTCCATTTGTTCCTCCGTGTCTTACACGTCCAGCTTTGCGTACTGGGCGTTGGTCTCGATAAAGCGGCGGCGGGGCTCCACCTGGTCGCCCATGAGGATGGTAAAGGCTTCGTCGGCCTTTTCTGCGTCCTCGATGGTGATCTGCACGATGACCCGGTTATCCGGGTTCATGGTGGTCTCCCACAGCTGGTCCGGGTTCATCTCACCAAGGCCCTTGTAGCGGTTCACCTTGGCACCGGGCATCTCCTGGGACAGGATGGCCATTTCGGCGTCGTTGTAGGCGTACTTGATGGTGCTGCCCTTCTGGACCTTGAACAGAGGCGGCTGGGCCACATACACATGGCCCTGCTCGATAAGGGGCCGCATATACCGGAAAAAGAAGGTCAGCATCAGGGTGCAGATATGGGAGCCGTCCACGTCCGCATCGGCCATGATGAACACCTTGTCGTACCGGAGCTTGGAGATATCAAACTCGTCTCCGATGCCGCAGCCCAAGGCCAGCACCACCGGCATCAGCTTATCGTTGCCGTAGATTTTATCTGCCCGGGCCTTTTCCACGTTCAGCATCTTGCCCCACAGCGGCAGGATGGCCTGGATGGCAGAGTCACGGCCCATCTTGGCAGAGCCGCCTGCAGAATCGCCCTCGACGATGAAGATTTCAGTCTTGGAGGGGTCCTTTTCCCGGCAATCTGCCAGCTTGCCGGGCATCCGGCTGGTTTCCAGGGCACTCTTGCGGCGCACCAGTTCCCGGGCCTTTTTGGCGGCGGCACGGGCACGGGCGGCCTGGGTGGCCTTTTCAAAGATAGCCTTGGCCACCCCGGGGTTCTCCTCAAAGAACTCCATGAGCTTAGAGTAGACCATGTTGGACACCAGGGTGCGGATCTCCGTATTGCCAAGCTTTGCCTTGGTCTGGCCCTCAAACTCGGCTTCCTGGAGCTTGACGGAGATGACGCAGATCAGGCCCTCCCGCACGTCGGTGCCGGACAGGTTCTCGTCCTTATCCTTCAGCAGGCCGTGGCTGCGGCCGTAATCGTTGAACACACGGGTGAGGCTGGATTTGAAGCCCTCCTCGTGGGTGCCGCCGTCCGGGGTGTTGACGTTGTTGGCAAAGCTCAGCAGCAGCTCGTTGTAGCTGGAGTTGTACTGCAGGGCGATCTCTGCCATGCCCCGGTCGGTCTGGCCCTTCAGGTAGATCACATTGGGGTGCAGCACTTCCAGCTTCCGCTTCTCTCCCAGGTAGGTGACAAAGCTCTTGATGCCGCCCTCGTAGCACATGACCTCAGAGCGGTAGCAGGGGTCGCCCTCCTTGCCGTCCTCCAGCACCGGGGTGTACAGCTGACGCTCGTCGGTGAGGGTGATCTTGACACCGGCGTTCAGGAAGCTCTCCTCCCGGAGCCGCTTTTCCAGGGTGTCGAAGTTGTACTCGGTGGTATCCCGGAACATCTCCGGGTCCGGCTTGAAGGTGACCCGGGTGCCGGTGACCCCATCGGCCACGGTGCCCAGGCACTTCAGCTCTCCGTCCGGGTCGCCCCGACGGAAGGTCTGCTCGTACTCCTTGCCGTCCCGGCGCACGTTGACGGTGAGCCACTCGGAACAGGCGTTGACCACCGAGGCACCCACGCCGTGGAGGCCGCCGGCCACCTTGTAGCCGGAGTTCTCGCCGCCGAACTTGCCGCCGGCGTGGAGGATGGTGTACACCACGGTAACAGCCGGCAGGCCGGTGTCGGCCTGGATATCCACGGGGATGCCACGGCCGTTATCGGTGACCTGGATGATGTTGTCCTTCAGAATCTTGACCTCGATGTGGTCGCAATAACCGGCCAGTGCCTCGTCGATGGCGTTGTCCACGATCTCGTAGACCAGGTGGTGGAGGCCCCGTTCGCCGGTGGAGCCGATATACATACCGGGACGCTTCCGGACAGCCTCCAGGCCCTTCAGGACCTGGATCTCGCTGGCGTTATACTCGTGGTCGGTAGCGGTTTCGGCATTGGTGCTGGTAATGATTTCTTCTGCCATTTCCTTTCTCCCTTTATTGATATTTCGTTCAATTCCGTTGGTTCTGCGTTCTATCTCGGACACGGCGCCAGGCAGGGTCTGCCCGGGCTGTGGGTCTTGCGTTGTGGTCTGGGGGGCTTATTCGATCATCTTTTCTGCACGGCGGCGCAGCACGGCACTGGACAGCTCCGAGAGGTACACCGTGTCCACCACGGCTCCGTCTGCCAGCACATAGCTCTGGGGCAGCTCGTCCGAAAGGCTCACCACCGCCCCGTTTTTTTGGGCGTAGTTCAAAAACTCCCGGCCCCGGGGGGAGATGGTGGTGGTCTCCAGGTTGAAGATGCCGATGATGTCCCGGTCGTTGAGGACATAGTCCCGGCCCAGATGAATATACATTTTGTAGATTTTCCTCGTATTTTGGCTGCATATCCTTGGGGTTTTATGCACCGGATATGCAGTAGGGGATGCAGCATTTTTCCATATCTTCAAGCCCGGGTCAGCACACCGCCGTTCATGCGGTACACCTGGCCGTCGGTCTTGAGGAAGGCCGTGTCGTCGCAGCTGGTCACAAAGGTCTGCTTTTCCTTCATCCGGGTCAGCAGATACTGTTTGCGGCCCTCGTCCAGCTCGCTGAGCACGTCGTCCAGCAGCAGCACCGGGTGCTCCCCAGTGATCCGGGCGGCGGCAGCGGCCTCCGCCATTTTCAGGCTCAGTACCACGCTGCGCTGCTGTCCCTGGCTGGCAAACACCTTGGCAGGCTGGTCGTCCAACAGCAGCTCCAGGTCCTCCCGGTGGATGCCGCAAAGGCTCTGCCCGGCTCGCAGCTCCTCCTCCTGCCGCTGCTGCAGCAGGGCAGCCAGGCCCCCGGGCTCAAACTGGGCAGCGTACCGGAGACCCATCCGCTCGGCCCCGTGGGAAAGCTCCTGATAGTTGGCGCAGGCCAGGGGACCCAGCAGGTCCAGGTAGCTTCTGCGCCGCTGCTGCAGCAGCTCTCCCTGAGCCGCCAGCTCCACGTTCAGCACTTCCAGCAGGGCTCGTTTTTCCGCATAGGGCCGCTCCCGGCCTGTGGCAGAATGACGAAGCAAGGCATTTTTTTGTTGTAAAGCCCGGACATACCGCCGGTAGGTGGCCAAATACCCGGGGTACAGCTGGCACAAGGCAGCGTCCAAAAATTTCCGCCGCCCTTCCGGGGGGCCCTTTACCAAGCTCAGGTGGCCGGGGTCAAAGACCACCGCCGGAAAGCTGCCGGCCAGCCCTGCGGCCCGTTTGGGGGGTGCCCCGTTCACCGAGGCATAGCGGCCGGGCCGGGGGGAATCCGGGGTGCCCACGGTGATCCGCACCCGGGCCGGGTCCTCCGGTTCCTGGTCCTCCTGCCGGGCCCGCTGGGTCACCGCCTCCAGCACTGCAAATGGCTCTCCACGGCGCACAAGCTCTGCATCCTTACCGCCCCGGAAGCTCTTGCCCCCGGTCAGCAGCCAGATGGCTTCCAGCAGGTTGGTTTTGCCCTGGCCGTTGTTGCCGCAGATCACCGTCAGCTCCTGGCCGGGCTCCAGCCGGGCCGACGCAATGTTGCGGTAATTCGTAACTTCCAGTGAAAGCAGCCGCATTACTGGCCCTGCCCGACTTCCACGGACTGGCCCTCCAGCTCTACCACGTCACCGGCCCGGCATTTTTTGCCCCGCATGGTGCACACTTCGCCGTTGACCTTTACGGCCCCGGCCTGCACCAGCTCCTTGGCTTCGCCGCCGGTCTCGCAGAGGCCTGCAAATTTCAGCAGGGCATCCAGCTTAATAAATTCCGTATGAATGAGGATTTTTTGCATAGTCTTGCTCCCTTAATCGTTCTTGAACCGCACCGGCAGCACCAGGTACAAAAAGTCATTGCCCTGGGCCGGCAGCACCTTTACAGGGCTCAGGGGTCCGCTGATCTCCATGCGGACCTGCTCGGTCCGGGCGTTCCGCAGCGCATCCAGCAGGTACCGGTTGTTGAAACCGATCTCCACCTCGTCTCCCTCGCAGGCAGCCCGGAACTCGTCCACCACCCGGCCCAGATTGGTCTGGCAGCGCACCACCACTTTACCGTCTGTAAAGGAGATCCGCAGGGGATTTTTTAAACGCTCTGTAATGATCAGGGAGGCACGCTCGATGGTCTCGATGAACTCCTTGGTATCCAGAGTCACCCGGGTGCGGCTGTCGGCAGGGATCACGTTGTGATAATTCAAAAATTCGCCTTCAATGAGGCGGCTCATGATGGTGTAACCGGCAGCCATAAACACCACATAGCGGCGGTTGGCGCAGATGTGCACCAGCTCCTCGTCGTCGTTGGGCAGCAGGTGGGCCACTTCCGTCATGGTCTTGCTGGGCACGATGATGCGGATGTCCTTTACGGCGGTGACAGGCCGCTCCACAATGGCCAGGCGGTAGCCGTCCAGAGCCACGATGGTCAGCTTATCCGGCTCGATCTCAAACAATTCGCCGGTATGGGCCGGTTTTTTCTCGTCCTGGCTCACGGCGTACAGGGTACGGTCGATCATATCCCGCAGCACCCCGGTCTTGATGGTCAGGGTCTCCTCGGCGCCGGTGTTGGGCAGATCCGGGAAGTCGGTGGCAGCCATGGACTGGATCTCGAACTCTGCCACGCCGCTTTTGATGGTGGTCTTGCCGTTATCGGCTGCCAGAATGCTGATCTGGCCTGCCGGCATCCGGCTGATCATGCTGCTGAGCAGTTTTGCATTCAGCACGATCTCGCCGGGTTCCTTGACGTTGGCCTCGATGGTGGTCACGATGCCCATTTCCAGGTCGTAGCCGGTGAGGGTCAGCTGAAAGCCTTCCGCCTTCAGCAAAATGCCCTCCAGCACCGGAATGGCAGACCGCATGGTGACTGCTTTGGAGACGCCGTCAATGGCAGCACTCAGCAGCGTTTTATCGCAAACGATGTTCAAAACAGAATCTCTCCTTTTTCCCCGGGACAGGGTATTGCTTGGGTGTTTGAAATGCTTGTTTCCCGGTCTTTCTTATTGAACTTGTTGTAGTAATCGTAGTAGGGGGTGGGGAAGTTGTGGAAAACTCGGAAATCCCTTGGCAGGATGCGGCTCTGGGCTATTCCACCCCTTGGGGAAGGATTTGTGGAAGACTTGTGGAATGGGGCATGGCAGCGGATCTTTCCACGCTGCTTGGGAAAATCTCCTGTTGAATGTTGAAAACTAGGTGGAAAGTGTGGAAAGATTCCCGTTTTCCCCACAAGATATGGGATGATTTTCCCGGGTTTGTTCTGTTTTTTCCCCATATTTTGGGGTAGACCCAGAAAAAGAGTCTGACTTTTCCCCTCAAAGGGCCCCTCAGGCCTTCACGTTTTTGATGATGTCGCTGACCGTCTCCCGGAGATGCTGGTCGTTCTTCATGTCCCGTTCCATGGTCTTGAGGGAGTAGACGATGGTGGAGTGGTCCCGGCCCGAGAACTCCCGACCGATCTCCTCCATGCTCATGCCCGTGACCTCCCGGAGGATATAGATGGCCACCCGACGGGCAGAGGCCACGTTGGCGTTGCGCTTGGTGCCCCGGATGTCCGCAGGGGACACGTTGAAGGTGCGGGACACCTCGCCGATGATCTTTTCGATGGTCACCGGCACCGGCTGGGTCTCGTTGAGGATGTC
>CAKSXW010000058.1 GCA_934518555.1 uncultured Faecalibacterium sp. | reverse complement strand
CCATTCAAGCGCGCTACCAAAACTGCGCTACACCCGGATATCGACCGCCGCTTCCCTACCGAAGCGTGGCGACAAGAGATATTATACGCAGATTGGGGTCGTTTGTCAACAGTTTTTTGCAATTTTTTTGCAGTTTTGGGAGAAAAGTCTGATTTTTATGGTGGTGCGTTGTTTTTACTCTTCTGCTTCTCGCAGTTTCCGGTCTTTTTCCAGCAGGGGCTTCAGATACTGGCCGGTAAAGCTGCCCTCTACGGCGGCCACCTGCTCCGGGGTGCCCTGCGCCACGATCTCACCGCCGGCACTGCCGCCCTCGGGTCCCAGGTCGATGACATAGTCAGCGCACTTGATCAGGTCCAGGTTGTGCTCGATGACGATGACCGTATTGCCGGCATCTACCAGCTTTTGCAGCACCTGGATCAGCCGATGCACATCGGCCACATGGAGGCCGGTGGTGGGCTCGTCCAGGATATACACCGTTTTGCCGGTGCTGCGGCGAGCCAGCTCGTTGGCCAGCTTTACACGCTGGGCCTCGCCGCCGGAAAGGGTGGTAGCACTCTGGCCCAGGGTCACATAACCCAGGCCCACGTCCAGCAGGGTCTGCAGCTTCCGGGCGATCTTGGGCTGGTTGGCAAAGAACACCACCGCTTCCTCCACGGTCATGTTCAGCACCTGAGAGATGGTCTTTTCCTTATACTTGACCTCCAGGGTCTCCCGATTGTACCGGGCCCCCTTGCACACCTCACAGGGTACATAAACGTCCGGCAAAAAGTGCATCTCGATCTGCAAAATGCCGTTGCCCTCGCAGGCCTCGCAGCGGCCTCCCTTCACATTGAAGCTGAACCGTCCCGGGCCGTAGCCACGCATTTTGGCGTCCTGGGTCTGGGAGAACACGGTGCGGATATCGTTGAACACCCCGGTGTAGGTGGCCGGGTTGGAGCGAGGGGTGCGGCCAATGGGCTGCTGGTCAATACCAATGACCTTATCCACAAACTCCAGGCCCTCTACCCCGTCGCACTTTCCGGCACGGGAACGAGCCCCGTTCAGCTCGCAGGCCAGGGTCTTGTACAGGATCTCGTTGATGAGGCTGGACTTGCCGGAGCCGGAGATGCCGGTAACGCAGATAAACTCCCCCAGAGGGAAGCTGACATCAATATTCCGCAGGTTGTTTTCCCGGGCACCCTTTACGGTAAGGCAGTGGCCGTTGCCGGTGCGGCGGGTCTGGGGCACGGCAATGCGCTTGCGGCCGGAGAGGTAGTCGCCGGTAATGCTGCGCTTGGCCTTGCAGATATCTTTGACGCTGCCTGCGGCCACGATCTCGCCGCCGTGGACCCCGGCCCCGGGGCCCACATCCACAATATAATCGGCACTCCGCATGGTGTCCTCGTCGTGCTCCACCACGATTACCGTGTTGCCCAGGTCCCGGAGGTTTTTCAGGGTGGCAATGAGCTTGTCGTTGTCTCGCTGGTGGAGGCCAATGGAGGGCTCATCCAGCACATAGAGCACCCCGGACAGGGCACTGCCGATCTGGGTGGTCAGGCGGATGCGCTGGCTCTCGCCGCCGGAAAGGGTGCCTGCGGCCCGGGCCAGGGTCAGATAATCCAGGCCTACGCTCTGGAGGAACTCCAGGCGGTTTTTGATCTCCTTCAGGATCTGGCCGCCGATCTGCTGCTGCTTTTCCGTAAGCTCCGGCTGGATCCGGCGCAAAAACTCCAGTTCCTCCCGGATGGACATCTCGCAAAACTGGCTGATGTTCTGATCCCCGATGGTCACCGCCAGCACCACCGGCTTCAGCCGCCGACCGTGGCAGTCCGGGCATTCCACCCCGGACATAAAGCTGCCGATCTCCTCCTTCATCCACTCACTGTTGGTCTCCCGGAAGCGGCGTTCCAGGTTCTCTACAATGCCCTCGAAGCTGTTGTAGTACACGCCGCTGCCAAACTCATTGGTGCGGTGCATCTCGATCTTTTCGCCGTTGGTGCCGTACAGCAGGGCATTTACCGCCTGGGTGCTCATGTCCTTGATGGGGGTATCCAGGGTAAAGCCGTATTTTTTGCCCAGGCCCAGGTAGTACATCTCGCTGACAGAGCCCTCGGCGTAATACCAGCCGCTGGCCTTGATGGCCCCCTCCCGGATGGAAAGGTTCCGGTTGGGCAGGATGCGCTCCTCATCCACTCGCATAAAGGTGCCCAGGCCCGTGCACTTTTCGCAGGCACCCAGGGGGTTATTAAAGGAAAAGAGCCGGGGAGACAGGTCACTGATGGAGATCCCGTGCTCCGGGCAGGCAAAGTTCTGGCTGAAGGTCAGCACCTGGTCCCCTACCACCTCTACCTCTGCCACGCCGCCGGTAAGGGCCAGGGCCGTTTCCAGCGAGTCTGCCAGGCGGCTGCGGATACCCTTCCGCAGCACCAGGCGGTCCACCACGATCTCCACCGTGTGCTTGATATTCTTTTCCAGGCTGATCTCCTCGTCCAGGTCGTAGAGGCTGCCGTCGATCTTTACCCGGGCATAGCCCCCACGACGGGCGGCCTCCAGCTCCTTCTGCTGGGTACCCTTGCGCTGGCGCACCACCGGAGCCAGCACCATGAACTTGGTGCCCTCCTCCAGCTTCAGCACGGCATCCACCATCTCGTCTACGGTCTGCTGGCTGATGACCCGGCCGCACACCGGACAGTGGGGCACGCCAATGCGAGCGTACAGCAGGCGCAGATAATCGTAGATCTCGGTGACCGTGCCCACGGTGGACCGGGGGTTGTGGCTGGTGGTCTTTTGGTCAATGGAGATAGCCGGGGAAAGGCCGGTGATCTCGTCCACATCCGGCTTGTCCATCCGGCCCAGGAACATCCGGGCATAGCTGGACAGGCTCTCTACATAGCGGCGCTGGCCGTCGGCATAAATAGTATCAAAGGCCAGGCTGGACTTGCCGGAGCCGGAAAGGCCGGTCATGACGATGAGCTTTTCCCGGGGGAGGGTCAGGTCCACATTTTTCAGGTTGTGCTCTCGGGCACCTTTGATGACGATCTTATCGTTTGCCAAGGTATTTTCTCCCTTTTCGTTGTGTTTGTGCATGGTTTTGCTTGCGCTCGGTCTCGGCGGCGGAATCCACTGTGGGGTTCTCCCCCCGGCGCAGACGGTCGATCTGGTCACGCAGGAAGGCAGCGTGCTCAAACTCCAGCAGCTTGGCGGCCTCCTTCATCTCCCGGGTCAGCCGTTCGATGGCTGCCTCTCGCTCCAGCTTGCCCATGCGCCGGGTGTTGCGTTTGGCGTTCTCCGCCTTATCGCTGATCTCAATGCTGTCGGCAATGGCCTTCACGATGGTCTTGGGCACGATGCCGTGGGCTTCGTTGTAGGCCATCTGGATGGCACGGCGGCGTTCGGTCTCGGTAATGGCCCGGTCCATGCTGTCGGTGATCTCGTCGGCATACATGATCACCATGCCCTCTGCGTTGCGGGCGGCACGGCCGATGGTCTGGATCAGGCTGGTCTCGCTGCGAAGAAAGCCCTCCTTGTCGGCGTCCAGGATGGCCACCAGGCTCACCTCCGGCAGGTCCAGGCCCTCACGCAGCAGGTTGATGCCCACCACCACGTCGATGCTGCCCAGGCGCAGGTCCTTAATGATCTCCATGCGCTCAAAGGTATCCACCTCATGGTGCATATACTTTACCTTGATGCCCTGCTCTGTCAGGTAATCCGTCAGGTCCTCTGCCATTTTTTTGGTCAAGGTGGTCACCAGCACCCGTTCCTGCCGCTGGATACGGGTGTGGATCTCTCCCAGCAGGTCCAGCACCTGGCCCTCTACAGGGCGCACCGAGATCACCGGGTCCAGCAGACCTGTGGGCCGGATCACCTGCTGGGCCACCTGGGTGCTGTTTTTCCGCTCGTAGTCTCCGGGGGTGGCCGAGACGAAGATCATCTGGTTCAGCTTGGACTCCACCTCCTCAAATTTCAAGGGGCGGTTATCAAAGGCTGAAGGCAGCCGGAAACCGTACTCCACCAGCGTTTTTTTGCGTGCGTAGTCACCGCCGTACATGGCCCGGACCTGGGGCAGGGTCACATGGCTCTCGTCCACAAACAGCAAAAAATCCTCCGGGAAATAATCCAGCAGGGTGGTGGGCATACTGCCCGGCGCCCGGCCGGACAGCACCGCCGAGTAGTTTTCGATGCCTTTGCAGATGCCCACCTCGTCCAGCATCTCGATGTCGTAGTTGGTGCGCTGGGCGATGCGCTGGGCCTCGATGAGCTTGCCCTGGGCGGTAAACTCCCGTACCTGGGCGTCGCATTCCTCCCGGATCTTTTCCAGGGCTGCGGCCTTTTTTTCTGCACTGACGATATAGTGGCTGGCCGGGAAGATGGCCACGTGCTTTACCACGTTCTGCTTGGTGCCTGTCAGGGGGTTGAACTCGGTGATGCGGTCCACCTCGTCCCCAAAAAACTCCACCCGGATGGCCATTTCACTCATGTAGGCCAGGTAGATGTCCACCGTGTCTCCGTGGACCCGGAACTTGTTGCGGACAAAATTCACGTCATTCCGCTCGTATTGCAGGGTCACCAGCTTTTTGCACAGCTCATCCCGTTCCAGCTCCATGCCGGGCCGCAGGCTGATGACCATGCTGCGGTAGTCGATGGGGTCGCCCAGGGAGTAGATGCAGGACACCGACGCCACAATGATCACGTCCCGACGCTCCGACAGGGCCGCCGTGGCCGAATGCCGCAGCCGGTCGATCTCATCGTTGATGGCACTGTCCTTTTCAATATAGGTATCGGTGCTGGGGATGTAGGCCTCCGGCTGGTAGTAGTCGTAGTAGCTGACAAAGTACTCCACCGCATTGTTGGGGAAAAAGGACCGGAACTCGGTGCACAGCTGAGCCGCCAGGGTCTTGTTGTGGGCCAGCACCAGGGTAGGCCGATTGCACTGGGCGATGACGTTGGCCATGGTAAAGGTCTTGCCGCTGCCGGTAACGCCCAACAGGGTCTGGCACCGGTCCCCTCGCTGCACCCCCTCCACCAGGGTCTGGATAGCCTGGGGCTGATCGCCGGTAGGCTGATAAGAGGACACCAGCTCAAAGGTCTCGTTTGCCATGTTCCGCTCTCCTTCCCGCGAAGAACTACAATTGGTTGTATCTTTCCAGATGATTATAGCACAGCAGTTTTATAATGTAAACTGTTTTTTGTTCAGGGCCAAAGCAGGGTCCCGGTCCTGAAATCGTAGATGGGCAGGCGGTTGGCCTCACGCATAGAAAAGTATTCGGTATCCGTAAGGATAAAGTGGTCCAGCAGGTGGATGCTCACCAGCCCCAGGGCCCGGACGATGCCTCCGGTGGCCTCTATATCCTCTGCCGAGGGCAGCGCCACGCCGTTGGGGTGGTTGTGGCACAGCACCACGGTGTCGGTGCCGCCCCGTACCGCCGCCGACACCAGGCTCTTGACATCCAGGCTCACATGGTCGGAACGGCCTTCTCGCAGCCACACCACCGCCTTTACCCGTTTGCGGCTGTCCAGGCTCACCAGCAAAGCCCGTTCGTGATCCGACCAGGCAAACTTTGCCATCAGATACTCTCCCATCTGCTCCGTGGTGCGGATGCAGGGGGCCCGGCTGGTGCGGCAGCGATTGTAGTATGCACACACCTGGGGCAGCAGATGCAGCATCCGGGCGGTGGCAGGGCCCACCCCTTCCACGGTGCACAGATCCTGCTCCGGTGCTTCCAGCACGCCGGCAAAATCCCCAAACCGTGCGATCAGGTCGTGGGCGATGCCGTTGGTATCCTTTTGGGCGTTGGTCAGATAGAGGATGTACTCCAGTGCCTCATGGGGCTCCAGGCTTTCCAGGCCGTAGGTCTGCACCCGGTCCCGCATACGCTGGCGGTGGCCCTGATGCCGGTTGCGTTCTGCCATGGCGGTAAACTCCTTTTTTCGTGTTCTCCCTTTATAGTACCCATTTCCTCACCAGAACACAAGGGGCAAGGCAAAATATCCTGGCCTTCATCCGTTGACTTTTGCCCCCGGCCTGTATTACTATAAAAGCGAGCATCAGACACATTTTTACAACGAGGACCATTTATGAAACAATACACTGCAACCGCCAACGACGACGGCGTGCGCCTGTCCCGGTTCGTCCAGAGCGTGACCCGGGACCTGCCCACCAGCCTGCTGTACAAGAGCTTCCGCAACAAGCGAGTGAAGGTGAACGGCAAAAAGGCCGCCCCGGAATACCGCCTGCAGGCCGGGGACCTGATCGAGCTGTACATCAACGACGAGTTCTTCCCACCGGAAGGGGCAAAACCTGCCCCCAAGGCCGCCCCCAAAAAGCAGCCGGGGCAGCCCAAGGTCACGGTGATCTACGAGGATGATAACCTTGCGGTGCTGTACAAGCCCACCCACCTGCTGTGCCACAGCGACCGCACCGGAGACGCCAACCTGGTGGATGCCTTTGCCCAGTACCTGGCCCAGAAGGGGGAATACGACCCCCAGGGGGAGAACCGCTTCAAGCCCGGCATCTGCAACCGGCTGGACCGGGGCACCGAGGGCCTGGTGATCGCCGCCAAAAGCTACACCGCCCTGCGTGACATGAACGAGATCATCCGCACCGACCTGCTGAAGAAGGAATACTACACCATCACCGTGGGCATCCCCCAGTCCGGACGGTTCACCGCCTGGTGGGAGCATGACGAAAAGAACAACAAGGTCAGCATCCACGCCCACCAGTCCCAGGACCAGCGCCGGAAGCAGATCATCACTGACGTGGACGTGCTGCGTACCGCCGGGCCCTTTGCCCTGTGCAGGATCGGCCTGGTCACCGGCCGCACCCACCAGATCCGTGCCCACCTGGCCTACCTGGGCAAGCCGGTGCTGGGAGACGTCAAATACGGCAACCGCAAGATGAACGAGCGCACCGGCACCAAGACCCAGGCTCTGTGCGCCGTGCGGATCAGTTTTTTGGACATTCCTGAGGGCAACACCCTGCAGTACCTTTCCGGTAAGGTCATCAAGCTGAAGGACCCTCAGATCCTCCAGCAGTTCGACGCTCTGGACAAGACTGCCCCCAAGCCCCAGGCTTAAATCCACGCAAAAAGCGGACCTCCCTTTTGGCAGGGAGGTCCGCTTTTTTGGTTCATTGGGCCGTATCCCGGGCCCCATGATGTTTGAGGTAGTAGCCAATGCCAATGGCATCTGCCAGAGCCCAGCCGATGGGCACACTGACCCAGATGCCCGTGACCCCCAAGGGGGTGGCAGACAGCAGGTAGGCCAGGGCCACCCGGGTGCCCAGAGAAGCAATGGTCAGCACCACCGACATCCCCGGCTGGTTTACTGCCCGGTAATAGCCGTACAGCAGGAACAACAGGCCGATGCCCAGGTAGCAGGACCCTTCAATGTGCAGGTAGTGGACCCCGGCGGCAATGATCTCGGTCTGGCCCAGGTCCAGGAAGATGCACATCAGAGGCTCTGCCAGCAGGCACACCAGGCCGCTGATGCACAGGCAGAACGCCCCACTGGTGACCACCGCACTGCGGATGCCCTTGCGGATGCGCTGGGTCTGGCCTGCTCCGTAGTTCTGGGCCACATAGGTGGAAAAGGCGTTGCCGAAATCCTGCACCGGCATATAGGCAAAGGAATCGATCTTTACCGCTGCTGCAAAGGCCGCCATGACCACGGTGCCAAAGCTGTTCACCAGCCCCTGCACCATCAGGATGCCAAAGTTCATGATGGACTGCTGCACACTGGTCATCACCGAAAGATTCAGGATGCAGGCCAGGTTCTGCCGGTCCCAGCGGCAGTCCTCCCGGGTGGGACGCAGCTGGGGGAATCGCTTCAGAGCGTACACCCAGATGCCAATGCCGGAAACAAACTGAGAGAAGGTGGTGGCTGCTGCCGCACCCTGCACCCCCCAGCGGAGCCCCAGCACGCACACCAGGTCCAGCACCACATTGAGCACCGCCGACAAGGCCAGAAACAGCAGCGGCACCACCGAGTTGCCAATGGCTCGCAGCAGGTTGGCAAAATAATTAGAAAGAAAAGTAGCGGTGATGCCCAAAAAGATGATGTTCAGGTAATCTTTCATCCAGGGCACCAGCTCCGCCGGTACCTGCAGCACCCAGAGGATGCCGTCCAGCCCCAGATACACCGCCACATTCAGGACCAAAGTCAAGGCTCCGATGACCACAAAGGACTGGAACACGCTCTGCCGCACCCGGTCTTGCTGACCGCTGCCGTACTGCATGGAAATGGCCGCTCCGGTGCCCATGCACAACCCCAGCAGGATGGAGGTCAGAAAGGTCATGAGGGTGTAGGAGGAGCCCACGGCTGCCAGAGCCTCCGGCCCCAAAAACCGCCCCACCACCCAGGTGTCGGCAATGTTGTACATCTGCTGCAGCAGGTTGCCCAGCATCAAAGGCAGGGCAAACAGCAAAATTCCCTTTGTAATGGGGCCTTGGGTCAGACTGCGTTCCATAGGTTCTCCTTTTCCTCTTTTTCGGCACCGGGAAAGCTGCCGCTTTTATCCTAAAAAACAAGTGATTTTCTTCTATAATTTCTGCCCAGAGTGTGATATGATACCATCACACCCTGACTGGCAGGGTCCACTATAGCACGTTTTGCAAAGGAGTGCAATTCATGTTCCAGCTTTTGCTGCCTCTCATCTATCTGGCCTTTATCAGCCTGGGCCTGCCGGACTCCCTGCTGGGGTCCGCCTGGCCTGTCATCTACCCCTCTCTGGGGGTGCCCATGTCCTATGCCGGCATTCTTTCCATGATCATCTCCCTGGGCACCATTCTTTCCAGCCTGCTGAGCGACCGGCTCACCCGGGCCCTGGGCACCGGCAAGGTCACTGCCTTCAGTGTAGCCCTGACCGCCGTTGCCCTGCTGGGCTTTTCGGTCTCCGGGCGGTTCTGGATGCTCTGCCTATGGGCCATTCCCTACGGCCTGGGGGCCGGCAGCGTGGACGCTGCACTGAACAACTATGTAGCCCTCCACTACGCCAGCCGTCACATGAGCTGGCTCCACTGTATGTGGGGCGTAGGCACCATGGTCAGCCCCCTGGTCATGGGGGCCGCCTTGGCTGACGGGATGCCCTGGACCACCGGATACCGGGCCATTGCCCTGTTCCAGGCCTGCCTGACGGCGGTGCTGTTGGCCAGCCTGCCTTTGTGGCGCAGATGCTCCGACGCCCAAAGCAGCCAGACCGCCGCTGCTCCTTTGACCTTAGGGCAGGTGCTGGCCCTGCCAGGGGCCAAGGATGTAATGCTCTGCTTTTTCTGTTACTGCGGCCTGGAGACCACTGCAGGCCTGTGGGCCAGCAGCTTTCTCCACCTGAGCCGAGGGGTACCGGCCCAGACTGCCGCCAGCTTTGCCAGCCTGTTCTACCTGGGCATTACCGGAGGCCGGGCAGCCTGCGGCTTTTTGACCCTGAAATGCAATGACACCCAGATGATCCGTCTGGGTCAGGGCATCCTGGCGGTGGGCGTAGCAGCCCTGCTGCTGCCTGGCCCCCGGCAGCTGGCTTTGGCTGGTCTGGTGCTGGCCGGGCTGGGCTGCGCCCCCATCTACCCCAGCATTATCCATTCCACCCCAGACCACTTTGGGGCCCACCGTTCCCAGGCGGTCATCGGCATCCAGATGAGCAGTGCCTACCTGGGCAACCTGATCATGCCGCCGCTGTTTGGCCTGCTGGCCAACCACCTGACCCCAGCCCTATTCCCCTTTTACCTGCTGGGCCTGTTGGGGGTCATGGTCTGGATGCACCAGCGGCTGGTACGCAAGACTGCCCACTGCTGAATGCAACGCCCCCCTGCTGGGAAACCGGCAGGGGGCGTTTTTGCTGGTTACAGGATCCGGCGGCTGATGGCGTTGGCGACGGCAAACAGGTCCTCCTGCCCGATGAAGCCGAACTTGATCTCGTGGCCGTCGGCAAAGCAGACTGTAAGCTGGGAGCCCTGCACCGGGTCCCCGAAGCCGGCAGTCTGGATGCCAAAGTGCAGTACCTTTTTATAGGGCAGCACAAAGATCTCCTGCCGGGTGCCGGTAACTCCCTGCATATCCACCAGGATGACCCGGTGGGTGGTAAAGATGGCCTGGTCCCGTACCGTCTTGTAGGCCCCCACCACCTGCTCGCCCTCCAGCAGCAGCTTTTGTGCGTTTTTGCACAGGTCCTTTTCTCCCATGCGGACCAGGTTCTGCATGGGCTTTTCCCGGAATTCCATAAGCAACGCTCCTTTCTGTTTGCTTCATTGTAGCACGGCCTGCCGGGGTTGACAATACGCCCTCTCGCCTTTTGGGGCCGGATGTGGTATACTGACAGCCAGAAACCACACCGATAGAAAACGAGGGAACATCATGGAGATCATCATTCATCAGGCCATCCTCCACGTGCTGGACACCACCCTGGACGCCCCGGTGCTCAGCGGCTGCGGCATGGAGATGACCGCAGAAAAGACCGCCTACCTGCAGTACCACATCGAAAAGCTGCTGTCCAGTGACGAGATCCGCAAATGCAGCCCCCTGCCGGATTCCGCCTTCTGCAACGAACTGGAGCACAATCAGGATTTTGTGGACCTGTCCTGCCGCATTGCCGGGGTGCTGTTTGACTATATGCACGCCCACACCACCATCCCCGGGGCTGACCTGGCAGTGGTGGATTTCACCCGGGATGGGGAGCCCTGGCTGGGCATTCTGAAGCTGAACTACAAAAACGGCTACACCCACTACACCGAGACCGTGGAGGGTGCCCCGGTAAACTCCATCATCCAGCAGCGGGCCTGCCTGCCCACCCAGAGCGGCCGGGTGGAGGAGGGTGCCCTGGTAAACCTGACCGACTACTCCATGCGTCTGCTGGAAAAAAAGTACGACATCGATGGTCACAAGGAGTTTTACCTGTCCACGGTGGTGTTCCAGTACACCACCGCTCAGCCGGAAAAGAAAAAGCTCCAGGCCATTCAGGAGGCTGCCGTCCAGGCCGTGCAGGAGCACTACACCGACACCCCCCATGTGGAGGCCCAGGTGGCTATGATGATCGCCAACCAGGCCGCCGACAACGACAACCAGGTGTCCATCCAGCAGGTGCGCCAGCAGCTGGAGGAGGAATACCCCCTGGCTGCGGTGCCTTTTGACGACTATGTGGAAAAGAGCGACCTGCTGGACTACGCCCAGCAGCCGGTCACCGTGACCCCGGCCCGGATCCGCCGCATGGAGAGCCGCAGCATCCACACCGCTAACGGCATCGAGGTAAAGATCCCCACCGAACTGCTGAATGAGGCCTCGGAAGTAGAGTTCCTCCACGACGCTGACGGCACCGTGTCTCTGCTTATCAAGAACGTGATCTTGTAAACGCCCCTGCTGAATTTTCTTCACCCCCGGCCCTACCTCTTGCAGGAGACGGGGGTTTGTGCTATAGTCATCTTGTATCCAACCTGGAATGCAAAATTGGAGGAATCGACTTATGGATCTTGCACGCATTACAGCCGGGCAGGTGGCCATGCTGTTTCTGCTCATCGGCACCGGCATTGCCGCTGTAAAGGCCGGTGTCCTGAAACCGGAGGGCAAGCAGACCCTCTCCAACCTGCTGGTGTACCTGGTGGTCCCTGCCATGATCCTGAACTCCTACCGGATGGAGTTCAGCATGGAGATCCTGCACAACCTTTTGGCAGCCTTTGGCATGAGCAGCCTGGCCATTCTGATGGGCACCCTGCTGACTCTGGTGCTGACCATGGGCCGCAAGGACCGCCGCACTCCCATTTTCCGGTTCGCCTGCATCTTTTCCAACGCTGCCTACATGGGCTTTCCCCTGATCTCGGCCCTGTTCGGCTCTGAGGGGCTGCTGTATGCCAGTGCCTATGTAACGGTGTTCAACATCCTGCTGTGGACCATGGGCTACGGCTTTGTCAGCGGCAGCTCCTCCCCCAAGGAGGTGCTCCGCAGCCTGCTGCACACCCCGGTGCTCTACGCCATGGTGGCAGGCCTGGCCATCTACCTGCTGCAGATCCCGGTGCCCCAGCTGGTGGCCCAGCCCCTGGAGCTGATGGCCAACATGACCACGCCCCTTTCCATGGTCATCACCGGAATGCTCATTGCCGCCGGAGATCTGGGCGGCACCGTCCGGAGCCTGGCTGTGTGGAAGCTGGCTGCGGTGCGGATGGTGCTGATCCCTGCCGTCTGCCTGGGGGTATTCGGCCTGCTGGGCCTGCAAGGCATGGCCTCTCAGGTGGTGCTTTTGCTGGAGTGCTGCCCTGCCGCCGCCATCACCTCGGTGTTTGCAGTGCAGTTTGGCCACGACGAGGATTTTGCCGCTGGGGCTGTGGTGCTTACCACCCTGCTGAGCATTCTGATCCTTCCCCTGTGCGCCTGGGTCATCACCATGCTGTGACCCCTCCGCCCTGTTTTTTGCTCCGGGAGCTCCCCGGAGCTTTTTTATTGGCTCTTTTTCCCCAAAACACAAAAAAGCCATCATCTTTGCATTTCTGCATTGATGATGGCTTCGTGTTGGAGCGGCCGACGAGGCTCGAACTCGCTACCTCCACCTTGGCAAGGTGGCGC
>CAKSXW010000057.1 GCA_934518555.1 uncultured Faecalibacterium sp. | reverse complement strand
GTGTTGGGCTTGCCCTTCAGCTCCTGCAGCAGGGCCTGCTTTTTCTGGTCCTCCTGCTGGCGCTTTTTCAGGCTCTTCAGCAGATCCGGGGTGGGGTCCACATACACACAGGCGTTGTAGCCGTCGATGACAGCCATCTTGCCGTCCCAATCATCCTGGATATCCTTGCACTGGATCAGGGCCGGGATGTTCATGCTCCGGGCCAGAATGGCGGTGTGGCTGTTGGAGCTGCCCTCCCGGGTGATAAAGCCCAGCAGCAGGCTCTTGTCCATCCGCACCGTCTCCGAGGGTGCCAGGTCCTCTGCCACCAGGATGCTGGGCTCGGTGCCCTGGAGGGAGGCGTTGTCCACCCCCTGCAGGATGTCCAGGATGGCCTGGGCAATGTCGATGACGTCGGCACTGCGGGCCTGGAGATAGGGGTCATCCATGGCGGCAAACACCGCAGCCTGGTTATCCCCAGCGGTCTTGACGGCGTACTCTGCACACCGGTGCTGGCTGCCGATGATCTCCTTGATGGCGTCTACAAAGTCGTCATCCTCCAGCATCATGGCGTGGATGTTGAACACCTCTGCAATGTCCTCGCCGGCCTCTGCCAGAGCCTTTTCATACAAGGCCGTCTGCTGCTCAATGGCCTTTTGCTGGGCGGCCTCAAACCGCTGGATCTCCGCAGCGGTATCTGCCACCTCAGCGGCAGAGATGGCGGTGTCCTTCTTTTTGTAGATCTTCAGCTTGCCGATGGCAATGCCGTTCAAAATGCTTTTACCGGTACCTACCTGCATTGCGTTGCTCCTTCTTCCTCTCTAAAATCAAAAAGGGGCCCTCGCAGATCACTCCGCAAGGGCCCCGGCATCACGGCGTGATCAGACGTTCTCGGTGAGGAACTTCTGAATTGCTGCGGCGGCTGCCTCTTCGTCATCGCCTTCCACCTTGATGGTGATGGTCTCGCCCTGCTTGACGCCCATGCCCATCAGAGCCATCAGCTTCCGCATATCGCAGCTCTTGCCGTCCTTTTCCAGGGTGGCGGAGCTTGCAAAGCCCTTCACGGTCTTGACCAGCAGGCCGGCGGGACGAGCATGGATGCCGCAGGCATCCTGAATGGTATACTGGAATTCCTTCATGATCATTTCTCCTTACTTGCATTTCCTCGGCTGGCGCTGCACATTCAGCGCACACAGTGTAAACTATGAGGAAAGTTTATACCACTATTATAAACCCTGCCCGGGGTTTTTGCACCGTTCCATATTGCTGATTTTTAGGATGAAATTTTAGTACAATTTAACATATTGCCGCATCAAAAATTCCCGTTTTTTACATTTTTTTCAGTTTGTTTGCAAAAATTGTGCAGTTTGCGCCCCCTGCCGCAAAAAAGCGGCGTGCCGCTGCCGGCTGCGCCGCTTTGGGGTCTTGGGGCCTTACTCCACCGGGTAGCCCTGGGCGTCCAGGGGCAGGTCCACCAGCTCCGTTGCCGGGGGCTGCTCCCCGGGCTCCGGGTCTCCGGAGGTCTGGGCCGCCGGGTCTGTCAGCTCCTCGTCATGGCGTTCGCCCCAGTCTCCGCTGAAGTCCTCCCCGGAGGTCTGCTGGGCCCGGGCCGCCTGCAGGTCCTCCAGCCCTACCACCACCCCGGAGGGCCGCTCCAGCAGGTAGGCCCCCATGGCCTTTTTCCGCCACACCAGCAGCACCCCGTAGCGGCTGGTGTCGCCGCTGCTGGCTGCCGGGATCAGGGCCGTCCACTTTTCCACCGTTTTGCCCTTGCACCGGGTCAGGTCCAGTCCGCTCTGCTTGACTACCCCATTAAAGGCCGAAAAGCTGTCGTCCCATTTCCGGGGGATCTTGACCTTATCGGCAGTAATGGAAGCCCCATCCACCTCCAGGCCGTAGCCTGCAAACCAGGTCTGGATGTCCTGGGCACTTTCGATGCGGCCCACCGACGCTGCCGCCGACACGGCCCGGGTGCTGATGTACCGCCCCAGCAAGGCACTGCAGGCCACCAGCGCACAGCACATAGCCCCCAGACCCAGCTTTTTCAGGCTCGTTTTGTTCAAGGTCACCACAAACATATCCCCATGCCTCCCCCACCAGTTGTGCTTGCATCCTCTGCCAACAGTGTATGCACCGGCCCGGGGACAATATGCCGGGCAAAAAAACAGACCGGAGGGAGCCGCAAAGCTCCTTCCGGTCTGGGGTCTTTTGGGGTATTTCGTCAGTGCCGATAGCTGATGTTGGCGTCCAGCTGGCCGTTATAGCCGTTGATCCGGGCCTTCTCGGTGCCCTGCCACACATCGCATTCAATGGGGCTGCTGGCCACCCCGTAGTGGGCGTTCCACAGAGTGTACTGCCGCAGCACATCCAGATCCACCCGGCTGCGGAACCAGTTGGTGGAGGCGTACACACCGGGCTCGTAGCCCAGGGCCTTGACTTCCTCGCAGAAAGCCACGGCGCACTTGGTGCGGTCCTCCTTGCCCAGGCCGTCGGCACGGCCGGTGCCGTTGGAGGAGGTGGAGGCCTCGGTGTCGTAGTAGATGGGATAATCCAGCTTGCGGCCGTTCAGGGCCCAGTTGCAGCCCTGAGCCTCCTCCCGGGCCTCGTTCTCGTTGACAGCCTGGGTGAAGAAGTAGACGCCTACCTTCAGGCCGGCGTTCCGGGCGTTGGTAAAGTGCTCCTCAAACATGGGGTCCTTCACCAGGGTGCCGGCGGCACCGTAGCCCCGGTAGCCGATGCGGATGATGGCAAAGCTCACCCCAGATTTTTTCAGCTGCTTCCAGTCCAGGTTGGTCTGGTATTTGGACACGTCCACCCCAAAGGTCACGTCCTTTTGCATCACACCGTCGGCGTCAAAGTAATAGAGCTTACCGTCCACGGTCTGGATGCCAACGACCTTTTTGTGGGTGGAGGTATCGTAGTAATAGGTCTTGCCGCCTTTGGTGACCCAGCCGGAATCCTCCCGGTCCCGGCCGCCGAACAGCCAGTCCCACAGCCAGCCAAAAAAGCCGTTCTCCCCTCCCCAGTCGATGCACTGGGCCTCCACCTCGGTGAGGGCACCGGAATCCAGGGCCTCCCGGATCTGCTCCGGGGTCAGCAGTACCGAGCCCTCAGGGGCGTGGCCGGAGGAGGCATTTTCCTCGGCATCCGTAACTGCCGGGGCCGCCTCCGGGTCCTGGGCCGCCAGCTCCGGGGTCTCTGCTGCCAGGGTCGCAACGCTGTTTTCCTGGTCCGGGGCCTGGGCGGTGGGCAATTCCGGTACAGCCTCCGGCTGCGGAGCCTCCTCCGGCTGGGCCTCCTGGTCCGGGGCTTCTGCAGGCTGCTGGGCCGGGGCCTCGGCTGCTGCCGGGGCAGTCTCCTCCACCGGGGCCGCCGGGGCAGTGTCTGCCGCCGGGGCCTGCTCCTGGCTCTGGGAGAGCTGGGAAGTCGGGGCAGCCTGCTCCGGCTCCTGCCGGACCACTGCCTCTACGGTGTCCACTGCCAGCCCCTGGGCCGAGGCGGTCAGGTCCAGGGCAGCAGTCATGCCCCCTGCCGCCAATACCATCGCCATGGTGAACAGGGCTGCCCCCCGGTACCAGCTGCGCCCAGTGCTGTGAGGTGCCCTGTTTTTATTGTTCCAGATCTGTTTCATGCCGCCTTCTTCGCCTCCAAGCCTTGCGTCCTTTACTATATTGCGCCGCCGGGAAAAGGGCGGCGGATCACACTTTCGATACGGTTTTAGTATACACCGGGCCGGGCCTGCCGTCAATCAGCCTGCCCCCGGGCTCCGGGCCCCGGCAGCCCCTCAGGAGCCTTTGAAAAAATACTCCAAAACCTACACGTTTTACTCCGGCAAATCATTGCACAACACCAAACTTTTCCGATTTTGCCAAGAAATACACGGTTTTTCTTGCTGTCTTGACAGGTGTATGGTATTATACTTGTCATGCGGATCTTGCCGCCAAACCGTAAGTTCAGAGCCAAGAAAGGTGTTCTTTATGGAAAATGTGAAAGATTTTTTAAAGCGAAAAGACATCGTCATCACCCCCCAGCGGTACCTCATTGAGGCCCTGGGTGCCATGGCACAGGGTCTGTTCGCCAGCCTCCTCATCGGTACCATCATCAAGACCCTGGGCCAGCAGACCGGCCTGGAGATGCTGGTGGACCTGGGCGGTTATGCCACCGCCATGAGCGGCCCTGCCATGGCCTGTGCCATTGGCTGGGCCCTGCACTGCCCCCCGCTGGTGCTGTTCAGCCTTATCACCGTAGGCTACTCTGCCAACGCCCTGGGCGGTGCCGGCGGCCCTCTGGCAGTGCTGGTCATTGCCATCGTAGCTGCTGAGCTGGGCAAGGCCATCAGCAAGGAGACCAAGGTAGACATCCTGGCTACTCCCCTGGTGACCATTTTTGCAGGCGTGGGCCTTTCTATGCTGATTGCTGCCCCCATTGGTGCTGCTGCCAGCCAGGTGGGCACCCTGATCATGTGGGCCACCGAGCAGGCTCCCCTGGTCATGGGCATCCTGGTGTCGGTGATCGTAGGCGTAGCCCTGACCCTGCCCATCTCCTCTGCTGCCATCTGCGCTGCCCTGGGCCTGACGGGCCTGGCCGGCGGTGCAGCAGTGGCCGGCTGCTGCGCCCAGATGGTGGGCTTTGCGGTCATGAGCTACAAGGAGAACGGCGTAGGCGGCCTGGTGAGCCAGGGCCTGGGCACCAGTATGCTGCAGATGGGCAACATCGTCAAAAACCCCCGGATCTGGATCGCCCCCACCCTGGCCAGTGCCATTACCGGGCCTCTGGCCACCTGCCTGTTCCACTTTGAGATGAACGGTGCCGCCGTTTCCTCCGGCATGGGCACCTGCGGCCTGGTGGGCCAGATCGGTGTGTACACCGGCTGGGTCAACGACATTGCCGCCGGAACCAAGGCTGCCATCACCCCCATGGACTGGGCCGCTATGGTGCTGCTGTGCTTCGTGCTGCCGGCCGTGCTCAGTGTGCTGTTCTGCCAGGTGGAGCGCAAGCTGGGCTGGATCCGGGAAGGCGACCTGAAGCTGAACTGATCCTTTTCTCTGTAAAAAAGGCCAAGCCTCCGGGCTTGGCTTTTTTGTTTTTACAGCAGGGGTTTTCCGTCCAGCACTGCCTGCTGCAGGGTGTCCCCCTGGTACACCAGCTTCAGCGAGAACCAGGGCCGGTCCTCCTCCAGCAGCCGGAAAAAGATCTTGTCCCCTTCCCAGATAGGCAGCTCCGGCACCCGGGCCTTGGGCACCCACTCCAGCACCCCTTCCCGGCAGGCGTCCCCCTGCACCATTTCCCCCTCCCAGCCGTCGGCGGTGTACAGGTGGATGAACTCGGTCATGTTGCCCAGCACAAAGGTCAGCAGGCCCCGGCTGCGGTAATGGGTCAGGGTAAGGCCCGTTTCCTCCCGGACCTCCCGCACCAGGCACTCCTCCGGGCTTTCAAACCGCTCAAACTTGCCGCCTACGCCGATCCATTTGTCGTGGTTGTAGTCCTGCTGCTTTTTGATCCGGTGCAGCATCAGGTAGGCGTCCTGCCGTTCCAGATAGCACAGGGTGGTGCTGAAGATGGGGTATTCCGGGTCCATAAATGCGCCAAGGTTCATGGGGCTTCTCCTTTTTGGTCCAGGGGGCAGGCTGCCCCGGGGAAAAGGCGACCCGGCAAAGCCTTGGGCTCTGCCGGGTCGCCGCTTACAGGTTCCCGATCATCGCAGCAGGGGGGTCATGCCTTGCGGCCTGCCCGGCCCTTGCCGGCGTTGTTCAGCTTCCGCACCAGGTCATTCTGGTGCTTGCGCTGGCTGGGGGTAGGCTGGGAGTCCTTGACCTCCTGGGCCTGGCGGCCGGTCTGGACCGTGTCGGGGTCGATGCGGACCAGCTCCCATTCCTGGTTGCCGCCGGACACAAAGTTCCACAGCTGGGCCTGGGCACCGTTGGCGGTGTTCATGCCCACCAGGTCGATGTATTTATCTGCCAGCACATTGCGGATGCGGGTGCGGCCGCTGCGGGTGGGCTCCAGGGCCCAGCACTGGCTCAGGCCGCTGGTGCGGCTCCACTGGTGGAGCCAGGTGCCTTCCACCACGCCCCCCAGGGCCAGGTCCATCATTTTGCCGGTAAAACGGTTGCGGATGCGCCAGCGTCCCTCGCCGGCATCCACGAACTGCCACTGCTGCCAGGGGTGGCCTGCATAGCTCCACAGCTGGATGGCGGCGCCGTTCTCCGTGTTGAAGTCCTTTACTTCCAGCACCTTACCATTGGGGGCTTTGATGATGTAAAATTCATTTTCCAGTAACACGACCTGGGATGCCTTTGCCATAAGACACGACTCCTTTCCATCCTAGTAGCCCTATTATAGCCGATTTGACCTGCGGCAACAAGAATACTTTTCCATAATCTTTTCAGAGTTTCTTGTGCATTCTGTCGTGTTTTTTGAGCTTTGGCCCGGTTTGGGCTCCGGTTGTTTTTTGTGCACGGACGCTTTGCACTGGGCCGCAGATTGTGGTACAATAAAGCCATCCAAAAAAGGGAGGGAATTTGCTATGACCAACGAGACCTTACAGACCATCCGGGAACGCCGCAGCTGCCGTGCCTACAAGCCGGAGCAGATCACCGACCAGGAGCTGAATGCGGTGCTGGAAGCCGGCACCTATGCCCCCAGTGCCATGGGCCGCCAAAGCGCAAAGATCGTGGTCGTGCAGGACCCCGACACCCGGGCCCAGCTTACCCGTATGAACGCCGCCGTCATGGGCACCGACACCGACCCCATGTACGGTGCCCCCACCATCCTGGTGGTGCTGGCAGACGCCCACTCCAACAACGCCGTCCAGGACGGCAGCCTTGTAATGGGCAACCTGATGCTGGCCGCTGCCTCTCTGGGGCTGGGCAGCTGCTGGATCAACCGGGCCCGGGAGGAGTTTGACACCCCGGAGGGCAAGGCCCTGCTCCGCCAGTGGGGCATTGAGGGGGATTGGATCGGCGTAGGCCACTGCATCCTGGGCTACCCTGCTGCCCAGCCCAAGGCCGCCGCCCCTCGCAAGGCCGATTACATCGTGAAAGTATAAGGAGAACTATGAAACCCGATTACAAGCTGGTCGCCAAGGCCAAATACATCCACGCCACCGCCGACCTTGCCAGCCAGATCTGGCACGAGGTCTACAAGCGTTACTACCCCGGCAAGCAGCTGGACACCCTGGTGGAGGAGCTGCAGAGTGCCGACGCCATCGAGGCCGACATGGACCAGGACGTGAACTACTTTTTGGTGGTGCTGGGGGGCAAGACCGTAGGCTACTTTGCCTGGAAGATGGAGAACACCGCCCTGCACCTGATGCACCTGTACCTTTTGCCGGAATACCGGGGCAAGGCCCTGGGCCGGGACATCGTGCTGTCCTGCGAGCGGCTGGCCAAGGGCGAGGGCAAGGGCCGGGTGTGGTGCACCATCCACGCCAAGGCCCTGCCGGTGCAGCAGTTCTTTAAGGCACTGCGGTACCGCAGCCTGAAGCCTGCGGAGCAGGAGACCGGCACTGTACCCCGGGACGAGCTGGTGTTTGAGCACACTTTGGGCTGATTTTTCAACAACTGTAACAAAAAGCATTGCATTTTCTTCCGGTTTGTTCTACACTGGTGTAGTGCAATAAAGCGGTCCTTTACCGCATGGAGAAGAAGGAGAACACCCATGGCAAAAGATCATCCCACCGGCGAATCCGGTCTGTATCAGGCATTCTTGCAGCTGAAGACCCCGGCGGAGTGCTACCGCTTCCTGCAGGATGTGTGCAGCTACTCAGAGCTCAGTGCAATGGAGCAGCGGTTCAACATTGCTGAAATGTTAGTCGATAAGTGCATCTACACCGAGATCATGGACAAGACCGGTGCTTCCAGTGCCATCATCAGCCGGGTCAGCCGGGTGCTGAGCGCAGAGGACAGTGTACTGCGGGACCTGCTGGAGGCTGAAAAAGCCCCCCAGTGAATATCGTTTGCGCCGTGCCGCAAGCCGCCGGGCCCTTGGGCCCCTTTGCGGCCTGCGGCTTCTTTTATCGGATCAGGAGGTTTTGAACAATGAGCAAAGCTGTTGTATTTTTTGCAGAAGGCACCGAGGAGTGCGAGGCCCTGCTGGTGGTAGACCTGCTGCGCCGGGCCAAGGTAGAGGTCACAGTGGCCAGTGCTACCGGAAACCGGGCCATTACCAGCAGCCACCGGGTCCACATTACCGCCGACGCCCTGGCGGAGGATGTGGATTACTCTGACGTGGACCTGGTGGTGCTGCCTGGCGGCATCCCCGGCACCCCCAACCTGGCAGCCAACAAGACCGTTACCGACACCTGCGTGGCCTTTGCCCGGCAGGGCAAAAAGGTGGCAGCCATCTGCGCCGCCCCCAGCGTGCTGGCCCAGCTGGGGCTGCTGGAGGGCAAAAACGCCACCGCCCACGCCGCCTTCCAGGACCAGCTGGCCGGGGCCCGGGTCCAGGACGCCGAGGTGGTGGTGGACGGCAACATCACCACCAGCTACGGCCTGGGGGGTGCTATTCCCTTTGCCCTGGAGCTGGTGCGGCAGCTGGCCGGAGTGGCTGAGGCGGACCGCATCCGGAACGCCATCGCCTACCGGCACTGAGAGGAGGCAACCCCATGCGTTTTGTTACCTGCCGCCTCCCTGACGGCCGGGAGGAGCCGGCCATCCTTTCCCCGGACAGCACCCAGGTCTGGCCTTTGAGCTGGCTGGGCCTGCCCTACGACACCCTGGCAGAGGCCATTCCCTTTTTGACCCCCCAGGTGCGGTCTGGGCTGCAGCTGGCCATCTCCGGCATCCCGGCCCTGCCCCTGGAGGCTGTGACCCTGGAAAGTCCCATCCCCTGCCCCACCCAGGATGTGATCTGCCTGGGCATCAACTACATGGCCCACGCCCAGGAGGCTGAGACCTACTCTGCCGACGCCTTTGCCACCCAGCACCAGGACGCCATCTATTTTTCCAAGCGTGTGACCCGGGCAGTGCCGGACGGCGGCACCATCCAGGCCCACACCGACCTGGTGCAGAAGCTGGACTACGAGTGTGAGCTGGCTGTGGTGCTGGGCAAGGACGCCCGGGATGTGGCGGAAGGCCAGAGCCGGGACTATGTGTTCGGCTACACCATCCTCAACGACGTGTCGGCCCGGGATGTGCAGACCGCCCACAAGCAGTGGTACTTTGGCAAGAGCCTGGACGGCTTTACCCCCATGGGCCCCTGCATCGTTACCGCCGACGAGTTTGACACCTATCCGCCCCGGCTGGGGCTGCGGTGCTTCGTCAACGGCGAAAAGCGGCAGGACTCCAACACCGGCCTGCAGATCTTTAACATCGACCATGTGATCCGGGAGCTGTCCCAGGGCATGACCCTGAAGGCCGGCACCCTCATTGCCACCGGCACCCCGGCCGGGGTGGCCATGGGCATGGAGCCGCCCCGGTTCCTGCAGCCCGGGGACGTGGTGCGCTGCGAGATCGACGGCATCGGCTCCCTGACCAACACCGTAGGCTGAGCAGTTTTGACAAAACCCCGGCAGCTTTTCCGTTTGATTGCATGAAAAAGCCGCCGGGGTCCTGTTTTTTGCCTCCAGGTGTGATATACTGGATGGTACGAGATCAAGCGGTCTGCAGACCGCAGCAAAGGGGTAATTGAATATGAAGGAATATGCATTTGGCATCGACCTGGGCGGCACCACCGCCAAGATCGGCCTGTTCACCACCGCCGGGGCCCTGCTGGAAAAGTGGGAAGTAGCCACCGACACCTCCGACGCCGGAGAGCACATCCTGGAAAACCTGGCAGCTGCCATCCGGGGCAAGATGACGGACAGCGGCATCTCTGCCGACCAGGTGGAGGGCGTGGGCATCGGCGTGCCCGGCCCGGTACTGGACAGCAGCGTGGTGCCCATCGTCTGCGCCAACCTGGGGGGCTGGGGCCAGCGGAATGTGGCTGCACAGCTTTCCGGCCTGCTGGACGGCCTGAAGGTGCTGGTGGGCAATGACGCCAACGTGGCTGCCCTGGGCGAGATCTGGATGGGTGCCGCCAAGGGCTGCCGCAGCGCTGTCATGGTCACCCTGGGCACCGGCGTAGGCGGCGGTGTCATCGTCAACGGCAAGGTCATTGACGGCTCCCACGGGGCCGGCGGCGAGATCGGCCACATTACCGTGGACCCCCACGAGACTGCTGTTTGCGGCTGCGGCAAGCGTGGCTGCCTGGAGCAGTATTCCAGTGCCACCGGCGTGGTGCGCTGTATGCAGAAGCTGCTGGACGAAAACCCGGACACCCCCTGTGTGCTCCGGGGCACCCAGTTTGCCGCCAAGGACGTGTTTGACGCTGCCCGTAACGGCGACGCCCTGGCCCTCCGGGAGGTGGACGAGATGACCTCCATCCTGGGCATGGCTCTGGCCAGCATTGCTGCCACCACCGACCCGGAGATGTTCCTTATCGGCGGCGGCGTGTCCCGTGCCGGGGATGTGCTGTTCAACCCCCTCCGGGAGCACTTCAAGACCTTTGCCTTCTCCTCCTGCCGGGAGACTCCCATCGTGGCTGCCACCCTGGGCAACGACGCCGGCATCTACGGCTCTGTGCGCCTGATCGTGGGTGCATGATCTTTTCCTGAAAAAGCAAGCGAGGCACTGCCCCATGGGGCAGTGCCTCGTTTTGTTTTTGCTGAGATCAGCTGTTGAACATATCCTTCAGCTTTTTAAAGAAGCCCTTGCGCTTTTCGTAGTTTTCCTCTTTCAGGGTGCCCTCAAATTTCTTCAGGGCCTCACGCTGGGTCTTGTTGAGCTTTTTGGGGATCTCCACTTCGCACTTGACATACATATCACCCCGGCCCCGGCCGTTGAGATACTGGATACCCTTGCCCCGGAGCCGGAAGGTGGTGCCGCTCTGGGTGCCTTCGGGCACGGTGTACTCCACCCTGCCGTCGATGGAAGGCACGGTGACGCTATCGCCCAGCACAGCCTGGCTGTAGGTGATGGGCACCGTGACCCACACATCGTAGCCGTCACGCTGGAACACCTCGCTGGGCCGCACCGTGACCATGACGATCACATCGCCGGAAGGGCCGCCGTTGGCACCGGCATCGCCCATGCCCCGGAGTGCAAAGCTCTGATCGTCGTCGATGCCCATGGGGATGGACACCTCCAACGTCTTTTTGGTGGCCACCTTGCCGCTGCCGTGGCAGACCTTGCAGGGGTCCTTTACCAGCTTGCCCTTGCCGCCGCAGCGAGAGCAGGGCTGCTGGGTCTGCATGACGCCAAAGGGGGTGCGCTGCTGCCGGATCACAAAGCCGCGGCCGCCGCAGTCCGGGCAGGTCTCGGGGCTGGTACCGGCGGCGCAGCCGGAGCCATGGCACTCGGTGCACTCCTGCTGCCGGGTGATGGTGATGTTCTTTTTGCAGCCGTGGACTGCCTCGTCAAAGCTCAGGGTGATCCGTACCCGGATGTCCTGGCCCTTCCGGGGTGCATTGGGGTTGGCCTGGCGAGACGAACCGCCAAAGCCCCCAAAGCCGCCGCCGAAGATATCCCCAAAGATATCTCCCAGGTCCACGCCGTCGCCCCCAAAGCCGCTGAAGCCGCCGGGGCCGCCGCCGTTCTGGGCTGCATAGCTGGGGTCCACACCGGCAAAGCCGTACTGATCGTACATCTGGCGCTTTTTCGGGTCCGAGAGCACCTCGTTTGCCTCGTTGATCTCCTTGAATTTTGCCTCGGCGTCCTTATCGCCGGGGTTATAGTCCGGGTGGTACTTCATAGCCAGCTTGCGGTAAGCCTTTTTGATCTCCGCATCGCTGGCACCCTTGGATACCCCCAGCACCTCGTAATAATCACGTTTTTCCTGTGCCATATCCACTCACCTCTCCGGGAACGCCCTCCCCGGGTAACGCCCCGGTCGGTTCCTCACTCTATAAACCAGCAAGAGCCGCCCCGGCCTAAACCGGAGCGGCTTTTGCTCTATTGCGTGTGTGTCCGCCGGTTTGGCCGGACACAGCGCTTTGTTTCAGACTTAGACTTCCTTGAAGTCAGCGTCCACCACGCCGTCGTCGTTGGGCTTCTGCTGGTTGTTGGCAGCGCCTGCGTCAGCACCGGGCTGTGCACCGGCGGCCTGCTGTGCGGCAGCAGCTGCCTGGTACATCTTCTCGAACACCTGGCTCAGAGCCTCCTGCTTTGCCTTGATGTCGTCCACGTTGCCGGACTGGACAGCGGTCTTCAGGTCGGCCAGCTTTGCCTCAGCCTCGCTCTTCACGTCGGCAGGCAGCTTATCGCCGTTCTCCTTCAGCATCTTCTCGGTCTGGAACACCATCTGGTCGGCACCGTTGCGGATGTCCACCTCTTCACGCTTCTTCTTATCGTCGGCAGCAAACTGCTCAGCTTCCTTCACAGCCTTGTCGATGTCCTCCTTGGACATATTGGTAGAAGCGGTGATGGTGATGTTCTGCTCCTTGCCGGTGCCCAGGTCCTTTGCGCTGACCTTCACGATGCCGTTGGCATCGATATCGAAGGTGACTTCGATCTGAGGCACGCCACGGGGAGCCGGAGCAATGCCGTCCAGATGGAACACACCCAGACTCTTGTTGTCGCGGGCAAACTCACGCTCGCCCTGCAGCACGTTGACCTCAACAGAGGGCTGGTTGTCGGCTGCGGTGGAGAACACCTG
>CAKSXW010000056.1 GCA_934518555.1 uncultured Faecalibacterium sp. | reverse complement strand
TGCTGATCCTGGTGCTGCCTTCCTTCAAGAACTGGATCAACGCCACCATGGGTGGTCCGGCTGTGCCTGCTACCATCGTTTCTCTGGTGTTCGGCATCGTGGTCTCTCTCATGTTCCCTGCTGACACCACTCCCGATGACGTGCGCCTGAAGCACGTTATGGACGACCGCCGCGGCACTGTCGTGGAGAAGGTCGCTGCTGCAGAATCTGCTGCTGACGCAGAAGAAGATCTGTAAACCTTATCTGGCCGGCAAACTGTAAATCTGTTTCTCCGAAAGGGGCGAGGGCGTGCGCCCTTGCCCCTTTCATCGTTTGCGGCAGGGCTGCCTTGCCGCAGGGCAAAATTCATAGCAAGAGGGAACCTATCATGAAACGTATTTTGATCCAGAACGGCACCGTATACGATGGCCTGGGGGGCCAGCCCTACCAGGCAGACCTGCTGGTGCAGGACGACCGCATTGTCCAGATCGCTCCGGGCATCACGGAACAGGCCGACCAGGTCATCGACGCCACCGGCAAGGTGGTGACCCCGGGTTTTGTGGATATCCACCGTCACCACGACGCAAAACCCCTCAATGACCCCCACTTTGGCGAGGTGGAGCTGGCCCAGGGCATTACCACAGCAGTGGCAGGCAACTGCGGCATCAGCATGACCCCACGCCCGGAGTCCGACGAGGCGGCAAAGGAGTATTATTCCTTTGAAGAAGCCGTCATGGGCCCCATCGGTCTGGACGGCCCCCACACCTATCCCCAGTATCTGGAGGCTCTGGGCAAGACACCGCTGCCCATGAACATTTCGGCCATGATCGGCACCGGCACCGTCAAGATCTGCGTCAAGGGCTTTTCCGACACCCCCTACACCCAGCAGGAGCTGGATGCCGCCCGGGCCCTGATCGAGGAGGCCATGGCCGCCGGAGCCCCCGGCGTGTCCCTGGGCATCATGTACCTGCCGGAGTGCTATTCCTCCACCGATGAATTTGCCTATATCCTGGAGCCGGTGGGCCGGTACCACCGGGTCATCACCACCCATATCCGGGGCGAGGGCGACAGCATGGTGCAAAGCGTCCGGGAGGTCATCGAGATCGCCCGTCGGGTGGGCTGCGCTTTGGAGATCAGCCACTTCAAGAGCTGCGGCATGAAGAACTGGGGCAAGGACATCCACACCGCCATTGCGGACATTGAGGCCGCCCGGGCCCAGGGCATGGACGTAACGGTGGATTTTTACCCCTACGAGGGAGGCAGCACCGCTCTTACCACCATGCTGCCTCCGGTGTTCGTGGCCGGCAACATGACCCGTGCACTGGAAAAGCTGGGCACCCCCGAGGGCGTGGAGGAATTCCGCCGCACCAGCAGCGTGTTGTATGACGACTGGGACAACTTCTGCATCACCCTGGGGTGGGACCGCATCATCATCAGCGGCGTGGTCCGCCCCGAAAACGAGAAGTTCCTGGGGCTCCGGGTCACGGAAGCCGCCGAGAAGTTCGGCTTTGAGGATGCCACCGCTCTGGCCGCCTATCTGATGCACAGCGAGGACGGCAAGACCGCCATCATCAATATGTCCATGAGCCAGGATGATATTGACACGGTGGCACGTCTGCCCTGGTCCAACATTATCTCGGACGCTATCTACGCCAAGACCGACACGCCCCACCCCCGAATGTTCGGTGCCTTCCCCAAGGTGCTCCGGGAGTATGTGGCCCAGCGCGGCATCTACACCCTCCAGGAGGCCATCCGCCGGATGACCAGCCAGCCGGCCGCCAGAATGGGATTGGTCGGACGAGGGAGCTTGCAGAAAGGCAATTATGCTGATATACTGGTATTCGATCCCCAGAAGTTCACCGACCACGCCACCTTTACGGACCCGGCCCGGAAAGCCACCGGCCTGGACTGGTGCCTTGTCAACGGAGAGGTGGCCATCGACCACGACCGCCGCACCAGCCACAACGGCGGCATGGTGCTGACAGTATAAGGAGCAGTCATGTCCATTGCCATCCTTTTGCAGCAGATCCTCATCATCTTTTTGGAGATCGGCACCGGTGCCGCCATTACCCGGCTGGGCATCCTGGACGACAGCAACAGCAAGTTCCTGTCCAACCTGGTCATGACCGTGTCCCTGCCCTGCACCCTGCTGGCCAGTGCCAGCATCGACGGGGGCCGGGCCGCCGTGGTGGGGATGCTGAAGGGCTATGTGGTGCTGGAGATCTTCTACCTGGTCACCACCGCAGTCTGCCTGGGCCTCAGCAAGATCCTGGGGCTGACCCCCGGCCAAAAGGCGGTGCTCATCGGCACGGCGGTGCTGCCCAACAGTGCCTTCATCGGCATCCCCCTGGCCTCTGCCCTGCTGGGCAGTGAGGCCGGAGCCCTGTATGGGGCCGCTGGCATCATGGCCTACAACATCCTGTTCTTTACCTATGTGCAGCACCTGTTCGCCCCCAAGGCCAAGGTGAGCCTGAAAACCTTTTTGACCCCGGCCAACGTGACCACCGCCCTGATGGTGGTGATGCTGGTGTCCGGCCTGCGGCTGCCCGGCATCCTGGAAAGTTTCTGCAAGGCCATGGGCAACACCACCACCCCTCTGGCGTTGATGATCGCCGGTGGAATGCTGGCCCGCAGTGACCTGAAAAAGCTGGTGGCCAACCCTCTGGTGTGGCTCATCACCGGCCTGCGGTGCCTGGTGTTCCCTCTGGGCTTTTTGGCGGTGCTGTGCCTGCTGCCCCTGGACCCCACCCTGCGGATGGCGGTGCTGATCCTGGCTTCCTGCCCGGCAGGCAGCCTGACGGCGGTGCTGGCCAAGCAGTACGACACGGAAGGGGAGCTGGCCAGCCAGGCCGTGGCCCATTCTACCCTGTGTATCCTGATCAGTGTGCCCCTGGTGCTGAGCCTGGGCAGCACGCTGTTGGGTCTATAAAACGGCAGCCTATCCCGGCTGCACCATCATAAAAACAAACGAAAAGAGGTCTTTCTTATGGCAAACGTCTACGAGAAGCTGAAGGAAATGAATATCACCCTGCCTGCACCCCCTCCCAAGGGCGGTGTCTACACCCCGGTCATGGAGTTTGGGGACCATCTGCTGTACTGCAGCGGCTGCGGCCCCGACATCGGTGACGGCCACAACATCGTGGGCAAAGTGGGCGGCGACCTGACCCTGGAGCAGGGCCAGAAGGCTGCTTACAACTGCATGCTGAACCTGCTGGCTAACCTGGATGCCAAGCTGGGGGACCTGAACCGCATCAAGCGGTGCGTCAAGGTGCTGGGCTTTGTGAACTGCACCGACGACTTCACCCAGCAGCCCCAGGTCATCAACGGCGGCTCCAACCTGCTGTTTGAGCTGTTCGGCGAAGAGAAGGGTCTGCCGGCCCGTACTGCCATGGGCACCAATTCCTGCCCGGGCAACATTGCTGTAGAGATCGAGATGCTGGTGGAGTATGAATAAGATCTACGAAAATCTCTATACCTTTGAGGGCCAGCAGGAGCTGGCAAGCCCCCAGCTGGTGTACTACCCGGCCCTGATCCGCCAGAACATCCAGCAGATGATCGCCATTGCCGGGGGCGCAGACCGCCTGTGGCCCCACATCAAGACCCATAAAATGGCCGAGGTGGTCAAAATGCAGATCGAGGCGGGCATCGACCGCTTCAAGTGCGCCACCATCGCCGAGGCTGAGATGGCCGCCCAGGCTGGGGCCAAGCGCATCACCCTGGCCTACCCCCTGGTGGGGCCCAACATCCGGCGGTTTGCCGCTTTGCAGCAGGCTTTCCCCCAGGTGGAGTTCTTTGCCATTGGGGATGACACCCAGCAGATCCGCCTGCTGGGCCAGGCCTGCCAGGCCAATGTGCTGATGGACGTGGACATGGGCCAGCACCGCACCGGTGTGCCCCTGGACCAGGTGGAAGCCATGTACCGGGAGTGGAACACCCTGCCCGGCATTACCATGCGAGGGATGCACTGCTACGACGGCCACCGCCACGAGAGCAGCCGCCAGGTCCGGGAGGAGATCACCGCCCCGGTGGACCAGCAGATCGAGGCCATCAAGGGCCGCCTCCAGGCCGACGGCCTGGATTGCAGCATCCTGATCATGGGCGGCACCCCCTCCTTCCCGGTCCACGCAGAGATGACGGGAGAGTTTTTGAGCCCCGGCACCTGCGTGATCCAGGACGCTGGATACCGCAAGGCCTACCCGGACCTGCAGTTCACCCCGGCAGCAGCGCTGCTGACCCGGGTCATCAGCCGCCCCAGCCGGGACACCTTTACCCTGGACCTGGGCTGCAAGGCCGTGGCCACAGACCCCACCCCGGAGCGGGCGGAGATCGTGGGCATGGAGTACGCCCACACGGTGCTCCAGAACGAGGAGCACTGGGTGGTGCAGGTGCCGGAGGAGCATATCGACGATATCCCTCCCATTGGCACCGAGCTGTTTGCTTTGCCTGTCCACGTCTGCCCCACCAGTGCCCTGTACCCGGAGGTGCCGGTGGTAGAGGACGGTAAGATCGTTGGCTGGTGGAAGGTGGCGGCCCGAGACCGCCGCCTGACCCTTTGATCTAAGTAGAATACACACGATTAAATACAAGGAGTTGAATGCGATGCTGAAAAGTCAACAGGTCCGCAGCCTTTCACCGGAGATGGACCCCCTGCGGATGGGCATGGGCTGGAAGGTAGAGGACTTGGCAAAGCCTCAGATCATGGTGGAGAGCACCTACGGCAACAGCCACCCGGGCTCCGGCCACCTGAACATTTTTGTGGAGGAGGCCGTCCGGGCTGTGGATGACCACGGCGGCAAGGCTGCCCGGTACTACGCCACGGATATGTGCGACGGCATGGCCCAGGGCCATGACGGCATCAACTATTCCCTGGCCCACCGGGAGGCCATCACCAACCTGGTGGAGGCCCAGGCCAATGCCACCACCTTTGACGGCGGCGTGTTCATCTCCTCCTGCGACAAGGCCATGCCTGCCATGCTCATGAGCATTGGCCGCATGAAGGATATGATGGCAGCCATCGTGGTCACCGGCGGCGTGATGGAAGCCCACGACCTGCCGGCCCAGTATGTGGAAAATGATCCGGCCTGCGCCATCAATGAGCTGCTGACCCTGGAGCAGATCGGCAAGTTCAGCGCTCAGTACGAGCGTGGCGAGATCCCGGCCCAGCAGCTGACCTACTACAAGCAGCACGCCTGCCCCAGCTGCGGTGCCTGCTCCTTTATGGGCACTGCCTCCACCATGCAGGTCATGGCCGAGGCGCTGGGCCTGATGCTGCCGGGCACCGCCCTGATGCCGGCCACCGCTCCAGAGCTGAAGCAGGCTGCCTACGACGCCGGCACCCAGCTCATGAAGCTGGTGGAGGCCGGGGTCACCGCCGGAGACATCGTGGACCTGCGGAGCTTTGAGAACGCCATCATGGTCCACGCCGCCATCTCCGGCTCCACCAACGCCCTGATGCACATCCCGGCCATTGCCCACGAGTTTGGCATCGAGATCGACGCCGACACCTTTGACCGGATGCACCGGGGTGCCCACTACCTGCTGAACATCCGGCCTGCCGGTGACTGGCCTGCCCAGTATTTCTACTACGCAGGCGGCGTGCCCCGCATCATGGAGGAGATCAAGTCCATGCTGCACCTGGACGCCAAGACCGTTACCGGCAAGACCCTGGGGGAGAACCTGGAGGAGCTGAAGAAGAACGGCTTCTACCAGCACTGCGACGAGCTGCTGGCCGAAAAGAGCAAAAAGATCGGCCGCAAGATCCAGCGCACCGACATCATCCGCAGCTTTGATGCCCCCATCGGCACCAACGGCAGCATTGCCATCCTCCGTGGCAACCTGGCCCCGGAGGGCTGTGTCATCAAGCACACCGCCTGCCCCAAGGCCATGTTCAAGGCTACCCTTACTGCCCGTCCCTTTGACTGTGAGGAGGACGCCATCGACGCCATCCTCCACGGCCGCATCCACCCGGGTGACGCCGTGTTCATCCGCTACGAAGGCCCCCGAGGCAGCGGTATGCCGGAGATGTTCTACACCGGCGAGGCCATCTGCTCCGACCCGGCCCTGGCCTCCAGCGTGGCCCTCATTACCGACGGCCGCTTCTCTGGTGCCAGCCGGGGCCCGGTCATCGGCCATGTGAGCCCGGAGGCTGCCGCAGGCGGCCCCATTGCCCTGGTGGAAGAAGGGGATATCATTGAGCTGGATGTGGAGGCCCGCCGCCTGGAGATCACCGGCGTAAAGGGCCAGCACAAGACCCCCGAGGAAATGGAGGCCATCCTGGCAGAACGCAAAGCAAACTGGAAAGGTTTTACAAGCAAATACACCCACGGCCTGCTGAAGCTGTATAGTCAGCACGCAGTCAGTGCCATGAAGGGTGCTTACATGGAGTAAGGAGCGTAAAAACTATGGCAGAAGCAAGAAGTCTGGCAGATATCAAGCTGGATAACGCCTACAAGTTCGGTGCTGGCCGTTACCTGCAGGAAGCAGGGGCCCTGAACCTGTTGGGCGGCGAGGTGGCTCGCCTGGGCAAAAAGGCCCTGGTCATTGCAGGCCCCCGTGCCTGGGCCGCTACGGAAGGCAAGGCAGAAAAGAGCCTGAAGGAGGCCGGGGTGGACTTTGAGCTGTCCATCTACCCGGACCAGAACACCTACGAGCGGGCCAAGGAGCACGCTCTGCAGGCCCTGACCACCGGCTGCCAGGTCATCGTGGGCGTGGGCGGCGGCCGCATCATGGACCAGGCCAAGGCCACTGCACACTTTGCAGGGGACCTGCCTGTGGTGGAGGTGCCTACCTCCATTGCCACCTGCGCCGCCTTTGCCCCCCTCAGCGTCATGTACACCGCCGAGGGTGCCTCTCTGGGCAGCCTGCGCTATGACCACGAGGTGAACGCCATCGTCATGGATATGGACGTCATCTGCAAGGAGCCGCCCCGTTACGCTGCCAGCGGCATCATGGACGGCATGGCCAAGATGATCGAGATCCAGAACGGCCGCAGCGAGATCCTGCTGGACGACGTGAGCATCGGCCTGTTCACCGCCTACACCATTGCCGAGATGGCCTACCATGTCTACGAGAAAGAGGCTCACCAGGCCTGCCGTGACATCGCCGAAGGCAAGCTGACCAAGGCAGTGGAGGACATCGCCTACCTGAACGTGGCAGTGGCTGGCATCGTCAGCGGCGTCAGCAAGGGCTTTGGCCAGACCGCTTTGGGCCACGAGACCTACGAGCTGGTGCGGACCCACTTTACCCAGGAGGCAAAGCCCTACCTCCACGGTGAGATCGTGGCCATTGGCGACTGCCTGCAGCTGGCCTTCAACGGCCATCCTGAGCAGGTGGCACCTTTCCGTGCCTTTATGCGGAGCATGGATATGCCCCTGACCTTGGAGGACATCGGCATCGACCCCAACTCCCCCAAGATGGAGAACCTGTTCCAGGATCTGTTCCACAGCCCCTTTATGGAGCCTACGGCAGAAAATGAGGCACGGCTGCACAAGGCCATGCACTACCTGTCGGCAGACTGATCCCTTTGCACTCTTGCGCCCCCGGCACAGCAAAAGACTGCGCCGGGGGCGCTTTTTTGCCGGTGGGCGGCTTTACAATCGTCCCAAAAGGCGGTATTCTTAATAGGAAAACAAATCCCAGGAGGACACCATGGATATCCGCCAGCTGCACTACTTTTTGGTATTGTGCGAAGAAATGAATTACACCCGGGCAGCCCAGCGGCTGTTTTTGTCCCGGCAGGCTCTGCGGCAGAGCATTACGGCCCTGGAAGCAGAACTGTGCGGCCCACTGTTCCTCAGTGCCCACCATCGGCTCACCCTCACGGACCGGGGCATGAGCCTCCAGCGTCATGCGGCCCCGGTGGTGGAGCAGTTCCAGCAGATGCAGGCGGCTCTGCGTGCCGAGATCCAGTCGGCCCAGCCGGTCCGCATCGGCATCAGCGTGGCACTGGTGCCGGACTATCTGCCGGGGCTGGAGACCCAGCTGGACAAGTTCCGTCAGCAGTATCCCCATGTGGAAATGCGGTTCCGGCTGCTGGACAACGACGCCGTGGTCCAGAGCGTGGAGCAGGGGGAGCTGGACGCCGGGTTGATCATCGACCTGGGCAGTGCCGCCCCGGTGCTGGCCCGTACCACCCTCCGGGCAGACCCGGCCTGCCTGCTGGTGCCCCGGGGCCACCCCTTCTGGGACCGGGAGAGCATCCCTCTGGCAGACCTGCGGGGCCAGCGTGTGCTGCTGCCCAGCCTGCGGCAGGACCTGTTCAGCCCCCTGTGGGACGCCTGCGCCCGGGCTGGCTTTGCCCCCAATGCAGAGATCGGCCCCAGCTTTTACCAGGCCTACTACCTGGTGCAGGAGCAGCTGTGCACCTGCCTGACCCGTTACGAGCCCGGTGCACGCCGGGAGCTGGACCGGGTACGGGATGTGCTGCTGGAGGATCTGCCGCCCTTGTGCGTGTCCCTGGTGCAGCGTCGGGATTACGCTTCGGCCTACATCGACCTGCTGCGAGGCTACCTGATGGAGGTGCTGGGGGGAGCTGCCTCTCTGCCGCCCCGGCGTGGACGGCCTGCCAAGCCCTTTTACAACTTCCCGGTGCTGTCCAGCCCTGCCGCCCGGTCGGCGGCCCCGGCCCGGCCTGCCCCCGGCACGCCGCTGCCCTTTGCCGGGGCCTGCAACTTCCGGGAGCTGGGAGGCTACCCGGCTGACGAAGGCAAAACCGTGCGCTGGGGCCAGATCTGGCGAGGAGAGACCACTGCCACCCTTACCAGCCCGGCAGACCGGGCTCGTCTGGACGCTTTGGGCTTGCGGCTGATCCTGGACCTGCGGAGTGCCCAGGAGGCCCAGGCTGCCCCGGACCTGGTGCCGGACGGTGCCCGTCTGGTGCGGATCTGCGCCCTGTGTGGGGAGGATGGGCAGGAGGTGTCCTTTGCCCCCCAGGATATCAAGGCCCAGCTGACCAAGGCCCCGGATGGGATGGAGTTTATCCGGCAGATGTACCGGAAAATGCTCTTTGGCAACAAGGCCTTCCAGGAGCTGTTCCGGGCCTTGGAGGCCGGGGAGACCCCCATCCTGTTCCACTGCTCTGTCGGCAAGGACCGCACCGGGGTGGCAGCCATGCTGATCCTGCTGGCCCTGGGGGCCTCCGACGACACCATCCGGCAGGATTACCAGCAGACCAACCTCTGCCGCAAGGAAGAGATCGACGCCCTGCAGGCCCAGGACCCGGCCCAAAAGGACCTGGGCCGGGCCGTGGCCGGGGTGGAGCCGGGGATGGCTGACTTTGTGCTGGACACCATCCGGCAGAAGTACGGCACCGCCGAGGAATATCTGGCCCAGGAGTACGGCCTTACCGCCGCCCGGCGGATGCGTCTGCGGCGGATGTACCTGGAATGATCCCCTGAAAACATTGGTAAAAAAGCCCGGTGCCGTCACAGTGCCGGGCTTTTTTGCCGGAGAAACAACAGCCCCAATGCTCCGGGCCGGGTGGTCTCGGCTTTCTGCACAAAAATTCTGCTGCCAGGGCCGGATTTCTCTTGACAAGCACGGAAATGTTTCGTAATATAAATAGTAGTATGGAATAAAAGACGCTGTATGCAGGCTGTTCCGTGAACTGTGTGTCCCTCAGGCGGCAAACGCCTGTTTTTATAAGAAAGAACCGTAGATAGAAAAGCCGCAGGATCGTTGCCCGGGGGTGGTTCCCGGTTGTGTTCCTGTTGCCCCTTTTGCATTGAAAGCTCCCTTATAGAGCTCTATGGACCCACACCTGCCCTCCAGCGTCTCCTGCTTATGATTCAAGTTGAGATCATTATCAAAGGAGAGTGAACACGATGCCTACGATCGTTTGGATCGTGATCCTGATCGTCGTTCTGGCTGTCGGCTTTGGTGTGGGTTCTGTTTTTGGCTATAACCGCCGCAAGCAGACCGCAGAGGCCCAGATCGGCAGCGCAGAGGCCGAGGCGACCCGGCTGGTGAACGAGGCGATCAAGACCGCAGACCAGAAGCGCAAAGAAGCGGTTCTGGAAGCAAAGGACGAGGCCTTCCGTCTGAAGGCTGAGGTGGACGCCCAAAAGGCAGAAGCCGACAAGGAGATCAAGCAGCGCCGGGCGGAGATCAGCCGCCAGGAGAACCGCATCGACCAGAAGGAGACCGCCCTGGATCGCAAGACCGAGGCCCTGGAGCGCAAGGAAGAAGACCTGAAAAAGCGTTCGGAGGAAGCGGAGGCCCGTCTGGCAGAGATCGACGCCCTGCGTGCCAAGGAGATGGAGCGGCTGGAGACTCTGGCCGGCCTGAGCCAGGAGGACGCCCGGGAGGTGCTGCTGCACAAGGTGGATGAGGAGCTCACCCACGAAAAGGCTGTTCGTGTGGCTGCCTACGAGACCGACCTGAAGGAGAACTGCGACAACATCGCCCGGAACCTCATCGGTCAGGCTGTCAGCCGCTGCGCTGCCGACCACTGCAGCGAGACCACCGTTAGCGTGGTGCCCTTGCCCAGTGACGAGATGAAGGGCCGCATCATTGGCCGTGAGGGCCGCAACATCCGTGCCCTGGAGACCGCCACCGGCGTGGACCTGATCATCGACGATACCCCGGAGGCCATCACCCTGTCCTCCTTTGACCAGACCCGTCGGGAAGTGGCCCGCATGACCCTGGAACGCCTGATCGGCGACGGCCGTATCCACCCTGCCCGCATTGAGGAAACGGTGGAAAAATGCCGCCACGAGCTGGAGCTGCAGATGAAGCGTGAGGGCGAGCGTGCCGTTATGGAGCTGGGCATCCATGGCCTGCACCCGGACCTGATCAAGCTCATCGGCCGTCTGAAGTACCGCACCAGCTTTGGCCAGAACGCTCTGACCCACAGCATGGAGGTGGCCTGGGTGGCCGGCCTGCTGGCAGGGGAGATGGGCGTCAACGTTACCATGGCTCGCCGTGCCGGTCTGCTCCATGATATCGGCAAGGCTCTGGACCACGAGATCGAGGGCAGCCATGTCCAGATCGGTGTGGACATCTGCCGCAAGTACAAGGAGAACACCCAGATCATCCACGCCATCGAGGCCCACCACGGCGACGTGGAGCCCAAGACCCCCCTGGCCTTTATCATCCAGGCTGCCGACGCCATCAGCGCCGCCCGGCCGGGTGCTCGCCGTGAGAACGTGGAAAGCTATGTGAAGCGTCTGGAGAACCTGGAGGAGATCTCCTCCAGCTTTGAGGGCGTGGAGCAGGCCTTTGCCGTCCAGGCAGGCCGTGAGGTCCGCATCCTGGTAAAGCCCGACGTCATCAGCGACGACCAGGTCATCCTGCTGGCTCGGTCCATTGCCAAAAAGATCGAGGACACCCTGGATTACCCTGGCCAGATCAAGGTCAACGTCATCCGGGAAAGCCGTGCCGTGGAGTACGCAAAATAATTTGTCTCAGCAGACCGCTGCCGCACCCCGGCAGCGGTCTTTTTTTGCCCGGGGCCCTTGCAATCCGGCAGTAGAACAGGTATCATGAAAAAAACAGCGGAGCCCCGGGCTCCCGGCAGAATGCATAACAGGGAGGAAATTTACAATGGCCTTTGATTTTGAGTATTATTCCCCCACCCAGGTGGTCTTTGGCAGAGGCACCCAGCAGCGTGTAGGCTCCCTTGTCCGGCAGTACGGCGGCAGCCGGGTGCTGGTGGTCTACGGGGGCCACAGTGCCGTCCGCTCCGGGCTGCTGGCCCAGGTGCAGCAGGCACTGGAGCAGGAGGGCCTGTTCCAGGTGGCTCTGGGTGGCGTGGTGCCCAACCCCCGGCTGGACAAGGTACGGGAGGGCATCGCTCTGGGCCAGGCCCAGGGCATCGACTTCTTGCTGGGGGTAGGCGGCGGCAGCGTCATCGACACCGCCAAGGCCATCGCCTACGGCCTGGCAGAGCCGGACAAGGACGTGTGGGACCTGTACGAGCACATCCGCACCGCTGAAAAATGCCTGCCGGTGGCCAGCGTGCTGACCATTGCCGCTGCCGGCAGCGAGACCTCCAAAAGCAGCGTCATCACCAACATGGAAAACGGCGAAAAGCGAGGCTACGACAGCAACCTGGCCCGGCCCAAATTTGCCATCATGAACCCGGAGCTCACCACCACCCTGCCGGACTACCAGACCCAGGCCGGCTGCACCGATATCATGATGCACACCATGGAGCGGTACTTTACCAGCGGCGGCAACATGGAGATCACCGATGCCCTGGCAGAGGGCCTGCTGCGGACCGTGATGCGGAACGCCCGGATCCTCCACACCGACCCCCAGAACTACGACGCCCGGGCCGAGGTCATGTGGGCCGGCAGCCTGGCCCACAACGACCTTACAGGCTGCGGCAACAGCGGCGGCGACTTTATGTCCCACCGGATGGAGCACGAGCTGGGCGGAATGTTCGATGTGACCCATGGGGCCGGTCTGGCAGCAATCTGGCCCAGCTGGGCCCGGTACGTTTACCGGGACTGCCTGCCCCGGTTCGTGCAGTTTGCCCGGAACGTTATGGAGGTGCCGGAGGCCGACACCCACGAGGCCACTGCGCTCCGGGGCATTGAGGCCATGGAGGCCTTCTACCGGGATATCGGGATGCCCACCACCCTGGGGGAACTGGGGGTCCACCCCACAGAGGCCCAGATGCAGGAGATGGCCCAGCGGTGCGTAGCCGCCTGCGGTGCCCGTACCGGCTCCGCCAAGCACCTGACCCAGGAGGATATGGTCCGCATCTACCAGATGGCAAACCGGTAAAAATAGGGCCTCGCCGCCTTGTTCAAACCCTGGCGGCCCTGAGAATAGAAAAAAGACACCCCGTCAGGGGTGTCTTTTAGTGTCTAAAATGGCTCTTTGTACCCAGAACCGTACCCAAGAATTTTTGGGTACGAAACTCGACACT
>CAKSXW010000055.1 GCA_934518555.1 uncultured Faecalibacterium sp. | reverse complement strand
GTGATCAACTTCACCAGCGAGCCCAGCTTCCCCGCTGAGCTGGACCGTGTGTACAAGATCACTGAAGGCGTTATGCGTAGCCTGATCATTGCTCACGAGGAGTAATTTCCTCGCAGCAGAAAAGGAGTTCGTCTTATGTTGAATGTTGTTGCCATTATGGGCCGTCTTGTGGCGGACCCGGAACTGCGTACCACTACGCAGGGGACCAACGTGTGCAGCTTCCGCATCGCTTGTGACCGCAATTTTGCACGTCAGGGCGAGCAGCGTCAGGCCGATTTCATTGATATCGTTGCATGGCGTCAGCAGGCAGAGTTTGTGAGCAAGTATTTCCAGAAGGGCAGTCTGATCGCCATTGAAGGCAGTCTCCAGACTCGCCAGTATCAGGATAAGAACGGCAACAACCGCACTGCCGTGGAAGTGGTTGCCAACAACATCAACTTCGCCGGCCCCAAGAGCAGCAATGCAGGCGGCGGAGCAGGCTACCAGAATGCCGCTCCGTCCTACCAGAACGCAGCCCCCGCCCGTCCGGCTGCTGTGGAGGCAGCTCCCAGCTATTCTGCCGGCAGTGCCGATGACTTTGCAGTCATCGACGACAGTGACGACCTGCCGTTCTGACCCGAAACGGTCCATCCGTTAAAAATCCAATAGGAGGTAATAAGCAATGGCTTTTGAAAGAACCGAAGGCTCTCGCCCCGCACGCCCCATGCGTCGCGGCCGCAAGAAGGTTTGCAGCTTCTGTGTCGATCGCATCGACACCATCGATTACAAGGACGTGCCCCGTCTGCGTAAGTACGTCTCTGAGCGTGCTAAGATCATTCCCCGCCGTGTGACCGGCACCTGCGCTTACCATCAGCGCGCACTGACCATCGCCATCAAGCGTGCTCGTCACGTTGCTCTGATGCCCTACGTCAGCGACTAATCTTTAAAACATCAACCCAATCAAAATAATCAGCAATCAGCAGAGCGCCCTCACCGATGACAAGGTGAGGGCGCTTTTTTAGTGCACAACGCTGATTTCCAGCGGCGGTGCCCTGTGGTATACTGGTAGCAGCAGCCACACACACTTTGCACTTAGGAGGGATCTTTGTATGAAACGCACCCATCTTCGCTTTGCGGCCGCTGCCTTGGAGCTGATGCTGGCACTCCAGCCGTTCCCCACTGCCTGGGCCGCATCTACCTTTAACGCCGATTACTATGCCTCCCACTACCCGGACGTTGCCGCCGCCTGCGGCACCGACGAGGCCGCCTTGCTGCAGCACTACCTTCAGTTTGGAGCCGCTGAAGGCCGCAAGCCCTCTGCCCTGGGCAAGGCCGGAGACCTGGACCTGCGGCTCACCACAGACCAGATCGCTGCGGTGTGGTCCCCTGTCCCCCTGAAAGAGCTGGACAACTACAAGAGCCTGAAGCGGAAAATGACCGACGAGGAATTCCAGCAGGCCTACGAGGAAGCCCGGAAGATCGTTACCCCGCTGGCCTTCAAGAGCCGGGCAGAACAGCTGCAGGGCATTGCCAACGCCCTGCGAGAGATGGTGGACGATGGCACCGTGGCTTACTCCACCGATACCCCCCACTACAATGACGCCTACGGCTATCTGGTGCTCCACGTAGCTTCCTGCGCCGGGTGTGCCCGTACCACCGGCCTGTGCCTGAATATGCTGGGCATCCCCTATGAGCACGTAAACGAGAATCAGTGGACCCACCAGTGGTGCCGGGTGGATGTGGATGGCACCTATTGGATCTGCGACGCTTATGGCCTGTACTGCGGCCCAGAGCCTGCCCCCTACCAGCACCCCTATCTGTAAGCAGTCCCCTATCAGAGCGAGAGAACGCCCCGGCGTTCTCTCGCTTTTTATTTCGTGTAATAAGCCTCCCTGACATTCCCCTGAAATCCGTCGGAGGCAGGCAAAAAGTTACAAAGCGGTACGGTAGTCCCGGGTGTTATTGACTTGTACCGGGAATTTTCGGTAACGGTGCCATCTTTCGCTCTGCGGCCAAATCAATCTGCACAAAAGCCGCCCCGGCCATTGCACAGTTTATACAAAGATTGTTTCCGGTTCTTGATTTTTTATACAACTTGTGCCATACTAAAGTCACCGGAAACGTTCCCGAAAACGTTCCCGACAGAGTTTCAGAAACGAGGGTCTCCCACATGGCAAACCTGACCATCAAAGATATCGCCCGGATCAGTGGCTGCTCGGTGAGCACCATTTCCCGGGTGATCAACGACCGCCCGGATGTCCGGCCGGAGACCAAAGAGCATGTGCTGCAGGTGATGCGAGAGGCTGGGTTTGTGCCCAACACCAACGCCCGGCAGTTGAAGATCCAGCAGTCCCGGAGCCTGGTGTTCGTGGTAAAAGGCACCCGGAACATCTTCTTTTCTGATTTTCTGGTGCAGCTCCAGCGAGCCGCCACCCTCTACGGCTACAACGGCATCGTCTCCTACCTGGACGAGAACGCCAACGAGATCGACGCCGCTGAAAAGATCCTGCGAGAGATCAAGCCCAAGGGTATGATCTTCCTGGGAGGCAGCGTAGCCAACTTCCAGAAGGGTTTTGACAACATCAGCGTGCCGTCGGTGCTGGCCACCCTGGTCTCCGATGAGCTGCAGTTCTCCAACCTTTCCATGGTGGGGGTGGACGATCGGGCGGCAGCCTACCAGGCTGTGTCCTACCTGATCCAGCAAGGCCACCGGAAGATCGCCGTGTTGGGCGGCCCGGTGACCAGTCACCCCAGTGCGATGCGCCGCCAGGGTGCACAGCAGGCCATGGAGGATGCAGGCATCCTGTTCAACGACAAGCTCTACGGCCTGTCCAACTACGATTTTGAGTCTGCCTACCATGCCATGAACAGTCTGCTGGCTCGCCGGGCTGAATTTACCGCCCTGTTTGCCATGAGCGATGTGATCGCTTTTGGTGCCATCCGGGCCTTGGTAAGTGCCGGGCTCCGGGTGCCGGAGGATGTCTCGGTGATCGGCTTTGACGGTATTACCATGTCACGCTACTGCGTACCGGTAATGACCACCATCGTCCAGCCCAGCGAACAGATCGCCCTCCAGAGCATCGAGCTTCTGGTGCGGCAGATCGAGCACGGAGCCCCTGCCCAGACCGTGACCTTGCAGCCAGAACTGCAGCAGGGTGAGAGCGTAAGGGCCATCTGAATTTTGTATCCCCTCCGTCGAGGGACGGAGAGTATATAGTTGATCTGTAATTTTAATAAGAAGGAGAACTTATTATGAAAAAGATGATCACTCGTCGTAACTTCCTGAAGGCCGCTGGCGTTTCTGCCGCTGCTCTGGGTCTGGCTGCCTGCGGCGGCTCTGCTGGCAGCACCGCCTCCTCTGCTGCCGGTTCCACCGCTGCTTCCAGCACCGCTGCCAAGGCAGACGGCAAGGTGTACTACCTGAACTTCAAGCCGGAGCAGGATCAGGCATGGCAGGATCTGGCCAAGGCTTACACCGAGGAGACCGGCGTGCCTGTCACCGTTGTGACCGCAGCTTCCGGCCAGTACGAGACCACCCTGATGAGCGAGATGGAAAAGAGCGAGGCTCCCACCCTGTTCCAGGTCAACGGTCCTGTGGGTCTGGCCAACTGGAAGGATTACTGCTACGATCTGTCCGGCAGCCAGCTGTACGGTGAGCTGACCAGCGATTCCTTCGCCCTGAAGGATGGCGATGCCGTTGCCGCTATCGCCTACGTCATCGAGACCTACGGCATCATCTACAACAAGGAGCTGCTGACCGCCGCTGGCTACACCCAGGACGACATCAAGGGCTTTGCCGACCTGAAGAAGGTGGCTGACGACATCCAGGCTCGCAAGGCTGAGCTGGGCGTGGACGGTGCCTTTACCTCCGCTGGTATGGATGGTTCTTCTGACTGGCGTTTCAAGACCCACCTGGCCAACCTGCCCATCTACTACGAGTACAAGGCAGACGGCATCGGCTCCACCGACGCCATCAAGGGCACCTACCTGGACAACTACAAGCAGATCTGGGACCTGTACATCACCGATTCCACCTGCGACCCCAAGCTGCTGGCTTCTAAGACCGGCAACGACGCTGTGGCAGAGTTCACCGGCAAGAAGGCTGTGTTCTATCAGAACGGTACCTGGGCTTACGGCGACGTGAAGGGTCTGGGCGACGAGAACCTGGGTATGCTGCCCATCTACATTGGTGTGGACGGCGAGGAGAACCAGGGCCTGTGCACCGGTTCCGAGAACTTCTGGTGTGTCAACAACGCCGCTTCTGAGGCTGACATCCAGGCTACCCTGGACTTCCTGTACTGGTGTGTTACCTCCGACAAGGGCACCTCTTCCATGGCAGACGACATGGGCTTCGTGATCCCCTTCAAGGATGCCAAGGCTTCTACCAACCCCCTGATCGCCATTGCCAACGATTACGTGGCAGCCGGCAAGACCAGTGTGGACTGGTGCTTCTCCACCATGCCTTCCGAGGAGTGGAAGAACGGCGTGGGCAGCGCACTGACCGCTTACGCAGCCGGCACTGGCAAGTGGGACGGCGTGGTCACCGCTTTTGTGGACGGCTGGGCCAAGGAGTACAAGCTGGCCAACGGCTAAGCCATTGATTGGGAGCTCCCCTAAAAACTAATGTGGGAGGCGGGCGATGAGTTCGCCCGCCTCCCTTCTTTTTTCTAACAGCTCCATCAGGAGGTATATCATGCAAAAAGCCATCAGTAAGTACTGGCCGGTGTTTGTGCTGCCTACTCTGGTCGCCTTTATCATCGGCTTCATCTGGCCCTTTATCTGGGGCGTGTATCTGTCCTTCCAGCGATTTACCACTGTGTCCAAGACCACCTTTGTGGGCATCCAGAACTACATTTCCGTGTTCCAGGATTCCACTTTCCTCCATGCCTTTGGCTTTACGGCGGTCTTTACCGTGGTGAGCACCGTGCTCATCAACGTGTTCGCCTTTGCCATTGCTCTGGTTCTCACCCGGGGCATCAAGGGCACCAACCTGTTCCGTACCGTGTACTTTATGCCCAACCTGATCGGCGGCATCCTGCTGGGCTACATCTGGCAGATCCTGCTGAACGGCCTGCTGGCCAACCTCCAGAAGCCTCTGCTGGCCCTGGATGCCAAGGCCGGTTTTGTGGGCCTGGTGATCCTGATGTGCTGGCAGCAGATCGGCTACATGATGATCATTTATGTGGCAGGCCTCCAGAGCGTCCCCGGAGACCTGATCGAGGCTGCTAAGATCGACGGTGCCAACGACCACGAGATCCTGTTCAAGATCAAGATCCCCATGGTGATGCCCAGCGTTACCATCTGCACCTTCCTGACCCTGACCAACAGCTTCAAGCTCTTTGACCAGAACGTGGCCCTGACCGCAGGCGAACCTGCCAATGCCAGTGAGATGCTGGCCCTGAACATCTACAACACCTTCTATGGCCGCTCCGGTGCCCAGTGGAAGGGCATCGGCCAGGCAAAGGCCGTGGTGTTCTTCCTGATCGTGGTGGTCATCTCTCTGATCCAGCTCCACTTTACCCGTTCTAAGGAGGTGCAGCAGTAATGCCCAAACAGAAACGCATGTGGGACAATATTCTCACCGTAATTATGACCCTGCTGTGCCTGCTGTGGATCTACCCCATCGTGCTGATCCTGCTGAACAGCCTGAAAACCGAGGGCAGCTTTACCACCTCCACGGTGTTCCGTCTGCCCACCGCCGAGACCTTTGCCGGAATCGGCAACTATATTTACGGCGTGACCAAGATGAACTTCCTCTCCAGCATGGGTTACAGCCTTCTGATCACCGTTACCAGTGTGGCTTTGATCCTGCTGTGCTGCTCCATGACTGGCTGGTACCTGACCCGTGTGAACAACAAGCTCAGCAAGTTCATGAACCTGCTCATTGTGTTCTCCATGGTGGTACCCTTCCAGATGGTCATGTTCACCTTGTCCAAGACCGCTGACCAGCTGAAGCTGAACACCCCCTGGAACATCTGCATCATCTACCTGGGCTTCGGTGCCGGTCTGGCCGTGTTCATGTTCACCGGCTTTATGAAGAGCGTGCCCATGGAGATCGAGGAAGCTGCCATGATCGACGGCTGCAACCCCATCCAGATCTTCTTCAAGATCGTGTTCCCCATCCTGAAGCCTACCATGATCTCCACTGCCATTCTGGAGACCATGTGGGTGTGGAACGACTATCTGCTGCCCACCCTGGTGCTGGACATCAAAAAGTACCGCACCATCCCCATGGCCATCCAGTACTTCCGCGGCGGCTACGGCCGAGTGGAGCTGGCTCCCATGATGGCCTGCATCATCATTGCCATCATCCCCATCATCATTCTGTACATGACCTGCCAGAAGTACATCATCGAGGGTGTGGTGGCCGGTGCCGTGAAGGGTTAAGGAGGTGTGCGCCATGCGTGCAAGCGGCATTCTGATGCCCGTATTCAGCCTGCCGGGGCCCTATGGCATCGGCACGCTGGGCCAGGAGGCCTTCTCCTTTGTGGATTTTCTGACCCAGGCACATCAGACCTACTGGCAGATCCTGCCCATTGGACCCACCGGCTACGGTGACAGCCCCTACCAGAGCTTTTCTGCCTTTGCAGGCAACCCGTACTTTATCGATTACCGCCTGTTGGAGGCCGATGGTCTGCTGACAGAGGCAGAGCTCCCTGCCCAGCAGCCTGTGTCCACTGTGGACTATGGTGCTTTGTACCAAGAGCGGCCCCAGGTGCTGAAAAAGGCTGCCCAGCGGCTGCTGGCCGCCCCCACCCCGGCCTATGAGGCCTTCTGCGCTCAGCAGAGCTTCTGGCTGGAGGACTACGCCCTGTTCATGGCGGTCAAGGCTCAGCAGGGTCAGGCTGGCCTGGACAGCTGGCCGGACGATCTGCGCTGCCGCCAGCCGTCGGCTCTGGACGCCGCCCGGAAAGAGCTGGCCGGAGAGATCAGCTACCACAAGGCGGTGCAGTTCTTCTTCTACACCCAGTGGAACGCCCTGAAGGCCTACGCCAACGGCAAAGGAGTCCAGCTGGTGGGCGATATCCCCATCTACGTCAGCCCGGATTCCAGTGACCTGTGGACCCACCCGGAGCTGTTCCAGACCGATGGTGCCATGCACCTGACCCAGGTAGCCGGGTGTCCCCCAGACGCCTTTGCTGCCGACGGCCAGCTGTGGGGCAACCCCCTGTACCACTGGCCCACCCACCAGGCCACCGGTTTTGCCTGGTGGAAGCGCCGGATGCAGCACGCCACCTCCATCTACGACGTGGTGCGGATCGACCACTTCCGGGGCTTTGAGAGTTACTACGCCATCCCTGCCGGGAGCAAAACGGCAGCTGGCGGCCACTGGGAGAAAGGCCCGGACCAGGCTTTCCTCCAGGCTATGCAGGAGGTTTTGGGCCAGGGCAGCATCATTGCCGAGGACCTGGGCTTTTTGACCCCGGAGGTCAAGACCATGCTGGCTGCCAGCGGCTACCCGGGCATGAAGATCATGCAGTTTGCCTTTGACAGCCGGGAGTCCGGCAACTACCTGCCCCACACCTACCACCGCAACAGCGTGGTATATACCGGCACCCACGACAACGTGACCACCGAGGGCTGGCGCACCAACGCCAGTGCCCAGGATGTGGACTACGCCTGCCGTTACCTGCGGTGTGAGCCCCAGCAGCTTACCGAGGCTATGATCTGCGCCTGCCTTTCCTGCGTGTCGGACACCGCCATCATCCCCCTGGCAGACTGGCTCCATCTGGGCAGCGAGGCCCGCATCAACACCCCCAGCACCCAGGGTGCCAACTGGCAGTGGCGGCTGAACCAGCCCTTGCCCCCGGACCTGGCCGGGCACATTGCCGCCCTTACCGACCTGTATGAGCGGCAGCCCCAACATTGAGCTTCTCCCCTTTTTACCGCCGGCCCACAGGTTTTACCGCCTTGTGGTCGGCGGTTCTTTTTGGCATTTTTTACATTGGAGCAGGACATTTTTTCATGGGCTGCCAGAGCCGCCTTTTCAAGCCTTTTTACGGTCGTTCGTTATTTTGCCATGATATATTCACAAAGCGTTCACAAATGTATCATGAATTTTGATGCCCTGCTCTCTTGTTATTTTTATGCAGATATGCTACAATTCAGGTAATACATGGTCTGCCCATAAGCGGATTTCACGAGTGAAAGGAGTTTTCTCACTATGGATCATACATCCCAGAGTGCAATGCTCATGCCCGCCTCCTATGCGGTGCTTTCTGAAGAAGAGATGACCTACCTGGACGGCGGTGCCGATTACAGCTTTAATATCGGTGATTATACGGTCACGTTCCACCCCGACGTGCTGGGTGCCTATGCCATGAATCTGGTGGTCAACACCTTCTACATGCTGGGCCAGGGTGCTTTCCAGTATGCGGTCAACACCTTCAAGGATGGCCTGATGGACGGCCTGACCGTGGGCGGCGTTATCAAGCACAACTGGAACCGCATGAACAACTGGAGCCGTGCCGCTACGGTGGGCATGAGCGTTCTGGGCGGCTACTACGTCTATGTGCAGGCTGTGGGCATTTACAAGTCCCTGAAGAACCTGTTTGGCGCCATCGTCACCCCCTCTGCTACCCCTGACGCCCAGGACCCTGCTCAGGCCAATGGCCTGCTGGCTGCCTGAGTGACCCCAGCTAATCCAACTTGAAAGGAGTGTTCCTGCATGAAAAACCTTCGTCTGCCTTCGTCCTGCGCCTTCCTTTCGGAGGAGGAGCAGCGCATCGTTTCCGGCGGCGGCGAGTTCAAGGATGCCGTAAATGAATTTTTGGGCCACCTGCATCTGCAGGATCTCACCTTGGGCCAGGGGCTGATCTCTTTTTCCATCAGCTTTGTGCCTATGATGCTGTTCACTGTGGTCAAGACAGGCTTTAACGTTGCCGTAAAGATCTACGACTTTTTGCTGTCCTCCCCCATCCTGGCCCCGGGCCTTTCCACTTCGGAGACCATCCAGGACCTGGTGGACAACAACACCTCTGACCAGCACTGATGCCCTGGCATCTCTCCCAATTGCCTGAAAGCCAAAAGGACCTGTGTTCCCTTTTCGGGACACAGGTCCTTTTTTGCTGTTTGTTCAGATCACCTGCAAGGCCCCCTGCTCTCGCAGCCGCAGCACATAACAGCTGCCGGGGCCAAACACCCCTTCCAGGGTCGCCCGGTACCGTTCCAGCAGCTCCTGGGGCACATACGCCTGGATGGTACCGGCAAAGCCGCCTCCCTGCATCCGCCAGGCTCCCTGGCTGCCCTGCAGCACGCTTTGGCTCAGGGCCAATGCCACCGATAGGCCCTGGTGTCGGCTGTCGGTGGCACAGTAGACGTTCTGGCACAGGGCAAAGGAGGCTTGTCCGCTGGCCAGCACCAGCTTGGCAAAGGTCTGGAACTGCCGGGTCTGCAACGCCTGGCGCTGGGCCAAAGTCCGCCGGTTTTCTTCGTAATAGTGGATGGCTCTCAGCACTGCACGGTCTCCGCAGGCACACCGCAGCCGGGGCACAGCCGCCCAGAAAGCCTGCTCCGGCACCTGGCCCAGGACCTTTTGGCCCAGGCAGGCCGCCACCGCCTCCATCTCCCGGCGGATGGCCGCAAACTCCCCGGTCAGCTCGCTGTGGCTGCCCCGGGTGTCGGTGACGCACAGGACCATGCCCGGCGGCAGCAACCCCTCTGCATGGATCTTTTCCACCTGGGGACAGGCCGGGTCGGCAAAGTCCGCAAAGATGACCCCACCCACTGCGCTGGCCAGCTGGTCCAGCTGGCCGCTGGGCTTACCAAAGTAGGTATTTTCGGCATACTGGCAGATGGCTGCCAGGCCACGGGGGCTCAGCCCACAGCCGTACTCCCCGTTCCAGATGGAGGCTACCCCCATCTCAAAGGCCGCCGAGCTGGAAAGCCCGGAGCCTCGCAGCACGTCGCTGGTGGTGTAGGCGTCAAAGCCACCGATGGTCTTTCCGGCGGCCCGGAACCCCTCCGCAATGCCTCGGATCAGGCTGGCGGAATGGGTGCTCTCCCCTTCCTGAGGCTCTGCCGCAGACAGGTCGATGACGTCCAGCTTGTTGAACCCCCGGGATTTGACCCGGACATAGCCGTCCTGGCAGGGGGAGGCCACCGCCACCAGGTCCAGGGTCACCGCTGCTGCCAGGCCGTAGCCGTGCTGGTGGTCTGTGTGGTTGCCCCCCAGTTCCGCCCGCCCTGGGGCAGAATACAGGTGCACCTGACGCCCTGGGCCAAAATACAGCTCAAACTGCACCAGGGCCGCACCATACCGAGCCCTCTGCCGGGCCAGCACCGCCGGGTCGGTACCGTAAAGCAGGGACAGGCGGTGGTCCCACGCTCCTGCCAAGATCTGTTCCCTGAGCTGTGCACTGGTTGCCATTGCGCTCCCTCCCCCATGCTCTGCGGCTATTTTGTAGCTTTGTTATGTTTATTGTAATGCAGACAGCAGGTTTTTTCAATTTCTATTCCACCAAAAGGTCGATTTTTGTCGTCCAGCTCAAAGAATCAAATGTACTTTTGTTGAATTTGCAAGGGATTCTGTGGTATACTGGAGGCAAAGACGTGAAAAGAGGGAGGATCCACCGCTATGGCAGACGTTTACAAGCAATCCTTCAAGCAGAATTACACCAACAACATCGAGCTTTCCATCTTCAACTGCGGCATCGAGCGTTGTGCTCCGGCCCAGACCTGGGGCCCCGGCATCCGGGATCACTATCTCATCCACCTGGTACTCTCCGGCAAGGGCGTGTTCGAGGTGGGGGGCCGCACCTGGGAGGTCAGCACCGGCGATCTGTTTTTTGCCCGGCCCAGCCAGCTCATCCGGTATACCGCTGACGAACAGCAGCCCTGGGAGTACAGCTGGGTAGGCTTCAACGGTGCCTGTGCCCACAAGCTGGCGGCCCAGCTGCCCTTCTCCGACGAAGCCCCGGTGCACCACACCAGCGACCCTGACGGTATGCGGGCTGCCCTGGCCAATATCTACTCCTCCCGGGGGATGCAGCCCCAGGATGAGGCTGCCATGGTGGGGTACCTGTACCTGTTCATCGCCGCTTTGATGAAGGAAACCCTGGCCTGCAAGCCCCACACCACTTCTTCTTCCAGCCAGTATGTGCTCAATGCCATCAAGTACATTCAGTTCAACTATTCCCACGATATCTCCATCGACGACGTGGCCAAGAGCGTTGGTGTCTCCCGGAGCCATCTGTACCGGGTGTTCATGCTCAACGTGGGCAAGAGCCCCATCGACTACCTGACCGAGTACCGCATCAACGAAGCCTGCAAGCTGCTGCGTGCCGGCAACCTGTCCATTGCCGAGGTGGCGGTCTCGGTGGGGTTCTTTGACCAGTTCTATTTTTCCCGGGTGTTCAAGCGCGCAAAAGGCGTGCCGCCCAGCAAGTATTTCGCCACCCAGGCCGACGCTGCCGCCACCGAGCCTCAGCAGCCGTAACGAGCCCCCATCCAAAGGAGAAACTATTCCATGCCCTTACAGAAAAATCAGATCCTCACCCTGCAGATCCAGCGGCTTTCCAGTGATGGCAGCGGCGTAGCCCACAGCCCCGACGGCGAGACCGTGTTTGTTCCCGGAGCCGCCCCCGGTGATGAGGCCCGGGTACGCATCGTCAAGGACTGCAAACGCTACGCCTTTGGCATCCTGGAGGAGCTGCTGACCCCCTCCCCGGACCGGGTTCCGTTGGATTGCCCGGTGGCCGGCCCCTGCGGCGGCTGCAGCCTGCGGCATCTGGATTACACCGCCGAACTGCGAGCCAAGCAGGAAAATGTGGCCGATGCCTTTGCCCGACTGGGAGGGTTGGAGGTGCCGGTGCGAGAGATCCTGCCTTCCCCGGAGGTGGACCGCTACCGCAACAAGGTGCAGTTCCCGGTAGGCCTGGACAAGGCCGGCAACCCTTGCATTGGCTTTTACGCCGGACGCACCCACCGCATCGTCCCCTGCCCTGACTGCAAGCTGCAGCCCGGGGTGCTGAATGAGATCGGCAACGCCCTGTGCGCTTTTTTTGCCCAAAAGGGCATCCGTCCCTACGATGAGGAGACTGGCAAGGGTCTGGTGCGGCACATCTTTTTGCGCCGGGGGGCCCACAGCGGTCAGACCATGGTCTGCCTGGTCTGCACCAAGGCCCAGCTCCCCTGCGCCCAGGAGCTTTGCAGCCAGCTGCGCCAGGATTTCCCGGCCATTGCCACCATTCTGCTGAACGTCAACCCCAAAAACACCAATGTGATCCTGGGCAGCGAGACCCACACCCTATATGGGCCTGGGTTCATTGAGGACACCCTTTGCGGTGTGCCGGTACGCCTGGGGCCCCTGTCTTTCTATCAGGTGAACACCCTGGCTGCAGAGCGGCTCTACGGTGTTGCCGCCGATTACGCCCAGCTCACCCCCCAGGACCTGCTGCTGGACCTTTACTGCGGCATGGGCACCATCGGCCTATCCATGGTGGACCGGTGCCGGGAGCTGGTGGGCGTGGAGATCGTGCCCGAAGCCATTGACAGTGCCAAGGCCAACGCCGCCCGTATGGGGGAGGCCGCAGCCGCCAAGAGCCGTTTCTTCTGCGCCGATGCAGGCCAGGCAGCCACTCGCCTGGCCGCCGAGGGCCTGAACCCGGACGTGGTCATGCTGGACCCTCCCCGGAAGGGCTGCGACGAACCCACTCTCTCTGCCGTGGTACGCATGGCCCCTCGCCGCATCGTGTACGTCAGCTGCAACCCTGCCACTGCCGCCCGGGACGCCGCCTGGCTGGAACAGAACGGCTATCACACCGAACAGGTGCAGCCGGTGGACTTGTTCCCGAGGACGAAGCATGTCGAAGCGATAGTTTCGCTACAAAGAGAAATCTAGTAGAAATCATCCGTTTTACGTTATTTTCTCGTCACG
>CAKSXW010000054.1 GCA_934518555.1 uncultured Faecalibacterium sp. | reverse complement strand
CATACCGGCAAGGTGGCACATCATACGGATGCGGACGGCACTCCGGCGGCAGATAAGCCGATCCACTACGATAACGTAGCGATCCCGGAAGTGCATATCCACCCGAGACGCAAATAACCCTGATCGCTAAAAAAGGATAGTTCCACGCCGGACAGCCCGGAGCAAATGTGCAGGCTGTTCCGGATCACAGGAAGCAAAAAAGCTCCCGTCCATCATCAGGACGGGAGCTTTTTGCTTGCGGTAAGATCGGCGGCTTAGAGGAACACGTACTTGAGAATGAACAGCACGGTCAGCACGTACATCAGGGGGCTGATCTTCTTCTCCTTAGCCTTGCCGGTGACCAGGTTGATGATGGTCCAGGAGATCACGCCGATGGCGATGCCCTCAGAGATGCTGTAGGCAGTGGGCATAGCCAGGATGGTCAGGAAGGCAGGAATGCCCTCGCTGGGGTCGTTGAAGTCGATCTTCACAGCAGAGCCCATCATGTAGAAGCCCACGATGATCAGAGCCGGAGCGGTAGCAAAGCTGGGGATGGTCAGGAACAGGGGGCTGAACACCACAGCCAGCAGGAACAGCACACCGGTGGTCATGCTGGTCAGACCGGTGCGGCCGCCCTCGGTGACGCCGGAAGCACTCTCCACGAAGGTGGTGGTGGTGGAAGTACCCAGCACAGCACCAGCGCAGGTGGCGATGGAGTCGGCCATCAGAGCACCCTTGATGTGGGGCAGCTTGCCCTCCTCATCCAGCATATCGGCCTTGGAAGCCACGCCGATGAGGGTGCCCAGGGTGTCGAACAGGTCCACGAACAGGAAGGAGAACATGACGGCGAAGAAGTTCAGCAGACCCACGCCGGAGAAGTCGGTCTTGAACACCTGGCCAAAGGTCTTGCCCAGGGCAGAGAAGTCAAAGCTGACAAAAGCGGTGGGGATGACACTGTACATGCCAGCCTCCACGTTGGGGACATAGATGCCGGTGAGCTCGCAGACGATGCCCAGCAGCCAGGTGATCAGGATGCCGTAGAGGATGCCGCCCTTCACACGCTTCACCAGCAGGATGGCGGTGATGGCCACGCCCACCAGAGCCAGGATGGCACCCACGCCCACGCTGTGGAAGGTCTCGCCTTTGAAGTGCTGGTAGGTGACCAGCGTAGAGTCGCTGTTGATGATGAGCTTCGCATTCTGCAGGCCGACAAAGGCCACGAACAGGCCGATGCCCACGCTGACTGCGCTCTTGAGGGTCATGGGGATGGCGTTGAAGATGCCCTCACGGACGTTGGTGAGGGACAGCACGATGAAGATGACGCCCTCCACAAAAACAGCCATCAGAGCCAGCTGCCAGCTGTAGCCCATGGTCAGCACCACGGTGTAGGCAAAGTAAGCGTTCAGGCCCATGCCAGGAGCCAGCGCAAAGGGATAGTTGGCCAGCAGAGCCATCAGCGCAGTACCCACAAAGGATGCCAGCGAGGTGGCGATCAGCACGGCATTTGCATCCATGCCAGAAGCAGACAGGATGCTGGGGTTGACCGCAAGGATGTATGCCATGGTCATGAAGGTAGTGATACCTGCCATGATCTCGGTTTTGACATCGGTGTGATTTTCTTTCAGATGAAAGACCTTTTCTAACATGAAGAACCTCCAGTGTTATAAATAGCTTCCGCCGGTTGCGTCGGCGGAAGAAGAACAAGATTCATTTTAGCACGAATGGTCATGAAATGTCCACACTTCAGAAACAAAATATCGCATTTTTGAAGGCTTTTCGCAAATGAGTACGACTTTACCGGTCAGTTTTTGCAACTTTTATCCAGCAATCGCAAGCAATTTTCCATATCTCATCGTAAAAAAGTCCCCGGCGCAGCTTCGCACCGGAGACTTTTTGTCCGTGGTTCCATTACAGATGCAGCAGCAACTTTGCTACGTTAAAGTAGATCAGCAGGGTGGTGGTATCCACGATGGTGGTGATCAGGGGGGACGCCATCACCGCCGGGTCCACATGGAGCTTCTCAGCCGCCACCGGCAAAATGCCGCCAATAAGCTGGGACAGCAGGATGGTGCACACCAGCGTCACGCACACCACCAGAGCCACCGGGGCGGCGATGCGGTCAAAGAGCAGCAGCTTTGCAAAGTTGCACACCGCCAGGGTGCCGCCGCACAGCAGGGCCACCCGGCACTCTCGCCACAGGATCCGGGGCAGGTCCTTGGGCCGGATATCCCCCACTGCCATGCCTCGGATGATGGTGGAGGTGCTTTGGCTGCCGGCATTGCCGCCGGCGTCGGTCAGCATGGGGATGTAGGCCGTCAGCACCGTTACCGCTGCCAGGGCATCCTCGTAGCCCCGGATCACCAGGCTGGAAAAGGTGGCACTGATCATCAAGAACAGCAGCCAGGGGGCACGGCTCCGGTACAGGTCCCACATACTCTGCTTGAAGTAGGGCTTGTCGGAGGGGCCAATGGCGTTCATCTTGGCAATATCCTCGCTGGCCTCGTCCTGCAGGATGCTGATGGCATCGTCAATGGTCACGATGCCCACCAGCCGGTTCTCGGCGTCCACCACCGGGATGGCCAGAAAGCCGTATTTTTCAAACAGGTTGGACACATCCTCCTGGTCCGTGGTGGTGCTGACGCTGACCACATGGGGGTCCATCAGCTGCCGGATGGGCTGGCTGGTATCCTTGGCCAGCACCAGGGCTCGCAGCGACACCACCCCCACCAGCTTGCGGCTGTCGTCGGTGATGTAGCAGTTGTTGATGGTCTCCTTGTCAAAGCCGTTTTGCCGGATGGCCTCCATGGCCTGTTCCACCGTCATGTCCGGCCGCAGCTCCATGAGCTCGGTGGTCATCACGCCGCCGGCAGAGTCCTCCGGGTACTGCAGCAGCTCGTTGATCATCCGTCGGGTGGTCGGGTCTGCCTGGGCCAGGATCCGCTTTACCACGTTGGCAGGCATCTCCTCCACCAGGTCGGTGGCATCGTCCACAAACAGGTCGTCCACCACTGCTTTCAGCTCCGTATCCGTAAGCCCGTCGATAAGGGCCTGCTGGGTCTTGGGGCTCAGCTCCGTAAACACCTCTGCCGCCAGAGCCTTGGGGCACAGCCGATACAGCACCGGCAGTTTTTCCCCGGGCAGGTCCTCAAACACCGCTGCCAGGTCCGGGGCCGGCAGGGTCTCCATCACGTCTCGCAAGCTCTGATATTTTTTGGCATCATCCAGATTTGCCAGCATGGTCCGGAGGGTATGGATCGAAATTTCAGACATAAAAAGCTGCCTCCTTTTTCAGACGGCAGCCGACATTTTTTTGCAAAAAAGGGGCACGGAAACAGGCCGTAGGCCTTCACCTACAGCGTTCTGGTCCGGCTCCCCACAAGACGGCTGCCATGGGGGGATACGATCGGGGAGAAAAGCTGGTACTACCGCCAGCAGGTTCCATGACAACCACCTCGTTTTCCTGTGCAGACGCACTTTTTTCGTCCCCTACTCTACCACCGCTGCCCCGGTTCGTCAACCCCGGCTGAAAAATTTTACAGTCCTTTTGCAAGCCCTCTGCTCCCCTTCCAACAGCAGACCGCCCCGGCACTGTGTGCCGGGGCGGTCTATGCTTCAAAGAGTTCGGTTTACAGGGTCTCTACCCGGTCAAACAGGGGCCGGGCGGCCTCCACAGCCTCCTTGCTGCCAAAGGCCACCTTTACGCCCTGGGCCATGGCATCTGCCAGGGCGGCAGCCTGCTGCTGCAGCAGAGCAGCATCCACGGCGCACAGGGCCTGTCGGTCCTCTGCCATCATGGCCTCGGTGATGCCGCAGAAGTACCGGCGGTCGGTCTCCCGGGCCTGGGCCCGGGGCTTCCGGGGGGTGTCCAGCTTGGCCACGGTGCCTACGATGCAGTCGGTCAGGTCCTTTTGGGTATACTCCCGGCCTGCCAGTGCCCCCGGGCCCTGGGCAAAGGCGTCGTAGCTCTCGGCCAGGTGGGGGTCCCGGTAGGTGTACAGGTACTCCACCCCGTCAGAGGACAGCATCCCGGTGCCGTAGGCTCCCCCTACCTCCCGGATGGTATGCCACAGGTACTCGTAGCTCATGACCCGGGCCAGCACCTTGCGCTGGCTGCACCGCTCCATGGGCCAGGCCAGCACATCGTAGTTCACGCCGCCGTCAATGATAAAGGCCTCGTTTACCGGCGGTGTCAGAGGCTCTGTGTAGGGTCTGGCCTCTGCCCGGCCCTGGGCTGCAAAGGGGCTGCCCGGCAGCAGGGCCCGGAGGGTCTCCAAGGCCTGCTGGCTGCCGTGGAGGCTGATGGTCAGCTGGGCCTGGTGCAGCACCCGGCTGCGGAGGGCCTCCAGCCGGGCTCCCAGGGCAGCCCAGTCCCCCTGTTCCAGCAGCTGGCATAGGAAGTGGTAATAGCTCACGCCGCTGCACCGCTCGGTGACTGCCCCCTCCACGCTGTAGTGGGCACTGGCCCGGATGGCGGCAAAGGAGTTGCCGCTCTGGATAAACTGCTGTTCCAGGTTCAGTTTTTGCTGCTGCAGCATCCGGGCAAAGGCGGCCTGGGCGTTGGGTCCGGTCAGGCAGGTGTGGTAGAGCCACTGGGCCCCCAGCTCCAGAGCCTTTTCCAGGCTCCGTTCCAGCAGGCTCAGGCTCATGGTCAGCTTGGCGTGGCAGGGGGCCCCTGGCTGCCGCCCGGTCCAGAAGTCCAGCATCACCCGGCTGTCTCCCAACCAGGTGCTCCGCAGAGTGTTCAGCTGCTGGGCCGTGTGGGTGGGGGTGTCCAGCTCCTCCAGCACATCCGTCAGCAGGTTCAGGTACTGCATCTCCTCCGGCTCCAGGCCTCCCAGGTCATAGTAGAAGTTCAGGTACAGGCTGCCTGCCGAGGGGTGCCACAGCACCGTGGCCCCTGCCAGCTGCTCCTGACTGCCGGGGTCACTGACCGGGCCGGGGCCCAGGTCTGCCACTGTCAGAGGGTGCTCCAGCACCAGCTTGCCATCGGTACGGGCCGGGGCCTCCTCCTCCGGCCCCTTGGGCAGGGTGGGCACCTGCAGCACCTGCACCGGGTCCGGGGCAAACAGGCTGCGGAGCAGCTCCTCAAACCACCCCTGGTCCAGCTTTGCACGCAGGGCGGCAAACAGCTTGTCGGTGTGCAGCAGCAGGGTGGGGTCTCCGGCGTGGAGCCAGCCGGTAGCGGCGTTGATGGCGTCCAGCACACCGTCCGGCAGATTGCCGGGCCGCTCCAAGGAGGCAAACTCCGCTGCGTTCAAAGAGGCCAGCAGCATCTCCCGGGGGATGCCATCTTGCAGCAGGCCCTCCACCGCCCGGCGCACCGCCGGGGCAAAGCCACGGGCACTTTCCTGGGTGGCCCCTCGCAGCACCAGCTCCAGGGTGGGCTGCAGGGTGCTGTCGTCAAAGCCCAGGTCGATATCCGCCCCCAGCTGTTCTGCCAGCAGAGCAGCCTTCAGGGGAGCGGTGTTGGTGCCAAACAGGGCGTCCAGCAGGATCTCCACCCCCAGCTGCCGCTGACGGTCTGCAAAGTCTCCGGTGTACCAGGCCAGGGCGCACTGCACCTGGTCCGGCTCCGGGTCCTGGGTGTAGTAGGGCAGCTCCACCTGGCGGCCCCACTGCTCCTGCTGCACCGTCAGCCGGGGCCTGCCGGGGCTCCGGGGCATCCGGGACAGGTACTCCCGGTCCAGCATCTCCAGCTTTTCTGCCATATCCATTGCACCGTACAGGGTGATGCAGCAATTGTCCGGGCTGTAGTGGCGGCGGTACACTCGCTGGTATTTTTCATAGGTCAGGGCCGGGATGCTCTCCGGGTCGCCGCCGGAAACAAAGCCGTAGGCCGTATCCGGGAACATGGCCCGTTCCAGGGCGTTCTGGAGCTGGGCATCCGGGGCTGCCAGGGCACCCTGCATCTCGTTGTACACCACGCCGCTGACGGTGCCGTCGGCCTCCCGGTGCCAGCCCTCCTGCTCAAACACTGCCTTGTCCACCATGGCCAAGGGGCAGAACACGGCATTCAGGTACACATCCATCAGGTTCTTGAAGTCGGTCTCGTTGGGGGTGGCAAAGGGATACACGGTTTTGTCCGGGAAGGTCATGGCGTTCAAAAAAGAGGCCATGCTGCTTTTCAGCAGCTGCAAAAAGGGAGAGGTAACGGGGTATTTCTGGCTCCCGGACAGCACCGAGTGCTCCAGGATATGAAAAACGCCGGTGTCGTCGGAGGGAAAGGTGCCAAACCCGATACCAAAGGCCTTGTTGACATCCTGGTTCTCCACCAGCAGAATGGTGGCTCCGCTGACGTCATGGGTAAGCACCGTAAGGGTGCCGTGCTGTTCGGGGCAGTCCTCTGTGCGGAGGAGGGTGTAACCGGGAACTTGCTTCATCATCATTTCTCCTTTGCGCTTTCATGGTTAGCCTTATTGTACCATTCACCGGGGCAAAACTCAATTGCCCACAAAAAAGGGGCCCGGCTCCCCCTTCCGGAGGACCGGGCCCCTTTGAAATGGTATGGTTAGCTCAGCAGCTCTGGCCGCTGCACAGGGCCTTTACCTTCTGCACTGCTGCCTGCACCAGGCTGCTTACCGGCTGCTCCGGCACCCCTACGATGTAGTTGTCGCAGTGGTTTACCGGGATCAGCACCCGTTTGGCTCTGCTCTGGCAGACGGCATTGGCCATGGCCGGGGTGATTTCCCCCAGCAAAGCGTCAGCGATCACGATGCCCAGGGGCCCCACGATAATGTCTGCATGGCGGCAGTTCACCACCACGGCGTTCTCCCCGGTGGCTGTGCGTACAGCCCCAGCCTTGTGCATGGCGCTGGCCGCCAGGCTGTTGGTGCCCACTGCCGTGAGCCGGGCCTCCGGGCACTGGGTGCTGAGGGCTGCCACCAGCTGCTTGCCCAGGCCGCCCCCCTGCCCGTCAATGACCAGGATCTCCATGGGCCTGCCTCAGAAGTCGATCTCTTCCAGACGCAGCAGCGCCAGGATGTAGATCTTTACAGCCTCCAGCAGCTTGTCGATGGGAGCTGCCTCGTTGGCACCGTGCATGGGGCCGCCAAACTCCGGCAGCACCATGTCCTCGTGCTCCGGGCCAAAGCTCACTGCATAGGGGAAGTGCCGTGCATAGGTGCCGCCGCCCATGGTAAAGGGGGTGGCGTTCTCGCCGGTCACCTCATTGTAGGTGCTGATGCAGGCCTGGATGGCCGGGCTGTCGGCTGCAATGTAGAAGGGCTCTGCTGCATCCACATCCTGCAGCTGTGCCCCCTGGCCCAAAGCGTTGCGGACCTGCTGGGCAATGGTCTCGCCGTTGGTGCAGGTAGGGAAGCGGCTGTCCATGGTCTGCACCATGCGTCCCTCCTTCATAAAGATGCGGCCACCAATCACGGTCAGGGGGCCAAAGGGGCCGTCAGCGCAGTCCATGCCCAGGCCGGTACCGGCGGTGGAGACATGGAGCTTGTGCAGGGCCTCCAGGTAGGCACGCTCGGCCTCGTTGCACAGGCCGTTGTCCAGCAGGTAATCCACCACCAGGCCGATGGCGTTCAGAGTGCCCTCCGGCATAGCAGCATGGCCGGACTTGCCCCAGCCCCGTACCCGGACGCAGCCGTCCTCTGCCGGCTCCAGGGTAATGTTGGGGGCGTTCTTCAGGCTGCGGATATCGGTGCGGACCAGGGCACTGGCACGGTCCGGCACAGCGTTGTTGGCCACACCGCCCTCAATGTCCAGGATCACGCCGTTGCACACGGGGCTGACGATGCTGGCCCCAAAGTGGCCCTTTTCACCGTTGCACACCGGGAACTCCGCATCCGGGGTAAAGCAGAACACCGGAGCCGGGTAGTTCTTCAGGTAGTACTCCACATCCTTCATGTGGGTCTCCTCGTTGTCGCCCACCAGAGCACGGATGGGGTACCGCAGCTCGTAGCCCTGCTCCTTCAGGAACTTCAGGGCGTAGAGGGTCACCACCATGGGGCCCTTATCGTCCGAGACGCCCCGGCCCAGCAGCCAGCCGTCCTTCACACGCATCTGGAAGGGGTCCCCGGTCCAGCCGTTGCCTACCGGCACCACGTCCACATGGCAGATGGTGGCCAGGTACTTTTCCGGGTCCTTGCCAGCCAGCTCTGCGTAGCCGATGTAGTTTTCGCAGTTGCGGGTAGCCAGGCCCATGTTGGCAGCCAGCTCCAGGGTCTTGTCCAGAGCAGCCCGGGGGCCCTTGCCGAAGGGTGCCCCCTCCTCCGGGGTGCCCTCCACGCTGTCAACGGCCACCAGTGCCCCGATGTCCTGCAGGATCTTTTCCGTATTTTCTGCAATAAATGCGTCGATCTTCTGATTCAGTACCTGATCCATGATTCTCGTTTCCTTTCCGGGCAGTCGGCTGCAGTCGGCTGCTTTTTTAAAACACATCTTGTTCATTTTAGCATACTCTGCCGGGAAATGCTATGGTCATTTTCCACGACAAAGCTGCCCCGGCTTTGGGCATCAGCCTACGGCAAACAGGCCGCTGACGGCCCCCAGCAGTCCGGCACTGGCCAGGCCCATGATCACGCCAGCCAGCAGCACGCCGCCCATGCAGGCCATCACCACATCCTTGAACTTCATATCCAGGATGGAGCCTGCCAGGGTGCCGGTCCAGGCTCCGGTGCCCGGCAGGGGGATGCCCACAAACAGCAGCAGTGCCACCGTCAGGCCCCGGCCTGCCTTGGCCTCCAGAGCACGGCCCCCTTTTTCGCCCTTGTTGATGCAAAAGCGGCAGATGGGCCCGATAAGGGGCTTGTGGTAGCCCCAGATCAGAAACTTCCGGGCAAACAGGTAGATAAAGGGCACCGGGATCATGTTGCCCAGCACGCACAAAAAGTAGGTGGGCAGTGCCGGCAGCCCCAGGCCCAGCCCAATGGGAATGGCCCCACGCAGCTCCACGATGGGCACCATGGAGATCAGAAACACCAGCAGATAATTCTTGAGCATAAAAAGCCTCCTTACAGGTCGATGACCAGCTCCACCGGGCAATGGTCAGAGCCAAAGATCTCGTTGTGGATCTCGGCAGCCCGGATCTTGTCTGCCACCCGACGGGATACCAAAAAATAATCGATGCGCCATCCGGCGTTCTTTTCCCGGGCGTGGAAACGGTAGCTCCACCAGCTGTACTTGACCTGCTCCGGGTGCAGCACCCGGAAGCTGTCGGCAAAGCCGGATTCCAGCAGCTGGGTCATCTTGGCCCGTTCCTGGTCCGTGAACCCGGCGTTCATGCGGTTGGTCTTTGGGTTTTTGATGTCCATCTCCGTGTGGGCCACGTTCAGGTCGCCGCAAAGGATCACCGGCTTTTTGGCGTCCAGATCCAGCAGATACTGCCGGAAAGCGTCCTCCCACTCCATGCGGTAGTCCAGCCGCTTCAGGCCGTCCTGGCTGTTGGGAGTGTAGCAGTTCACCAGGTAAAAGCCCGGATATTCCAGGGTCAGCACCCGGCCCTCGTGGTCGTGCTGTTCCAGCCCCATGCCGGTGGTCACCGCCAAGGGGGCCGTCTTGCACCAACAGGCCGTGCCGGAATAGCCCTTTTTCTCTGCTGAATAGGTGTACTCGGTGTAGCCCTCCGGGGCAAAATCTGCCTGGCCCGGCTGCATCTTGGTCTCCTGCACCGAAAAGATATCGGCATCCAGGGCCGCAAAGCTCTCGGCAAAGCCGTGGGTCAGGCAGGCCCGCAGCCCGTTTACGTTCCAGCTGATCAGTTTCATGGCGTTCTCCTTTTATCCTTATGCCTGGTATTTGGCTTTCCATACACCGCTGCGGAACCGCAGCACAAAGCAGCTCACCCGGCAGATCCAATCCAGCACCATGGCGATCCACACGCCTATGGCACCCCAGCCCAGCCGGACACACAGCAGGTAGCTGAAGCCCAGCCGCCAGCAGGCCATGCTGAGGATGGACACCACCATGGTAAATTTCACGTCATTGGCCGCACGCAGGGCGTTGGGCAGCACAAAGGACAAAGGCCACAAAAAGATGGCACAGCCTGCATGGATGGTCACCAGGATGATAGCCAGTTCCATGGTCTCGCCGGAAAGGGCGTAGATGCCCACCACCGGACGCAAAAACAGCAGGATGGCCCCGTTGAACACCCCCATGGTCACATAGGCCCACAGGGTGAGCCGCCGGGTATAGTACACTGCCTGTTCGTTGTCCCGGGCCCCGATGCAGCGGCCCACCACCGTGATCATGGCCAGGCTCAGGGCCTTGCCGGGGATCACCCCCATGCCGTCCAGGTTGTTGGCCACGGCGTTGGCAGCGATCTGCACCGTGCCAAAGGTGGAGATCATGCTCACCACCAGGATGCGCCCGGCCTCAAACAAGCTGTTCTCAAAGGCCGAGGGGATACCGATGCTGAGGATGCGCCTGGTCATGGCACCGTTGAGTCGCAGGGTCTTGGGCACCTCCAGGGCGTGGCCCTTCTGGTAGCACTTGGCCAGGATCAGCACAGCGGCAAACACTCGGGACACCACGCTGGGCCAGGCCACGCCGTCCACCCCCATTTTCAGGCCAAAGATGCACACTGCGTTGCCTACGATGTTGATAACGTTCATCATCACGCTGATCTGCATGGAGATCTTGGAGTTGCCCATGCTGCGGAACAAGGCCGCTCCGGCGTTGTACAGGGCCAAAAACGGGTAGCTCACCGCAATGATCTGTAAGTATAAGGTACCGGCATCCAGCACATCGGCCTCAATGGAGCCGTAGAACAGCCGGATCATAGGCCGGGCCAGGGCAAAGCAGAGCAGCCCCACCCCCAGGCCCAGAATGCCGCTGAGCAGCACCAGCTGGCCGGAGCTTTCATTGGCAGACCGCTGCTCCCGGGCCCCTAAGAACTGGCTCACCACCACCGCACCGCCGGTGGCCAGGGCCGCAAACAGCACGATGATCAGGTTGTTGATCATATCCACCAGGCTCACGCCGGAGATGGCCGCCTCGCCGCACCGGGACACCATCATAGTATCCGCCATGCCCACCGTCACCGCCAGCAGCTGCTCCACCAGCAGCGGCCCTGTCAGCCGCAGCAGGTCTCCCCGGGTAAACAGTGGGGCTCGCCCACCGAACAACGCAGGCTTTTGCCCACCATTTGTTTGACATTCCATGGTATTTTCCCTTTGCCGGGCCTCCACGCCCGTGCCCTCTCTCCTGGTTTTCTGCCGCAGACCTCCGGTCTGCACACTTGTATTCATCTTAACACAGCTCCCGGGCCTTGTAAAGAACTGTCTTTCTGCCGCCGGGTTTTCCTGTTCCAGCCATATTTATGCTTGTTCGTCAGTTTGCCGGGAACTTTCCTCCAAATCTGTGCACTTCTCCAAAATTGTGCTTTCCAGTGTGTTTTATTAGAAAAAGGTCTTGTATTTTCTCTTGAAAAGTGGTATGTTGTATCCAACAAAGGCGTCCGTTGGATACAATGTGATCTATTTCTCCAGATCCTGCCTTTGTTTCCTTCTTCATTTTCGCTATTTTCTTCATTTACCTTCTTATCATTTACCCTGCCTGCCCCCGATGGGGCAAGAAAAGCGATGACCCAACCTGCACGGGTCATCGCTTTTTCTTTTTGTCTGTGTTTTTTTTTGGGGCTTTAGGGGGTCAGCCCAGAGCAGCAAAGGCCTGCCGCACGTCTCCGGAAAAATAGAGGGTTCCCAGGGCGCACACCGGGCCCTGGCCTGCCAGGGACACTGCCCGGGCCACGCCAGCCTCGATGGTAGGGGCCGCCTCTGCCTTGCAGCCGTAGGCCCGGATGTGGTCTGCCAGCACCTGTGCCGGCATAGCCCGGGGGGTGGCGGCGGCCACCGTCACGAACTGCCGGGCCAGAGGGGCCAGCAGCTGCAGCATCTCGTCCACGTCCTTGTCTGCCATGATGCTGACCAGGAACACGAACTTTTCCCCAGGGAACCGATCCCTCAGGCTCTGCACCGTGGCTCTCATGCCGTGGGCGTTGTGGCTGCCGTCCAGCACAAAGGCCGGGCTGCGGCGCAGCAGCTCAAAGCGGCCCGGCCACTGCACCTGCTCCAGCCCGGTGCGGATGGCCTGGTCCGGGATGTTCCAGCCCCGGCCCCTCAGCACCCGGAGGGTGGTAATGGCCACAGCGGCATTCCGGGGCTGGTAGCTGCCCACCAGGGGCAGCCGCACCCCTTCCAGACCATCATAATCAAAGGTCACGGCCTCCAGGCTTCCCTGCCGGACCTGGAGCTTGCCAAAGTCCACCTGGGTCAGGGGGGCCTGCTGCTGCCGGGCCACCTGCCGGATCACCGCATCAGCCTCCGGCACGCCGCCGTAGCTCACCACCGGGCAACCCGGCTTGATGATCCCGGCCTTGGCAGCGGCAATGTCTGCCAGGGTGGGGCCCAGCTCCTTTACATGGTCCATGCCCAGGGCGGTGATCACAGCGCACTCCGAGTGCTGGATCACGTTGGTGGAGTCCAGGGTGCCCCCCAGGCCCACCTCCAGCACCACGATATCGCACTGCCGCCGGGCAAAATACAGCATCCCCAGGGCGGTGATGATCTCAAACTCTGTGGGCACATCGGTCATGGCATCGGCGGCAGGCCGCACCTGCTCCACCAGCTCCACCAGTTCCTGGTCCGGGATCTGCTGCCCGTCCACCTGGATGCGCTCGTTGAACCGATTGATAAAGGGGGAGGTGTACAGGCCCACCCGGTACCCGGCAGCCTGCAAGCAGGCCGCCAGCATAGCCGCCGTGCTGCCCTTGCCGTTGGTGCCGGCCACATGGACGAACTTCAGCTGCTGCTGAGGGTCCCCCAGGGCAGCCAGCAGGGTCCGGGTCCGGGTAAGGCCCGGCTTGTGGCCTGCCCACTGCACAGCGTGGATGTATTCCAATGCCTGTTGGTAGTTCATAGTTCCTGCCTCGATTCCAGATCATGATTCGGAATGTGCTCCGCTGCGCTCTGCACATCATCAGCGGAAAAAAGATTTTTATTTTGGGGTTCTGAAAAGCCTGCG
>CAKSXW010000053.1 GCA_934518555.1 uncultured Faecalibacterium sp. | reverse complement strand
TCCAGCACATAGATGTTGCCGCTTTCGGCCAGGGCACCGGCCTGCAGCACCAGCTGGGCCGCCTCCGGGATGGTCATAAAGTACCGCTCGATGGCCGGGTCTGTCAGGGTGACAGGGCCGCCTTTTTTGATCTGAGCCTCAAACAGGGGGATGACGCTGCCGTGGCTGCCCAGCACATTGCCGAACCGCACCGCCACGCACTTCATCTCCGTGTTGCCTGCAAAGGTCTGGATCAGCATCTCGCAGATGCGCTTGGTGCAGCCCATGACGCTGGTGGGGTTTACCGCCTTATCGGTGGACAGCTGCACGAACCGCTCCACCCCGTGCTCGCTGGCGCTCACCAGCAGGTTCTTGGTGCCCAGCACGTTGTTCTTGACCGCCTCGGCGGGGCTGACCTCCATCAGCGGCACATGCTTGTGGGCCGCCGCGTGGAACACCACCGTGGGGTGGTAGGTCTCAAACACCTCGTCCAGGCGTTTTTTATCCCGGATGGAGCCAATGAGCACCGTCACCGGGATATCCCGGCCGTACTTCTGCTGCAGTTCCATCTGCAGCTCGTAGGCGCAGTTCTCGTAGATATCAAAGATCAGCAGCTTGCCGGGCTTGAATCGCATGACCTGGCGGCACAGCTCACTGCCGATGGAGCCGCCGCCGCCTGTTACCAGCACGGTCTTGCCTGTCAGGTAGCCGGAGATCTTGTCCGTGTCCAGGGTCACTTCCTCCCGGGAGAGGAAGTCTGCCGGGTTCAGCTCCCGGAAGGCCGCCCCCTGCCCCGGGGTGCCGGAGCCCACCAGCTGAGGGTCGCTGAGCAGCTGCACGGCACAGTGGGTGCCTACGCACAGGTCGATGACATGGCTCAGCTTGCTGCCCTTCAGGGTGGGGATGGCAATGATGATGCTGTGGATGCCGTACCGCTTGCACAGCTCCGGGATCTCCTCCAGGGTGCCCTTTACCGGCACCCCGTGGATGGTCTGGTGGAGCTTGGTCGGGTCATCGTCCACTGCCACCACAGCGTGGCCGTACTCCTTGTTGCTTTTGCACACGTTGATGGCCCAGGCCCCGGCCTCTCCGGCACCTACGATCATCACCGGGCGGTTGGGGTCCTTGCTGGGCACTCCCCGGACCCGTTCCCCAAAGGGGTGGTTCAAAAACAGACGCCAGGCCAGGCGGCTGCCCCCCACCAGCAGGAAGATCAGCACCGCTGCCATGCAGTTGGCCGAATTGAACAGCACCCCGTGGATGCACAGACGGTTGATGGCGTACACCGCCACCGTGGGCACCCCGATCATGCCGGCCAGGCGGATCAGGTCCCGTTCCCCGGCGTACTTCCACAGCACCGAGTACAGGCCCCCCAGCAGAAAGCTGGCCAGGTACACTGCCACGATCCAGGGCAGGTTGTGGTACAGGATGGCCCGGTTATGGGGCCACCAGGTGGCTTCTACGGCACCATCGGCCCGCAGCAGCAGTGCAAAGTAAAAGCTGAACGCCACAATGGCTGCATCCAGCAAGACCAGGATGCTCCGCCGCAGGTATACCTGCAGGGCGTTTTGATGTTTTTCTTTCACGAAACATATCCTCTTTTGTCCGGCGCAGGCCCTCTCTGCCCACTGCCTCTGATTTTACCGGAAATTCCCACCGGTTCCGGGGCTGCACAAAGTCCCATTCCATTATTATACTCAGTTTCTCCTGCTGTGTCCAGAAATTTCAGGCCCCCACCGCTTTTTCACAGTTTTTTCCGGGGTCTGCTGCTCAAGGCCCGGCCCAGCTCCCGGCCCAGGCCCAAGGGCCAGGCCGCCAGCAAAAACACCCCGGCCTGGGCCGCTGCTCCCAAAGCCAGGGCTGCTCCCTGGGGCCAGAGGCCTGCCGGAGCGGCGGCGGCCAGCTGCCGCAGCCCGGTGCCTGCTGCCACCGAGGCCCCTGCCGCCAGAGCCGGAGCCCCGGCCCAGGCAAAGAACCCCTGCCGGGCACCGCTGGACCACAGCAGCCGCCCGGTGTTGGCGGCGCAGCTGTAAAGGCCCGAAAGCAGGATCACCGCCAGAAAGCCCTTCATGCCGTACCGGGGCAGCAGCAGGCACACCCCGGCGATCCGCAGCACCGAATCCCACAAGCTGTACCGGAAGGCGGCCTTCTGCTCCCCCATGCCCTTCATGGCACCATCCACCATGCTTTCCAGGTACAGCAGCGGCATGGCCGGGGCCAGCACCTGCAGGTAGAACCCGGCCTCAGAGCTATGGTACAGCAGCTCAGCCAGCAAGGGCCCCCACACCCAGAACAGCCCCCCGGCCAGGGCCGAAAAGTACCCGGTGAGCCGCAGCATCCGGTCCAGCAGCCCCCTCAGTCGCCGGGTCTGGCCCAGCACATGGGCCTGGGTGATCTCCGGCATCAGCAGCACTGCCAGGCTCCCCAGCAGCCCAAAGGGAAAGTTCAGCAGGGGCAGGGCCATGCCCTTCAGCACCCCGTACTGTTCCAGGGCCGCTGCCCGGCCCCCGGCCCCGGTCAGGTACACCGCCAGGCAGGCCGGCACCAGCATATTTTCTGCCGTGTGCAGGGCACTGGAAAGCACCCGTCCCCCCTCCACCGGCCACAGGATCTCCCACAGCCGCTGCCGGGGCAAGGGGGGCCGTTCCGCCGGGGCAGAGCCAAAGCACCGGGCAGCCTCCCGGCGGCCGAACAGGGCCATGATCCCCAGGGACACCCCCTCGCTGAGGGCAGTGGCCCCCAGCACCAGGGCGCACCGCCGCTCCACAGCCCACCCCCGGGTCCAGGAAAGGGCGGCCACCACCGCCGCCACCCGGACCCCCTGCTCCGCCAGCTGGCTTACCACGTTGGGCTCCACCCTCCGCCGAGCCAGAAAGAACCCACGCAGCACCGCCGAAACTGCCATCCAGGGCAGGCCCAGGGCCGACACCTGCAAGGCACCCTTGGCCCGGATATCTCCCAGCCACCACCGGGCGGCGGCCCCGGCCAGAGCCAGCTGCCCTGCCATGGCCCCCAGGCCCAGGCCAGCCCCCACGGCCAGCAGCAGCCGCAGCATCCCCCGGGCGGTGCCGGGGCTGCGGCTCAGCTCCTCGGTCATGAGCCGGGTGGCCGCCACCGACACCCCTGCAGTGGCCAGGGTAACGAACAGGCCGTACACCGCCAGCACCAGCTGGTACAGCCCCATGCCCTGGCCTCCCAGGGCGTTGGCCAGCCACACCCGCAGCAAAAGCCCTGCCAGCCGCAGCACCACGTCGGACCCGGTGAGCAGGGCTGCGTTTTTCAGATATCTGTGGCCCACAGCGCACCTCCCCCCTGACAACATCCCGGTTCCAGCCTATGCGGCGGCTGTGCAAAACATGAGCCGCACCATGGGTTGTTTCCCTGGCCTTTTTATGGTATAGTAGAAGACGGTCCGACAGGGTACGCCCTGTCCGTATTATGAGCAAGGAGGAAACGCATGGCAGAGCCCTGCCCTACCGTGCGGAAAAAGAGAATGAGCGAAGAATGCACCCATGACTGCTCTCATTGCAGTTCAGCCTGTTCTTCCCGGGAGGCTGCGCCGCAGCATGACGCCCCCAACCCACACAGCCGCGTCAAAAAAGTGATCGGCGTTGTTTCCGGCAAGGGCGGCGTGGGCAAGAGCATGACCAGTGCTCTGCTGGCCTGCGCCATGGCTCGCCGGGGCTACCACTGCGGCATCCTGGATGCCGACATCACCGGCCCGTCCATCCCCAAGCTGTTTGGCATCCATGGCCGTGCCATGGCCGACGACAAGGGCTGCTGGCCCATCCAGAGCCGCATGGGCATTGATGTGATGAGCATCAACCTGCTGGTGGAAAACGAGGAGGACCCCGTGGTGTGGCGTGGCCCCGTCATTGCCGGAGCCGTGAAGCAGTTCTGGACCGATGTGGTCTGGAAGGACGTGGATTTCCTGTTCGTGGATATGCCCCCGGGCACCGGTGACGTGCCCCTGACCGTGTTCCAGAGCCTGCCGGTGGACGGCATCGTTGTGGTGGCAAGCCCGCAGGAGCTGGTGAGCATGATCGTTGCCAAGGCCGTGAACATGGCCGAGATGATGAAGGTGCCCATGCTGGGCATCGTGGAGAACATGAGCTACATCGTCTGCCCGGACTGCGGCAAGCACATCAACGTGTTTGGCAACAGCCATGTGGACGAGGTGGCCGCCAAGCACCACCTGCCGGTGCTGGCCAAGTGCCCCATCGACCCCCAGCTGGCCCAGCTTTCTGACGCCGGCATGATCGAGACCTACGGCGGCCAGTTCCTGGAAGGTGCCGCTGACGCCTGCGAAAAGCTGCTGAAGAAGTAACTACCGCCCCACAGAGGCCGCTTTGGGCTCCTGTGGGGTTTTTGCATTCATAACGAGCAGGAGGTATTTTATGAAGCGACGTGATTTTATCTTAGGTTCTGCCCTGCTGGGCCTGGCAGCAGCAGCCGGGCTGCCTGCCTGGGGGGCTGCTCCAGCCTCTTTTGTGCAGCAGAACTTTGCCGCCCCCGACGGGGAGAGCCTGGCCTACTGGCTGTATACGCCGGAGGACCCCTGCCCCGGTATGCCCCTGGTGGTGTATCTCCACGGCGGCAGCGGAAAAGGCAGTGATCTTTCGCTGCTTTTGGAGGCCGACAGTCTGCCTCGCTTTTTGCAGCAGGGGCAGCTTGCTCCTGCCACCTATGTAGTGATGCCTCAGCTGCCCCGGGACTGCACCGGCTGGACCGACAGGCAGACGGCTCTGTTGGCCCTGGTAGACCACCTGGTGAGCCAGCATCAGCTGGACAACCGCCGGGTCAGCCTTACAGGCCACAGCATGGGCGGCACCGGCACCTGGGCCGTAGCCCTGGACCATCCCCAGCGGTTTTCTGCCATTGCTCCCCTCAGCGGCAGCGTCCGTATGACCCGGGAAGCCCTGCAGAGTCTGGCTTCCCTGCCTGTCTGGGCAGTGGTAGGTGCTAAGGACACCATCGTGCCGCCGGAAGCCTCCGTGCGTCTTGTGGATGCCCTGGCCCGGGTGAACGGAGATTGTCGCTGCACCGTACTGCCGGAGGCAGACCATTTTGCAGTACCCACAGTGTACCTGGACCAAAACACCGGACTGCTGGACTGGCTGACGGCCCAGACCCGGTGACCTGCCAGGGGAAAGACGGTCTTTTCCACTTTCAAAAACAAGGTTCCGCCGGGTTTTTTGCTTTTATTTTTCGTTTTATGAAGTGGTTTCAACTTTTCATCTGTTTTTTTGAAACATTTTCTGCTTTTTGTCCCTTGTCAAACCCGGCAGGATGCTTTATAATCAAGCGGTAGGCTGTCTGTGCAGGCAGCCCTTGGCCCACAGAGGGGCCGGCCCCGGTTTCCTTTGTCTGCAAGGCGGCAGGCAAAGCATCCCGGTTTTACAAAATCTATAGAGTAATTGGGAAAAGGAGTATTCTATTATGCTGACGAATGAATACCTGAAGCGTGTGTACGACGGCCTGGCAAAGCGCAATGCCAACGAGCCGGAATTCCTGCAGGCTGTCCGTGAGGTGCTGGAGAGCATCCAGCCCGTGGTGGAAAAGCACCCTGAGTACGAGAAGGCCGGCCTCATCGAGCGTCTGGTGGAGCCGGAGCGCATCATCACCTTCCGTGTGCCTTGGGTGGACGATGCCGGCAAGGTGCAGGTGAACCGTGGCTACCGTGTGCAGTTCAACAGTGCCATTGGCCCCTACAAGGGCGGCCTGCGGTTCCACCCCTCTGTGAACCAGGGCATCCTGAAGTTCCTGGGCTTTGAGCAGACCTTCAAGAACAGCCTCACCACCCTGCCCATGGGCGGCGGCAAGGGCGGCTCTGACTTTGACCCCCACGGCAAGAGCGACATGGAGGTCATGCGCTTCTGCCAGAGCTTTATGACCGAGCTGTACCGCCACATCGGCCAGTTCGTGGACTGCCCTGCCGGTGATATCGGCGTGGGCGGCCGTGAGGTTGGCTATATGTTCGGCCAGTACAAGCGTCTGACCAACAGCTTCCAGGGCGGTATGCTCACCGGCAAGGGCCTGACCTTTGGCGGCTCTCTGGCCCGTACCCAGGCTACCGGCTACGGCCTGTGCTACTTTACCGCTGAGGCCCTGAAGTGCATGCGGAACGACAGCTTCCAGGGCAAGACCGTGGTGATCTCCGGCTCCGGCAACGTGGCTATCTACGCCTGCGAGAAGGCTACCCAGCTGGGTGCCAAGGTGGTTACCATGTCCGACTCCAACGGCTATGTCTACGACCCCAACGGCATCGACCTGGCCTACGTCAAGGACCTGAAGGAAGTGCGCCGTGGCCGCATCAAGGAGTACGCCGAGACCCACGCCGGTGCTACCTATGTGGCTGATTGCAGCCAGGTGTGGACTGTCCCCTGCGACATCGCCCTGCCCTGCGCTACCCAGAACGAGATCAACAAGGCTTCTGCCGAGGCTCTGGTAAAGGGCGGCTGCACCGTAGTGTGCGAGGGTGCCAACATGCCCAGCACCCCGGAGGCCATTGAGGTCTACCTGTCCAACGGCATCCTGTATGGACCTGCCAAGGCCTCCAACGCCGGCGGCGTGGCTACCTCCGGCCTGGAGATGAGCCAGAACTCCGAGCGTCTCAGCTGGAGCTTTGAGGAAGTGGATGCCAAGCTGAAGGGCATCATGGAGGGCATCTTCCACGCTTCCTACGACGCTTCTGTGGCTGCCGGCTCTGAGGGCAACCTGATGGTGGGCGCAAACTGCGCCGGCTTCCTGAAGGTGGCTACCGCCATGATGGCACAGGGCATCACCTACTGATCGTTCCCGGTTTTTTTCGGTTATTTCCGGAGCCGCATTCGCAAGAGTGCGGCTCTTTTTTATGCAGCTGCCAGCCCCTTGGCAGCCCCTAAACCCAGGGAAATCTTGTTGCTTTTGCTGCATAAATTCTCTTAGATTTGTGGTTTGTTCCAAATCTATGGGATACTACCTTGTTTTTCAAAAATTCCACTTGCATTCTTTTGCCGTTGCGGTTTAATATTAAAAGAGAGCAAGAGAACAACGAATTTTAAAAAGGAGGCGGCCCCCATGAAACAGTTTTTGTGTGCCCTGCTGCTGGCGTTTTGCATCCTGCCGGGGGCCTGTCTGGCTGCCGGAGCGGCCCAGGAGCCCCCTGCCGACCCAGCTTCGTCTGAGGTGGCCATCCTGCCGGAGGAGCCCCCTACCATGATCAGCTATACCACCCCGGAGGAGATCGGCTTTGAGGTCCCGGAAGTCTCCGAAGCCTCGGAGCCGGAGGCCACCCTGCCCCAGACCGGGCTGTTTACCGGGCGGCTTCTCCTCCCCGTGGGCTTTGGCCTGCTGGTGGGTGGGCGGTGGCTGGCCCACAAGGCCCCCTGCCGGGCGCACTGCCGCTGACTGTTCCCCGATATTCCCCCATGCCGCTGGTGCCCTTTGAGCACCGGGGTGTGGGGGTTTTCTTTTGCCTTTTTCTTCTGCAACAAACGTGCAACAATTGTGCAACAGGATCTTCTGAACGTTCCGAAATACTGCCAAAACTTTCCTTTCATATTTTGTACACCTTCACAAAATCTCACCGGGCCGCAACCTTTTTCTCCGTTTTCGCTTGTTATTTACCCCGGAGGCAGGTATTATAATAATCAGTAGGCCGTGCAACAAACCTCCTGTTTTTGTGGGGCCTTTTGCGGACGCCCCTCCCTATACAATAGGCCCGGGCGCATTTCTGACCAAGGAAGGAAGGATCAATTTATGCGAAGAAAACGGATCGTAGCCATGGCACTGGCGTTATCGGTGTTTGCCAGCACCTTTGGTACGCTGGGGGCCGCTGCAGAGGATGCAGGAGCCCTTCCGGTGGATACGGAAAAGAGCCCCATTACCGTAGTGGCTGTGCCGCTGGACGGCTCTGAGAACCAGTCTCCTACCCCCCCCCAGAGCGTAATTAACGACACCACTGAGGGCACTGAGGAGACCGAGGATAAGGCTCCCGGCGAGACTGAGGGCACTGACGAAACCGAAGGTTCCGACGGAGAAGGCCAGGAGCCTTCCATCTCCGATATCCAGCGTCCGGAGCAGTCCGAGACCGTAGAGACTCTGCCCGGCACCGCAGAGGACAACAAGGACCATATCAAGGGCGAGGCTGGCGACAAGGAGGAACCCTCCGAGCCGGAGACCCCTGCTGAGGGTGAGGAAAAGGGCGAGACCCCTGCCGAGGGCGAAGGCACCGATACCGAGGAGAAGCCTGAAGAAAAGCCCGAGGAGAAGCCCGAGGAAGATCCGGACTATTCCGTTGCCTATGACCCGGAGACCGGTCATTTCAAGGTCACCTTCAACATCAAGGCTGACGCCGAGGGCGACCAGACCATCGAACTGAGCAAGGTCCAGGAGGTCGTCAGTGAGTACGGCGCAGCCTATCTGGAAACCGACGAAGGCAAGCGGAAGCTGGCAACTGCCCAGATGTGGGGCGACAAAACCATGACGTACACCTACAACGGTGTCAAATACGTCTACCATCTGGATACCGATACGGTGAGCCTGTACAATGAACCCGGCTGCACCACCATCTTTGATGTGTCTCTTGCCAACGGTTCCAAGCATACTTATGTGTACAAGGACAGCAGCTTTACCGTTGCTACCCCTGACGTGAGCAACACCGACAAAACCGGCGTCACTGGCTTTGACGGACAGGAGCTGCCCAAGGAATACGCAGGCAAGACCGATCTTGAGCTGAAGTATAGCAAAACCGCTGAGTCCGGCTGTATGGAAGATCTGGTGGATGCTGCGCTGAAGGAGTACGGCGGCAACCACGATCAGAACCAGTTCCTTGATTCGGAAGGAAAGCTGACCACTCAGTCTACCAGAACGGATGTGCCTGCCGGTACCGAGGTGGAACTGATCAACGGTAAATATTATGTAAAATCCGGCGATCATTACTACGGCGGCTTCTACAAGAGCGATGTTCAGACCACTGAAGATGGAAAGACTGTTCTGAACAAAGACAAAAACACTTCCACCCTTGTCTACAAAAAGACCAAGAACGGCAAGAATGTTGAAAAGGATTATTACAATGGTCCCTTTACCCACTCCAGCGGTGCCCTGATGAACCAAGATATCCGGGATGCTCTGGAGCAGTATATGCCTGCCAAGGGTTATGAGACCTACGATGACTACATTCTGGACTACTACCGCAAAGCCGATGGCTCCAAGTATGATAGCGTAAGCGACCTGCTGAAAAACGATCCCGAGGCTCTGAAGGAGCTGAGCCGTTCCGGTTCTTCTATGCCCAACGACCCCAATACCGGAAACAACACTGTTAAGATGGACCCCGCCACCCTCTATGATAACTTCTACCAGAATATCCTGAGCTTCAAGGTGGGGGACCCGGAAAAGGTCGATACCGAGGCTGGCGGTAATGTTGACCACAACCACAGCCACGGCCAGTGGGCTGCCGACGGCACCCAGGAGACCATTGGTGACTACATGGCTGGCAAGCTGAACGAGACCGGCAAGTGGGCCGAAGCTAACAGCTATTTCAACACCCTGGTGCTCTCCGGCATGACCGAGGAAGAAGCTACTTGGGCCGCATTCACCATGGCCACCAACATCGACTTCCAGAACGCTGGCAATGACTACCAGAACACCGCCTGGAACTGGTACGCCTCCATGGTGCTGAAGCAGGCCGACGGTACTCTGGACCTGACCAAGTACGACCAGGACGGTAACCCCATTGGCGAAAGCGGCAAGCCGGAGGACCAGACCAGCTTCTACCTGTGGAAGTACGAGACCGACAAGACCTCCGGCGAAAAGTCCACCCTGTACTACACCAAGGTGCCGGACAAGCTGGACGAGGATGGCAACGTAGTCACCGCCGGATACAACGGCTGGGTGAAGTACGACCCCGACAACAAGACCCTCTCCTACACCATTACCACCACCAACGGCAAGCTGAACATCGACTATGCCCTGCTGGAAAATATGGTGTACTACCTGCAGGAGGCTGTGGCCCCCAAGGGCTATGACATCGACACCACCGTGTATGTCATCTGCGACGAGGAGGCCTACAACGAGCTGAAGGATTCCGGCGAGACCATTGATAATGTGGCCGCTGGTACCAGCACCTCCGCTGCGGACCTGGGTTACCTGGGTGCCATGAAGGGCGGCGAGACCTTGACGGTGAAGTTTGTGAACCGCAAGACCGTGACCCCGGAGCCTATCCCGGACCCCACTCCCGATCCTACTCCGGACCCCACCCCTGTGGAGCCGGAGAACCCGGAGACTCCCCCGGTAGAGCCTGAGACCCCCGAGACCCCTGTGGCCCCGGAGACTCCCCAGGAGCCCACTGTGCAGGAGGCTGTGCCTGCCGGTGATGTGCTGCCCCAGACCGGCACCTCTGCCTGGATGGTGCAGCTGCTGCTGACCGCAGGCTTTGCCCTGCTGGCCGCTGGCTGGTTCTTCAGCCGCAAACAGTACGCTCCCAAGCACTAAGCACTGAATCCTTAATATCTGCCCTGTTTCCGCCGCACCCACTGGCCCCCTCCGGCCGCCGGGTGCGGCGGTTTTTGTTCCCCGGCCAACAACAGAGCCGGGCCCCCTTGCGTTTCGCACAGAATACGGGTAAAAACCGCTTTCATATTTAGTGCAGCTGTCACTTGAAGATCTTTCAGGATTCAGTATAATAAAGAGGTACCGGAACAAAGGCGTTCCGCAAGGGTGCATTCTGCCCTTGCGGAACGCCTTTTTCGTTTCCCGGCTGCGGAGGGTGCCGCACCCGGTAAGGATTCTTATCAAAAGGATGGGAAAGTCTATGGAAAACTTTACACAGCAAACAAAGCCCCTTGGCCTGTACGATCCACAGTTTGAGCACGATGCCTGCGGCATTGGTGCGGTGGTGGATATCCAGGGCCGCAAGAGCCACCAGACCGTGGACGACGCCTTGTGCATCGTGGAGCGGCTGGAGCACCGTGCCGGAAAGGACGCCCAGGGCAAAACCGGCGACGGCGTGGGCATCCTGCTGCAGATCAGCCACAAGTTTTTTTCCAAGGTGGCCGAACAGCTGAACATTTCCCTGGGCAACGAGCGTGAATACGGCGTGGGAATGTTCTTCTTCCCCCAAAACGAGCACACCCGGGCCCAGGCCATGAAGCTGTTTGAGGTGGTGACCCGTAAGGAGGGCCTGGAGTTTTTAGCCTGGCGGCAGGTGCCGGTGGACCCGGACGCCGTGGGCCAGAAGGCCCGGGATTGTATGCCTTCCATCTGGCAGTGCTTTATCAAAAAGCCTGCCAAGGTCAGCAAGGGCATCGACTTTGACCGTCGGCTGTATGTAGTGCGCCGGGTGTTTGAGCAGGCCAGCAGCGGCACCTATGTGCCCAGCCTGTCCAGCCGCACCATCGTGTACAAAGGAATGTTCCTGGTCCACGACCTGCGGCGGTTCTACACCGACCTCCAGGGCCCGGATTACGAATCTGCCATTGGCATGGTCCACAGCCGCTTCTCTACCAACACCAACCCCAGCTGGATGCGTGCCCACCCCAACCGCTTTATCCTCCACAACGGCGAGATCAACACCATCAAGGGCAACACCGACGCCATGCTGGCCCGGGAGGAGAGCATTGCCAGCCCCATCCTCCAGGAGGACATGAACAAGATCCTGCCCATCATCAACACCTCCGGCTCCGACTCTGCCATGCTGGACAACGCCCTGGAGTTTTTGGTGATGAACGGCATGGACCTGCCTCTGGCCGTGATGATCACCATTCCGGAGCCCTGGGAGAACAACAAGAACATCAGCCAGAAAAAGCGGGACCTGTACCAGTATTATGCCACCATGCTGGAGCCCTGGGACGGCCCTGCCGCCATCCTGTTCTCGGACGGTGACGTGATGGGTGCAGTGCTGGACCGCAACGGCCTGCGTCCCAGCCGCTACTACATCACCAAGGACGGCCGCATGATCCTTTCTTCCGAGGTGGGCGTGCTGGAGTGTCCCCCGGAAAACATCCTGGTCAAGGACCGTCTGCGCCCCGGCAAAATGCTGCTGGTGGATACCGTTAAGGGCCAGGTGGTGGACGACGAAAAGCTGAAGGAGTTCTACGCCAGCCGGGAGCCCTACGGCGAGTGGATCGACCGGAACCTGGTGGAGCTTGCCAAGCTGAAGATCCCCAATGTGAAGGTGGAAAACTACACCGGAGAGCAGCTGATCCGGCTGCAAAAGGTGTTTGGCTATAAGTACGAGGATATCAACACCACCATCCTGGCCATGGCCCGGGCCGGGGCCGAGCCCTCCGGCGCCATGGGCACCGACACCCCCCTGGCAGTGCTCAGCAGCCAGCATCCTCCCCTGTTCAACTACTTTAAGCAGCGGTTTGCCCAGGTGACCAATCCCCCCATCGACGCCATCCGGGAAAAAGTGGTCACCTCCACCAGCGTCTACATTGGTGCCCACGGCAACCTGCTGGAAGATAAACCGGAAAACTGCAAGGTGCTGAAGGTCCACAACCCCATCCTTACCAGCACCGACCTGCTGAAGATCCGCTCCATGCAGGTGCCGGGCTTTAAGGTGGCCACGGTGTCCATCAACTACTACAAGAACACCAGCCTGGAAAAGGCCATCGACCGGGTGTTCCTGGAGGTGGACCGGGCCTACAAAGAGGGGGCCAACATCCTTATCCTCTCCGACCGGGACGTGGACGAGTACCATGTGACCATCCCCAGCCTGCTGGCGGTGTCGGCAGTGTCCCAGTACCTGATCCGCACCAAAAAGAGCACGGCCCTGGGCCTGATTTTGGAAAGTGCCGAGCCCCGGGAGGTCCACCACTTTGCCACCCTGCTGGGCTACGGTGCCTGCGCCGTCAACCCCTACCTGGCCCACGAGACCATTGGGCAGCTCATCGACCAGGGCCTGCTGGACAAGGATTACTATGCCGCCGTGGAGGACTACAACAACGCCATCCTCAACGGCATCGTGAAGATCGCCTCCAAAATGGGCATTTCCACCATCCAGAGCTACCAGAGCAGCCAGATCTTTGAGGCGGTGGGCATCTCCCAGGAGGTCATCGACAAATACTTTACCGGCACCGTCAGCCGGGTGGGAGGCATCACCCTCCAGGACATCCAGGCCGACGTGGAGGCCCAGCACAACGCTGCCTTTGACCCCCTGGGCCTGGACATCAACATGGAGCTGGCCGACAGCGGTGCCCACAAGTTCCGCAGCGGCAAGGAGGAGCACCTGTTCAACCCCCAGAC